>JAGRHI010000216.1:0-11304 GCA_020445045.1 Candidatus Competibacteraceae bacterium
GACAGTTCGGTGGACGGAATCGGCAAGCCGATGCTGCCGTTGTATTCCTGGAGGGTCAGTGGGTTGATGCAGGCCGCCGGCGAGGTTTCGGTCAGGCCGTAGGCCTCGATCAGCAACATACCGGTCACCCGCTTCCAGTTTTCCGCCACCGCCCGCTGCACCGCCATGCCGCCGCCCAGGCTGATCTTGAGCGCGCTGAAATCCAGCCGCTCGAAACCGGGCGCATGCAGCAGGCCGTTGAACAGCGTGTTCACCCCGGTGATGACGGTGAAGCGGACCCTGGCCAGTTCCTTGACGAAGCCCGACATGTCGCGAGGGTTGGTGATCAGGATGTTGTGGCCACCCACCTTCATGAAGGTCAGGCAATTGGCGGTCAGCGAGAAGATGTGATACAGCGGCAGCGCGGTGATGACGGTTTCCTCGGCCAATCGGGAAAAGGGACTGAGCCAAGCCGATGCCTGTTGCAGATTCGCCACCAAGTTGCCGTGAGTCAGCATCGCACCCTTGGATACGCCGGTAGTACCGCCGGTGTATTGTAGAAACGCCAGATCGTCATGCGTCAGCGGCACCTCTTGCAGTGTCTGCCTCGCGCCAATCACCAGCGCCCGCCGAAATGTCACGGCGTCTGGAATACGCCAGGCCGGCACCATTTTCTTGAGGTACTTGACCACGAAGTTGACCAGCGGGCGCTTGGGGAAGGGAAACAAATCGCCCAACTGAGTGGTGACAATGGTCTTGACCGGCGTCCTGTCCAGCACCCCCTGCAAGGTGTGGGCAAAATTTTCCACGATGACGATGGCGGTCGCGCCGGAGTCCTTGAGCTGATGCTCCAGCTCGCGTGGCGTGTACAGTGGGTTGACGTTGACCACCGTCAAGCCAGCCCGCAACGCGCCGAACAGGGCGATCGGATATTGCAGGACATTGGGCATCATGATGGCGACCCGCTCACCCTTACCCAACCCCCGTCCTTGCAGGTAGGCGCCGAAATCGCGGCTGATCCGATCGATGTCCCGATAGCGCAAGGTCACGCCCATATTGGAATAGGCCGGCAAATCAGCAAAGCGTCGGCAGCTTTTTTCCAGAATGTCCTTTAGGGATGCAAATTCGTTCAGGTCGATTTCGGCCGGCACTCCTTCCGGATACTCGCGCAACCAGATTCTTTTCACTTGATTTTCCTCCGGTATTTGTATTTACATAGATGACCCGGCCGGATGGGACCACTGGAAAATAATACAAATCCACCCACAATTAGCGGGAAATCCCATCTGCTCTTATTTCAATGTCCCATCCGAACCCACCGGCGCCCATGAAGACTCGAGACCGCATCCTGCAAACCAGTCTGCGACTCTTCAACGAACGCGGCGAATCTCGCATCACCACCAATCATATCGCCGACGAAATGGACATCAGCCCGGGCAATCTGTACTACCACTTCCGCAACAAGGACGAAATCGTCACCCTGCTGTTCCAGCAATTCGAGCGCCGCATGGAAGCGGCCCTACAGGCGCCCCAGCGCCGCGTCCCGGACATGGAAGACATGTGGCTCTACCTGCATCTGGTCTTCGAAACCATTTGGGAATACCGCTTCCTCTACCGCAATCTGAACAACATTCTGAACCGCAGCAAGAAACTGCGAACTCATTTTCGTCGCATTCTGGAGCGCAAGATGAGTACCGCCACCACCATCTGCCAGGGTTTGGTGGAAGCCGGCGTCATGATCGCCACTCGTGAAGACATCACGGCGCTGACCCGCAACATCGCGGTGGTGGCCACCTACTGGTTGAACTTCCAGAGTATCGGCACCGACGCCGTCGCGCCAAACTGCGATAGCGACAGTAACCACCTCGCTTGCGGCGTCTACCAGGTACTGTCGCTGGTTAGTCCCTTCCTCAACGACGAGGCCCGGCAGTTGCTGGGCCAAATCAGCCAGGAATATCTGAGCTGAAGCGACCCACCTCGGCCAGAGGGCAAACGCGCCGGGGCATCGAGTTCCAATGGGGTCCACCGATCATCGGCGCCACCCACTACCTTTCCTTCGCAATCCTGGACTCACTACGTTTCGGTCCGGCGGCCATTACCAGTAAGACAAGGATTTTCCGAATCGCCGACCCTATAATCATTTCGTGACCAAGGCACAGTCGCGACCAGGAGCCAACAGCATGAATTATTTCATAACCGGCGCTTCCGGTTTTATCGGCCGCCGCCTCGTCGAGAAGCTGCTACAGCGCCAGGACGGTCACGTTTATTACCTGATCCTGGAACGCGAACTGCCCACGGTGGAACAGTTACGCCAGCGTTGGGGTAGCGCCGCCAACCGTACTTTTCCCATCGTCGGCGACCTGACTCAACCGCGGTTGGGCCTGTCCGACTCCGATCTCGCTTGGCTCAAGGGCGGCATCCATCACCTGATCCACCTGGCGGCGATCTACGATCTCAAAGCCAGCGCCGAAATTCAGGAGCAGGTCAACATCGAAGGCACCCGCAACGTAGTCGCCTTTGCCGAGGCGATCGAGGCCGGCTGCTTCCACCTGACCAGTTCCATCGCCGCCGCCGGCCTGTACGAGGGCGTGTTCCGCGAGGACATGTTCGAGGAAGCCGAGGGACTCAACCATCCCTACTACCGGACCAAGCACGAATCCGAAGGCATCGTCCGGCGCGAATGCTCGCGTCCATGGCGAGTCTACCGGCCCGGCGCGGTGGTCGGCGATTCGCGCACCGGTGAAATGGACAAGATCGATGGTCCCTACTACTTCTTCAAGCTGATCCAGAAAATACGCAAGCTGTTGCCGCCTTGGATGCCCATGATCGGCATCGAGGGCGGCCGCTTGAACCTGGTGCCCGTCAACTTCATCGTCGACGCCATGGACCATATTGCCCACCAACCGGGGCTGGACGGCCAGTGCTTCCATCTGGTGGACCCCAACCCGCGCCGGGTCGGCGACATCCTCAACCTGTTCGCCCACGCCGCCCACGCGCCGGAAATGAGCCTGCGCTTCAATGCCCTGATGTTCGCCTTCGTGCCCGACATCATTAAGGCTGGGCTGGCTCGCCTCAAGCCGGTGCAACGCATCAAGGACCAGATCCTCCAGGATCTTGGCATTCCACCGGACGTCATGAGCCTGATCAACTACCCCACCCGCTTCGACTGCCGCGAAACGCTCAAGGCGCTTCAGGGCACCGACATCGCCGTGCCGCCGCTGGAAACCTACGCCTGGCGATTGTGGGACTACTGGGAGCGCCATCTCGATCCCGATCTGTTCATCGACCGCAGTCTGAGCGGCGCGGTCAAGGACAAAGTAGTGATGATCACCGGCGCCTCCGCCGGCATCGGCAAGGCCGCCGCGCTCAAGATCGCCGAAGCCGGCGCCAAAACCCTCCTCGTCGCCCGCACCGAGGAAAAACTACTGGACACCCAACGGGACATCGAGGAACGCGGCGGCCAGGCTTTCATCCACATCGCCGATGTCGCCGATGTCGCCTCCTGCGATGCGCTGCTGCGGCGGGTGCTGGACGATCACGGCGGGGTGGATATCCTGGTCAACAACGCCGGTCGCTCGATCCGCCGCGCCATCGAGAATTCGCTGGATCGCTTCCACGACTACGAGCGCACCATGCAGCTCAATTACTTCGGCGCGCTGCGGCTGATCATGGGGTTCATCCCCAGCATGCTGCAAAAGAAGCGCGGTCACATCATCAACATCTCTTCGATCGGCGTGCTCAGCAATGCGCCACGCTTTTCGGCCTATGTCGCCTCCAAGGCGGCGCTGGACGCCTTTTCGCGCTGCGCGGCGGCCGAGTTTTCCGACAGTGGCATCGAATTCACCACCATCAACATGCCGCTGGTGCGCACCGCGATGATCGCGCCGACCAAGATCTATGAGCATGTGCCCACCCTCAGTCCGGAGGAGGCGGCGGATCTGATCGTGCAGGCCATCATCGACCGGCCGGAGCGCATCGCCACCCGGGTTGGCATCTTCGCCCAGGTGCTGCACGCCGTGGCGCCCAAGGTTTACGCCGTGATCATGAATACCGCGTTCCGCCTGTTCCCCGAATCGAGCGCGGCCAAGAGTCAACAACCCGACACCCAGGAACCCTCACTGGAGCAAATTTCCTTCGCGCAGCTCACCCGCGGCATTTATTGGTGACCACGCCACCGATCGGCCGCGATTGCCGCGACGATTGGCCATAATTACCAAAGGTGGCGCACGGTCCGGAAGTTTTCCAAAATCGACCGGTCAAAAACACTGGCGCGGACCGCGCCACCCATTCGGTATCGAAAACCGCTTGTCCGCATGACCCCGGTCAAACCCATCCCCCAAGATTGCGGTGCGAACCGGCCTTTTGTTGCAAACCACCCGTGAGAATACAACGATGAAGTTGAAAATCGGCGACCCCGCCCCCCAGTTCACCGCCACCGCCACCGACGGTAGCGCGATCAAGCTATCCGATTACTTCGGCAAAAAGCTGGTGCTGTATTTTTATCCGATGGACGACACACCGGGCTGTACCAAACAAGCCTGCTCCCTGCGCGACCACCATCAGGAAATTCAAGACCAGGATGCCGCCGTTTTGGGCGTCTCCACCCAGGATGTCGCCAGCCATCAGCGCTTCACCGAAAAATACAACATCCCCTTCCCGCTGGTGGCCGATACCGACGGCGCCGTTAGCCGGGCCTACGGGGCGATCGGCGGCGGCGGCGGACTGGTGGGAACCGGGACCAACCTGTTCGGCGTGGCCAACCGCATGACATTTCTCATCGACGAAAGTGGTCACATCGCCCATATTATCGATCATCCGGACGCCACCCATCATGCCGAGGAGATCCTCAAGCTACTGTAAAGCCACTGGTTAACGACTGTCCCTCGGCCATCTCCGATTCCGATGACGATGAGGCTGGAATTTTGGATTGTTTGTCCCCCGCGGTCGGTAAGATAATTGCGCGACTCGTCGAAGCGGAGGACGCGGCTCGAACCCGGCACCCGCGCGGTGCCGGAAACCGCTCCGCAATCACCCGTCAGGACTGTCCAGAGTATTGCCGAGGAGATTTGCATGCCCGGGCGATATGCTCGCACCATCCATCGTTCCTCCAGCCTGGTTCCGGCTTGGGTAACCTCTTTCCGCCCGTCCACCGCAGCCTTCGCTCCACCGGCTGCCGTCACCGGCCCGATCCGGCCGCCGGAGGTACCGTTGTGAGTCCGACCCAACCCAGTCCGATCCCCCAGTGGGAACCTGGCACCGCCAGCCAGCAAGGCGGCCGCCACGAACAACAGGACCGCTGGGGGATTTTCCAACTGCCCAACCAGCACGCCCTGCTGGCCGTGGTGGCCGACGGCATGGGTGGCCATCTCGATGGCGCCCTGGGCGCCCAGATCGTCATCGACGTGGCCCGGGATTTCATCCAGGACCTGCCGATCCCGCCGCTCGACGACCCCAGCACCGCGCTCGACCACTTATGCCAGCGGATGCACGACGCCATCAACCGTCAGTCGGAAACGGCTCGCAGCACCGTGGTGATGGTCTGGCTCGACCGCGACAGCGCCCATTGGCTGAACATCGGCGATAGCCGGCTCTACCATTTCCGCCGCGGCCGACGCCTGATGCGCACCCGCGATCATTCCGCCGTGCAGCTCTTGATGGATATGGGGGAAATCGACGAATCGCAAATGGCGACCCATCCGGCGCAGAACCGGATCTACCGTTGCCTGGGTGGCGAGGAGCACCCCAGACCCGACAAAGGCCAATTTGCCGTCCAACCCGGCGATTTGCTGGTGCTGTGCTCGGATGGCATCTGGGAACACATCGCCGAGACCGAATTCTGGACCGCCGCCGCCGACCACGGTCCGGCCACCGCCGCCCGGCTGCTGGCCGAACAAGCGGCGCGACGCGGGGGAGCGATGGCGGATAACGCCACCCTGGTCCTGCTGCGCGCGGGCGCGGGCATCGCCACCGGCGACCACATGCCCTGGCTACGACGACTATCGGCGGGCCTGGCATCCTGGTTCGACCGCGATCGCTAGCACCGCCGGTTTACCGTCAGTGCCTTCCCGACCCGCCGCGCCCATCAACCAAACGGAAACTCGATGACCGAAGAAACGAACGCATTGCCCAGAGGTTTCAGCCTGCACCGCTATCAGATCGATGGCGTGCTGGGCGCTGGCGGCTTCGGCATCACTTATCGGGCAATGCACGAGGCGTTGGAAAACGAGGTCGCCATCAAGGAATACTTCCCGGCCGAATGGGCGTACCGTGACCGCAACGGCACGACCGTCCGCCCCAACGCCCAAGGCCAGATCCCGGCCAAAAGCGGCGAGCCACCTTCCTACGATTGGGGCCTACAGCGTTTCCTGGACGAAGCCAAGATCCTGGTCCAGATCCACCACCCCTGCGTAGTGCGCGTGCGCGACTACTTTACGGCCAACGGCAGCGCCTACATCGTCATGGAGTTCGAGGAAGGGGAGTCGATGAGCGCCCTGCTGCAACGGGGCGGCATCCTGCCCGAGGGCGAACTGCGCCGCTTGCTGGCCGATGTGCTGCCCGCCTTGGAAGCCGTCCACGGCCAGGGCTACCTGCACCGCGACCTCAAACCCAGCAACCTCTATCTGCGCAAGGCCGACGGTCACATCATGCTCATCGATTTCGGCGCCGCGCGCCAAGCGCTGGGCCGGCGCAGCCGCAGCGTCACCAGCGTGGTGACGCCAGGCTATTCGCCGATCGAGCAATATGTCACGGTCGGCGAAGATTACGGCCCGTGGACCGATATTTACGCGCTCGGCGCCGTGCTGTATCGCTGCATCACCGGTGCGCCGCCGGTCGAGGCGCCGGGCCGGGTGCTCAAGGATCCGGTGCAACCCGCGATCGAGGCGGGAGCCGGACTGTACTCGCACAACCTACTCCAAATGGTCGACCGGGCACTGGCCGTGCGCCCGGAGGATCGCTTCCAAAGCATCGCCGCCATGCAGGAAGCCTTGTGGGCAGCCGAACGCTCCAACGAACAGGCCGACTTTTCGCAAGTACCGCCGATCACACCCGAACTACTCGAACTATCCCAACGCATCGACATACCAGAACTCGAGCCTCTTGCCGATAGCGTACCGTCCTCTTCCTCCGCCCGCATGGATCAATCCGAGGACGACGTTTGGTCGGGCCGCACCCGAGTCTCGCGCCGACCTTCTCAGCCGCGGACCACCAATTCCCGCCCCTCCCAGCGCATCGACCTGGCTGCTTTTACGCCGAGCGACAAACCAAGTTGGACGCTTGCCGATCTGGCATCGAGCAACGCGGCGCCAGCGACACCGGCGACACCGGCGACACCGGCGACACCGGCGACACCGGCGCATGCCGACCCGACCTCAATGAATCTATTGGAAGATATTTGGGATCATCTGGAAGAGCCCGCATCGGAGCCGAAGCCAAAATCGATGCCGGCGCCTCCGACCAACGCCGCCGAGACCGAATCGCCATTCCTGACCAACCAAACATCGCCCCTACTCAACCGCGCGCCAAGTTCCCAAACATCGCCTCTACTCAACCGCGCGCCAGGTTCCGCGATAGAGCACCTGCGAAAAGCCACGGCGACCAGACGCGAAGGCATGACAAGCACCCCCCGGACGCAATTGGAAACGTCTTCGCCGACTCGCTCTCCACCGGCGGTCGAACCGGCCGCATCACGGCGATCGAGCGTGGTCGAGCCCTCCACGCGCCCGCCATCGGCTCGACCCTTGCCCGATGGTTTAAAGTCGGTCAACTGGACGCATGTTCTGTTGGCCGCATTCGCTGCCTTAGGGCTCTCGGGCACCGGGCTGTTCGCTTACGAGTACTATCAGAACGTTCGGAAACAGAACCGGCAAGAAGAAGTGACGCTGCAACAACGGGAACAGGAAGCAGCCGACCGCCACGCCCAGGAAACCGCCCGGCAACGCCAGGCCGAGATCGCGCGCTACCTTGAACAGGCCCGCCAGGCGATTGCCAGCCGTAACTGGTCCGTGGCCGACAGTTTTCTGAATCGAGCGGCAACCGTCGATCCAAACCATCCCGCGGTCGTCGCCACCCGCTCCAAACTACTCGCCGCCCAGCAGCAACCGGGCGCCAAGATCAAAACCCGGACCAACAACATCACGGGCATGGAACTACATTGGGTCGAGGGTGGTTGCTTCGACATGGGCAGCCCCACCAACGAACGGGATCGGGGTGGTGACGAATCAACCCACCAAGTCTGCGTAAAGGGATTCTGGATCGGCAACACCGAGGTCACCAATAGCCAGTACCGGCGCTTCAAACCCAGCCATGACAGCGGTTCCTTTCAAGGCCGCTCGCTGAATGGAAACCAACAACCCGTCGTTCAAGTCGACTGGGGCGACGCCGCGGCCTTCGCCGAATGGCTGTCCTGGGAAACGGGCGCCGGTCAGCGTTTCCGGCTACCCACCGAGGCCGAATGGGAATATGCCGCCCGCGCCGGCGCCGTCACCCGTTACTACTGGGGTAACGATATCGACCCCCGCCATGCCAACTTTTCCGACCGCAACGATCCGACCGGCGCGTCCATCGGCACCCTGGACGACGGTCAAGCGGTCACCGCGCCGGTCGGCACCTACCAACCGAACGCACTGGGTTTGCACGACATGGCCGGCAACGTCTGGGAATGGACTTGCTCCGATTACGATCCGGCCTATACCGGCCAGGAGCAGCGCTGTTCCGACCAACGCGCCACCGAAGGCTTACGGGTCGTTCGGGGCGGCTCCTGGAACAACGGCGCGGGGGACGTGCGCTCGGCCAAGCGCATGCCCCGGAAACCCAGCTATCGCGATGCGACAACCGGCTTCCGGATCATCATGGAAGAGTAAGACCATCGTCCATTCGCCGCCTCAGGGATTGCGGCGGTTCACCACGAAGGTGGCGCTCCCTTCCACCACCACCGTGTCCGCCACGGTACAAGTGGTGCTCATGATGACTCGCCGGCGCTCCGCAACGATTTCCTGAACCGTGCAAACCGCGGTGACGGTATCGCCGATTCGAACCGGCGCCGTGAAGCGTAACTGCTGATCCACGTATACCGCGCCCGGTCCGGGCAGACGGGTGCCGGCCACGCAGGAAATCAGGCCGGCGCAGAACATGCCGTGCGCGATGCGGCCCTTGAACCGCGTCTGCGCGGCGAATACTTCGTTGCAATGGATCGGATTGTTATCGCCAGTCAGGCCAGCGAACATGACCACGTCGGTTTCGGTGACGGTCTTGGCGTGGGACGCGCTCATGCCAACCCGGAGATCTTCCAGATAGTAGCCATGCAGAGTGTCGTTATAGCCTTCGTGAGTGGGGTACATGGAGTTTCTCCGATATAGAGGGAAGGATTCCGGCGAACAACATCGCCGCTACGTACGGGCGGCGCATAGCCTACACGACCGAGCGAAATAGTGGGAATTTCCCGACTGGATGCCAGACCTTCGAATCGACCGGCCTCACCACGAACCGACGCTCTCGACGCTCCCGACGCTCCCGACGCCACTCCCAACCGTGGCCAATAAATCCATTGCATCGCCGGGAGTGAATAAATACCATAACTTAACGAGCCTTAACCCGGACGAACTTATGGTTTCGGACGCCACCGGCGCGACCCCATCATCGATCCGGTCACTCTGTATGCACCATCCAACCCGAAAAGCCGCGTGCGCTCGACAGGCCGGGTTTGCGCCACGCTCCCGGCCGAGCGTCCACGCCGCCACTTAAAATTTTGAGCAATCCCACGCAAAGGTGAACGATGAAGATTTTAGTCGCCGTAAAACGGGTCGTTGACTACAACGTCAAGGTACGGGCGAAAGCGGACGGCACCGGTGTCGAAACCGCCAACGTCAAGATGTCCATGAACCCGTTCGATGAAATCGCCGTGGAAGAAGCAGTCCGCCTGCGGGAGGCGGGTAAAGCCCAGGAAATCGTGGCGATCTCGCTGGGCGTCGCCGCCTGTCAGGACACCATCCGCACCGCGCTGGCGATGGGCGCCGACCGCGGCATCCTGGTGGAAACCGACGCCGAGCTGCAACCACTGGCGGTGGCCAAACTGCTCAAGGCGGTGGTCGAGAAGGAAAATCCGGATTTGGTCATTCTCGGCAAGCAGGCCATCGACGACGACGCCAACCAGACCGGCCAGATGCTGGCGGCGCTGCTCGGCTGGCCACAGGGCACTTTCGCCTCCAAGGTCGAACTCGGCGACGGGACGGTCAACGTCACCCGCGAGATCGACGGCGGCCTGGAAACCGTGGCGCTGAAACTGCCCGTCCTAGTCACCGCCGATCTGCGCCTGAACGAGCCGCGCTTCGTCAAGCTACCCAACATCATGAAAGCCAAGAAGAAACCGTTGGAGGTGCTCAAACCGGCCGATCTGGGCGTGGACGTCGCGCCGCGACTGGTCACCCTGAAGGTGCAGGAACCACCCAAGCGCCAGGCCGGCATCAAGGTCGGCGGCGTCGCCGAACTGGTGGACAAGCTGCACAACGAAGCCCACGTCATCTAAGCCCGCTGGAATCGAATCATGAGCATCCTGGTCATTGCCGAACACGACAACGCCGCCCTCAAGGCGGCGACCCTGAACACCGTCACCGCCGCCACGCAACTGGGCGAGGATATCGCCGTGCTGGTGGCCGGCCACGACTGCGGCGCGGTCGCCGAGGCCGCCGCCCAGGTCGCGGGCGTCAAGAAAGTGCTGGTCGCCGACGCCCCACACTACGCCCACCAACTTGCCGAAAACCTGGCGGCACTGGTGGTCGGGCTGGCGAGCGGCCATACCCACATCCTGGCTCCGGCCACCGCCGCTGGCAAGAACACCCTGCCGAGGGTCGCCGCGCTGCTGGACGTGGCGCAAATCTCCGATGTCATCAAGATCGACGGCGCCGATACTTTCGTCCGCCCGATCTACGCCGGCAACGTGCTGGCCACCGTCCAGTCCAAGGATCCGATCAAGGTCATGACCGTGCGCGGCACCGCTTTCCCAGCGGCAACAGCCACCGGCGGTTCCGCCGCGATTGAAACCGTCACGCCCGCGGCCGATGCCGGCGTATCGAGCTTCGTCGGCCAGCAACTGACCCAATCCGATCGGCCCGAGTTGACCGCCGCCCGCATCATCGTTTCCGGCGGGCGCGGCATGGGCAACGGCGACAACTTCAAGCTGCTGGAAGACATCGCCGACAAGTTAGGCGCGGCGGTGGGCGCCTCTCGCGCCGCGGTGGACGCCGGCTTCGTGCCCAACGACTACCAGGTCGGTCAAACCGGCAAGGTGGTCGCGCCCGAACTGTACGTCGCCGTCGGCATCTCGGGCGC
>JAGRHI010000216.1:11350-15910 GCA_020445045.1 Candidatus Competibacteraceae bacterium
GCCATCAACAAGGACGAGGAAGCGCCAATCTTCCAGGTGGCCGATTACGGGCTGGTCGCCGATCTGTTCGCCGCGGTCCCCGAACTGTCCAAGGAATTGGACAAGCTGAAAGCCGCCGGCTGACGACCCGCCGGCTGTCCCCTGCTTCCCCGCTCCGACCATTTCCCCCAATGCGGGGCGAGGGCGGGGCGAGGTTTTTCATCGCTGTTCCCCGAATGTTCAAGGAGGCGTCATGACCGCCTATTTCGCCCCGATCCGCGACATGCGGTTTGTCATCAACGAACTGGCCGACCTCTCCAAGGTGGCCGCTCTCCCCGCCTTCGCCGAACAGGAGGTTGGCCCGGAGCTGCTGGAAGCCGTGCTGGAGGAAGCCGCCAAACTGGCCACCGAGGTGCTGGCGCCGATCAACAAGCCGGGCGACGTGCAGGGCGCCCGGATCGGTCCCGCTGGAGTCATTCCCGCCGCCGGCTTCACCGAGGCATATCGGAGCTTCATCGAAGGCGGCTGGAACGGTATCAGCAGCCCTGTGGAACACGGCGGCCAAGGCTTGCCGGAGCTGTTCAACACCGCCACCCAGGAGATGTGGAATTCGGCCAACATGTCCTTCGCGCTGTGCCCCATGCTCAATGCCGGCGCGATCGAGGCGATCAGCCGCGCCGGGTCCGCCGAGCAGCGGGCGCTGTACCTGCCGAACATGGTCAGCGGCGAGTGGACCGGCACCATGAACCTGACCGAACCGCAGGCCGGCTCCGACCTGTCGGCGGTGCGGACCCGCGCCGTTCCCCAGGGCGATCATTACCAGATTTTCGGTCAGAAGATCTTCATCACCTGGGGCGATCACGACATGACCGAGAACACCATCCATCTGGTGCTCGCCCGCACCCCGGACGCGCCGGAAGGGGTCAAGGGCATCTCGCTGTTCATCGTACCCAAGTTCCTGGTCAACCCGGACGGCTCGCTGGGCGCGCGCAACGACGTCCACGCCGTGTCCATCGAACACAAGCTGGGTATCCACGCCAGTCCAACTTGCGTGATGGCCTTCGGTGATCGGGATGGGGCGATCGGCTATCTCGTCGGTGAGGAGAACAAGGGGCTGGCCTATATGTTCATCATGATGAACGAGGCCCGCTTCAAAGTCGGACTGCAAGGACTGGCCATCGCCGAGCGCGCTTATCAGGCCGCCCGAGAATACGCCAAGGACCGGGTGCAAGGCCGCCCGGCCGGCGCCAAGAGCGGTGACCGAATCGCCATCATTCACCACCCCGACGTCCGGCGGATGCTGATGACCATGAAGGCGCAAAACGAGGCGATGCGCGCCCTGGCCTATGTGGTCGCCATGCACCTGGATCTGGCCCGCCACCACCCCGACCCGGCGATCCGCCAAACCCATCAGGCCCGGGTGGACCTGCTGATTCCGGTGGTCAAGGGCTGGTCCACCGAACTCGGCATCGAAATCGCCTCGCTGGGACTGCAAGTCCACGGCGGCATGGGTTATGTCGAGGAAAGTGGCGCCTGCCAACACCTGCGCGATGCTCGCATCACCACCATCTACGAGGGCACCACCGGCATTCAGGCCGCCGATTTGGCTGGCCGCAAACTGAACATGGACAAGGGCGCCGCGATGCGGACCCTGATCGCCGAGATCGAAGCGACCGCCAAGACGCTGGACCCGATCCCCGGCGATGACATGGCGGTGATCCGCGGCGGGCTGCGCGACGGCGTACAGGCGCTGAGCGAAGCCACCGAGCGGATGCTGGCCAGTGGCGACCCCAACCACGCGATGGCGGTGGCGGTGGACTATATGATGCTGGTCGGCACCGTCTGCGGCGGCTGGCAGATGGCCCGCGCCGCGCGGGTGGCCCAGAGCAAGCTGCTGACCGGCGAGGATTCGGTCTTCCACGAAGCCAAGCTGGTCACCGCCCGCTTCTACGTCGAACACCTGCTGCCCAAGGCGGGCGCACTGCTGCGTTCGATCCAGAACGGCGGCGTTTCCATCATGGCGCTGACCGAAGAACAGTTCTGAGCGCCGTTTTTCGGCGCGACCCCCGGCGATCCCGCCACCCCCGCCGAGGGGGTGGCGGGGTATTCCTCCTTGCCCACGCCAAGCCCTCCATCGACCCGGCAACGCCTTACAAATCCCTGCTTCAGCTAGGCTAGCGCTATACTTTGAGAAGTCGGTGTCCACGCGGACTTCTCGACGCCAGCAATGCGCGGCTCTCCGCCATACCCATCCGATACGGCAGCCTCTTGCTAAAGTTAGGTAATCCCGCCATGCCCGAACTGACCACCCGCGAGCCTGAAGTCACCCGGGCCAGCCTGTTGAACCGCACCATGTACAACCTCCGCGAGGCTTGGCGGGAAATGGCCGACTGGCGAGAAGGGCTATTCGCGGCACCCAGTCCCAATCTGCCGGAAAAGGACATGGAGGCGCTGAAGGACCAAATGCGCGACTGCCTGGAGGCGCGTGGTGGCGAAGTGTCCGCCCGCGCCCGGGCCGCCAATCTGGGGCGAATTTACCTCTCGCTCAACGCCCAGGGTCGCAAGCGGTTTCTGCAAATTCTCGCTCGGGAGTTCGATATCGACCATCGGGCGGTGAACAAGGCGGTGACGGCGCTGCAAAAAGCGGGGGACAATCATGACGAGCGCGCCAAGGCCGAGCGGACGTTGCGCCAAGCCCTGCAACCGCCACGGCTGCGACTGTTGACCCAGCTCAACGCCCTACCCGAAGGCTTCCACTTCCTGGTGGACCTGCGCGCGGAATTGCTGAGCTGGCGCAAGGGCGACCCGGCGCTGGCGGCGTTGGAACGCGATCTGTTGTCGTTGCTGGTCTCCTGGTTCGACGTCGGCTTTCTGGAGTTGCGACGCATCAGTTGGGATTCGCCGGCGGCACTGCTGGAAAAAGTGATCGCTTACGAGGCGGTGCATCCGATCAAGAGCTGGGACGACCTGAAGAACCGACTCAGCGCCGATCGACGCTGTTTCGCCTTCTTCCACCCACGCATGGCCAACGAACCGCTGATCATCGTCCAGGTGGCGCTGGTCCATGGCATCGCCGACAACGTGCATACCCTGCTGGACGAAGCCGCGCCGGTGCTCGATCCCGATAGCGCCGATACCGCCATCTTCTACTCCATTTCCAATGCCCACGAAGGTCTGAGCGGTATCAGTTTCGGCAACTTCCTGATCAAGCGAGTGGTGGACGAACTGACCCAGGAATTCAAGAACCTCAAGATCTTCGCCACCCTGTCGCCGATCCCCGGCTTCCGCCGTTGGCTGGACGGCAAGTTGAACGAACCCGGCCAGGACGCGGAAGCGGAACTACTGACCGCCACCGAACGGAAAGCGCTGACCACCGCCGCCGGCGCTGGCAAGGAACCCGCTTCGCTGTCGAGCCTGCTGCAAATGCCGGACTGGCCTCAAAACCAGGAACTGGCCAAGGTGTTGAAAAAACCGCTGCTACGGCTGTGCGCCCGCTTTCTGGCCAAGGAGAAACGCGAAGGCGGTTCGGCGTTCGACCGCGTCGCCCATTTTCATCTATCGAACGGCGCGCGCATCGAGCGGCTGAACTGGTTGGCCAACACCTCGCCGCAGGGCATCGCCCAGTCGGCCGGGCTGATGGTGAACTATCTCTACAAGCTCGATGACATCGAGGCTCAGCATGAAGCCTATCGCGGCGAAGGCAAGGTCACGAGTTCGTCGGCGATCCGCTCGTTGCTGAAAGGCTGAATGCGAGGCCAGGGACTGGCAACCCCGCCGACCGACAGCGGAAATAATTTCCGCGCACCGCGCGTTGTTCAATGACGAAACTCACCCTACTATCTTAGATTGTTTTTAGCCGTTCCCTTTGCCTTCCTTTAATTTAGTGAGGTTAATGTCTCCCATGAGCAAACCCAAGAAAGTCGCGATCCTCACGGCGGGCGGTTTGGCCCCCTGCCTCAGCTCGGCCGTTGGCGGCCTCATCGAACGCTATACCGAGGTCGATCCCAGCATCGACATCATCTGCTATCACAGCGGCTACAAAGGACTCCTGCTGGGTGATTCCTACGTGGTCACTCCAGAAATTCGCGAAAAAGCCCGGCTGCTGCATGGCTTCGGCGGCTCGCCCATCGGCAACAGCCGAGTCAAGCTCACCAACGTCAAGGACTGCGTGAAGCGCGGCCTGATCAAAGAGGGCGAGGATCCGCAGAAAGTCGCCGCCGACCAACTGATCAAGGATGGCGTCGACGTGCTTCATACCGTCGGCGGGGACGACACCAATACCGCCGCCGCCGATCTCGCCGCCTTTCTGGCCACCAACGACTACGGACTCACGGTCATCGGTCTGCCCAAGACCGTCGACAACGACGTGTACCCGATCAAGCAATCGCTGGGCGCCTGGACCGCCGCCGAACAGGGCGCCCGCTACTTCCAGAATGTCGTCGCCGAAAACAACGCCAACCCGCGCATGTTGATCGTCCACGAAGTCATGGGACGCAACTGCGGCTGGCTCACCGCCGCCACCGCGCTGGAATACCGCAAGCTGCTCGACCGCGCCGAATGGCTGCCCGCCATCGGGCTCGG
>JAGRHI010000217.1 GCA_020445045.1 Candidatus Competibacteraceae bacterium
TCGCCTGCGGCGGCGAATCCGGCGCCCGAGAGGCGGGTAAGTGGCGATTGGAGGGCAAGGACTACATGGTCCAGGAAGGCGACGTCATGCACTTCCGCTTCAACGTCTAGGCGGCGGACAAGGATGGGACCACGGGATGATCGCTGCCGGGTCCGCATCGGCGCCACGCCCGTGGCTGACCGGGCCAGCGCGCACTGGCGCGCCTTCCCCAACGATCTCCAGCACTCTGACGCTGTGTGACATGCTGGGGCAGCACCTCAAATAGGCCCCGCGAATTTTGGTCGTCGGATCGACTTCAGGGGGCGACCGCGCTCAACGCCGCGAATGCCGCCAGATCCAGCGTTTCCGGCCGGGCGCCAGGATCGACGCCCGCCGCTTCGATCTGGGCAAGGTCCAACCAGCCGCGCAAGGCATTGCGCAAGGTCTTGCGGCGCTGGGCGAACGCTCGGCGCACCACCTCGGCGAATCGTCGCTCGTCCCGCACCGCGACGGGCGATGTTTCACGTGGAACCAAGCGCACCACCGCCGACCGGACCTTGGGCGGTGGCTGGAACGCTTCCGGTCCCACCGTGAACAACGGCTCGACTTGGCAGCGGTACTGCAGCATCACCGACAGTCGACCATAAGCCTCCTCGCTCGGACCTGCCGCCATCCGCTCCACCACATCCTGTTGCAGCATAAAATGCAGGTCGCACAGGTGATTGGCCTGATCCAGCAGATGGAACAGCAAGGGAGTGGAGATGTTGTAGGGCAGGTTGCCGACCACCCGCAAGCGGGGACCCGTGCCACGCAATGCGGTGAAATCGAACTTCAGCGCATCGGCGTGATGAAGTCGCAACCTACCGATATCCGCGCAATGGACCCGCAGCGGTTCCAGTAGATCGCGGTCCAGTTCCACGGCGTCCAACTCGCCGACGGCGGCCAGCAACGGCCGGGTCAGCGCCCCCAGGCCAGGGCCGATTTCCACCAAATGGTCGCCCGGCACCGGTCGGATCGTCGCGACGATGCGTTCAAGTACGCTGGGATCACGCAGGAAATGTTGGCCGAAGCGCTTGCGGGGGCGATGCGCCAAAGCAGCGCTCACTGCGCTGGCGGAGCGGAACTCTCCGCCGAAGCCGCCGCCGGCTGCAGGCGGATTTCCACATAAGCTTCCTCACGCAAGCGGCGCAAAGTCTGTTCCCATTCTTCGTCGGCCCGCCGCCGCAGCAACGCCTCGCGTACTCGGGCGCGGTTGGCTTCGGTCGACGCCGGCCCCTGACGCCGTTCCCGCACCTGAACGATATGCCAACCGAACGGCGTCTTGAATGGCGCACTGATTTCGCCGGGCTGTAGTTCGTTCATCGCCTGCTCGAACCGCGGCACCAACATCCCTGGCGTCACCCAACCCAGATCGCCGCCGCGCTCGGCGGAAGGGGTATCCTCGGAATTGGCGCGGGCCACGACCGCGAAATCCTCGCCGTTCTGAATGCGCTGACGCAGTTGAGCCAAGCGCTGGCGGGTTTCCTCGTCGGACAGTTGCGGCGAGGTTTTGATCAGAATATGGCGAGCGTGGGTCTGTGTCACCAAGTTGGAGGATGCGGACGAACGCGCTTCGCCGCCACCTTTGACTTCCAGCAGCTTGACGATGTGAAATCCACTGGGGCTGCGGATCAGTCCGCTCAGTTGTCCGGGTTGCAACTTCGGGACCACCTCGGTGAATAGGGTAGGCAACTGATCGGCGCGCCGCCAGCCCAGATCGCCACCTTCCAGCGCCTGCCGACCGGCGGAAACGCTCACCGCCATCTGACGAAAATCCGCGCCCTGCCGCAATCGCGCCAACACCTTGTCGGCCTCTTGCCTTGCGGTTTCGACCTGCCGCGGCGTAGCTTCTTCCGGCAGGGCGATCAGGATCTGGGCCAAATGATATTCGCGTTCGCCGCCGGCGCCGCTGTTGCCGCCACCGCCGAAATCACCACCGCCGCCGGCCAACTGGGCTTGCAGGCTGTCCACATCCTGCTCGGAAACCTGGATCTGGCTGTCCACCAGCTTCTGGCGCAGCCGTGCCGCCATGATTTCCCGGCGCACGTCATCGCGGAACTTGGCGAAATCGGTGCCATCCTTCTCGATCATCTGCCGCAACTGCGTCAGATTCATGTTGTTGCGCCGGGCCAAGGTTTCGATGGCGGCATTCAAGGTGGCATCATCCACGGTGATGCCGTTGCGTTCGGCGGCGCGCAGTTGCAGTTGGGACAAAATCAACCGCTCCAGCACTTGATTCTCCAGCACCGAATCGGGCGGGATCGGCACCTTCTGCTGCCGCAACTGGATTTTGATCGCGGCCATCGCCGCCTCCAGTTCCCGGCGGGTAATGACGTCATCATTGACCACCGCCGCGATGGCATCCAACGCGCTGCCCGAGCCTTCGGGTCCGGGACCGAACACCAGTTGGGTTTGGCCAGTGGCCGGTAGGATGACTAGCGGCAAATACAGCAAGAAAGCAAGCAAGCGTTTGTTCATACGTGTCATCGGAATGAATGCTAGTAACGGATCGGCTGATAGCCGAAGATGGAACTTTGCAACACGGTCTCCAGACCACCGCCCAATCGGGTCAGTCCCTTCAGTTCCAGTTCCAGGTAAAAACCGGTTTGCGCATCGACTTCCAGCGGGCTGTCGCGGTACTGGCGCGCGACCGCGCGAAACGCCCAGCAGCAATCCTCGTATTCCAACCCGGCCAGGGTTTCCAGATTGCGGTCGATGTTCAATGCCTGGTTCCAGCGGGCCAGCACTCGTAACCGCGAGCTTAGCGGCCACACCAACGACGCATCCACGGAGTGGATTTGATCGTTCAGCCCCAAGTCGGACGGGTCGCGATCCCGCAGGTAGGACAGGTTGACGAACTGACGCGAAGTGGCGAAGTAGCGCAGGTCGAACGCGGTGCGCAGCAAGTCGCTGTTGTCCGGCTCCAGTTGCATGCCCCCCTGTACCGACCAGCGGGACGACAGGTTCAACGATCCCTGGGCGATCAACCCCGAATTGGCCGCGGTTTGTGGAGGAAGCTCGGGATACAGGTTCACCCGGCGGTCTTCAAAATACTGGATCTGGCCGACACTGGCGCGTAGGCGCTCGCGACCACTCGGTCCGTCGATCAGCCGGGAGGTCAGCGCGGCGGTCAACTGGTTGGCGTCGCCCAGCCGGTCGGCGCCAGTGAACCGATTCTGGCGGAACAGCCAGTCAAAATCGCGATCCATCCGGGCGCTGTCGAAAATAGGGATATCGTCCTGGTCACGATAGGGGACATACAGATAGAACAGGCGCGGCTCCAGCGTCTGCGTCCCAGCCGTCACACCCAGCCAATCGACCTGCAAGGGCCGTTCGAAGATCAGGCCGCTGTCCAGGCCGAGCACCGGCGCGGCGCGCGAGGGCGCATCGTTGGCACCCGGAGCGGTGTTGTCGAGCTGATAGCCAGTGTAGCGAAATCCGGCCTGGGGTTTCAGATATCCCCAGGGTTTTTCCAGCGTCCAGCCCACGGTCGGCCACAGATCCAGGCGGGTGCCGGTCACCACTTCGGAGTCGGATTGCTGAAAGCGTACCACTTCACCGTGCAAGCGGTAGTCGAAACCACCAGCCCCGGTCGGCCAAGCCCCGTCGAACACCAGTTGCGGCAGGCGCTCGTAAGGGTCACCGGTCAGGGTGAACAGCGCCGGATTCAGGATTTGGTAACCTTGTACCCGCGCCAGCGCTCGCCACCAGTCTCCCTGGTAGCGCACATCCAGATACCGTTCCAGGTAGTTGACCGTCAGAAAATCCAGATTGTTGCTTAAGTCCCGAATATAGCTGTCGTCGGAAACGTATTCGAACCGCAGGTTGGTGTAGAGGTTGGGCAGCGGCGTGGCGCGGTCGACGATATTGAAGGAACCGCGGGCGTCGCCGTAACGACGGTCGTAAGGGATGTATTCGGCATCGACCTTTCCGTGTCGGTCGGAGTTCAAATAGCGGAACTCCGCACCCAGCAGCAGGCCGCGCGCGGACATCAGCCGGGGCGTGAAGGTCATGTCGCGGTTCGGCGCGATGTTCCAATAATAAGGAAGCGAGAGATCAAAGCCGGTCTCGCTATCGTAGCCCTGGCGTGGAAACAGGAACCCGGACTGCCGCTCCTCGGTGATGGGAAACGATAGATACGGAAAATAGAATACCGGCGTGTCCTTGAACGCCAGCACGATATCGTGGGCCGTACCGCGACCGCTCGCCGCGTTCAGGTTGAGCCGGCGTGCCCGCAGTTCCCACGCTTCCCGGCCACGTGGACAGGTCGAATAGGTGGCGTCTTCCAGTTGACTGCTCTGTTGGGCACGGTCCACGTTCACCTTCTCGGCGTAACCCTGGGCATTGCGTCCCGGCAGATAGTAATCCGCATCCTTGAACCAACCGGTCTCGGCGTTCAGGTCCACTTCCGCCTGGGTGCCACGCAGCGCTTGGCTGGGATCGCCGTAGGTGAATCCTTCCTCGACCCGAACCCGGTTGGCCGGACGCTCCAGGGTCATCCGCTCGGCGCGCAAGCGCTGGTCGCCGCGAGACAGCTTGACGCCGCCTTCCAGCACGGACCAGGTGGATGAGGATTCGATCCGGCCAGCTTCGGCCCGCACCGGCAGATCGTCCGGTGACGGCGCGTTCGGAGTGGCCGGCACGATCTCTTGAGCCAGTTCGTCGGCTTCGCACTGGAGCCACGGATTGAAGGTGGATTGCGCCTGGACACCGGCCAGCGGCAGTACCGCCAGCACGGCGCCGGTCGCCAGCACTCGGAAATGCGGCATCACGGAGCAGGATTTTACGTGTCGATTAAAGTGCCCTAACATCGCATAGATTGACCATGGCTGCAATCTCACCCAGATGGAGCGAACTTGCTTGAGCGACCGTGAGCACCTACTGCTGGAATGGCTAAACACCGTCTTGCCGGTAGCGCCGGACCGCATGGCGCCGGCATCCAGCGATGCCAGTTTCCGCCGTTATTTCCGGATCTGGTACGACGGCCAAACCCGGATCGTGATGGACGCCCCGCCGGACAAGGAAGACTGCCGACCGTTCGTCGCCATCGGCCAGGCCATGCGCGGCCTGGGCCTGAACACGCCCGAAGTGTTGGCTGGCGATCTCGATCAGGGATTGTTGCTGTTGACCGATCTTGGCAGTCGTCAGTATCTGGCGGAGCTCGACGAGGGGAGCGTGGCCGGACTGTACGATGATGCACTGGCGGCACTGGCGTGCCTGCAAACCGGCGGCGATCCCGACTCGCCCCTGTTGCCGCCCTACGACTCGGCGCTGCTGCACCGGGAAATGGATCTGTTCCGTGACTGGTTTCTGGAGCGCTTGCTTGGCCTGGAACTGTACATGGACGAACGGCAAACGCTCGACCAAACCTTCGCCCTGCTGGCCGATAACGCCCTGGAACAACCACAGGTATGGGTCCATCGCGATTACCATTCCCGCAACTTGATGGTCACCGGTCCGGTCAACCCCGGCGTATTGGATTTTCAGGACGCGGTGGTGGGCGCGGTGACCTACGACCTGGTTTCGCTGCTGCGTGACTGCTACATCGCCTGGCCGCGCGAGCAGGTCGAACGCTGGGTGCTGGATTACCGGGCGCGACTACGAGCGCTGGGCATGAGTGGACTGGACGACGCCGGGCAGTTCCTGCGCTGGTTCGATCTGATGGGCGTGCAGCGCCATCTCAAGGCCATCGGCATCTTCGCCCGCCTGAAGCTGCGCGACGGCAAGGCCGGCTACCTGCGCGACATTCCCCGGACTCTGGGCTATGTGCTGGAGGTGACGGACCGCCACGCCGAACTGGCCAGCTTGCGTGAGTTGCTGCGGGCGCGGCGAGTGGATCGCTGGGAGCCCACGCCGTGAAGGCGATGATTCTTGCCGCCGGGCGGGGCGAACGAATGCGGCCGCTGACCGATCACACCCCCAAACCGCTGCTACCCGTCGCTGGCCAACCACTGATCGTCCACCAAATGACCGCGCTGCGGGCGGCGGGCATCACCGAACTGGTGATCAACACGGGCCATCTGGGGGCACAACTGGCGTCGGTGCTGGGTGACGGCGGAACATGGGGACTGCGTATCGTCTATTCCCCGGAGCCGCCCGAGGCACTGGAAACCGGTGGCGGCATCTTCCAGGCCCTGCCGCTGCTCGGTTCGGAGCCGTTCCTGGTGGTCAACGGCGATGTGTGGACCGATTATCCCTTCGTCCGTCTGCCGGCCGCGCCCGTCGGATTGGCGCATCTGGTGCTGGTCGATAATCCGTCGCATCATCCCGCAGGCGATTTTTCCTTGCGGAACGGACGGGTGGAGGAGACCGGCGCGGCACGGCTGACCTTCAGCGGGATCAGCGTATTGCGGCCGGAACTGTTCGCCGATTGCGCACCGGGCCGCTTTCCGCTGGGTCCGTTGTTGCGGCGGGCGATGGCGGACGAGCGAGTGAGCGGCGAACATCATCGTGGCGGCTGGCGGGACATCGGAACGCCGCAACGCTTGGCCGAACTGGACGGCGAGTTGCGGCGCCGACACCAGGAGCAGCGTGCAAGCTCGCCTTCGATCGGAGACTGAATACCCTGGCTCTCGCCGACGCCTTGCATGCGCCATTGGTCGGATCGCACCGGCGAGGGCACCGTCGATCAGCGGCCGGCTCCGCTCAGCCGGTGGTGTGCCGAACGTCCTGCCCCTCGACGATATAGATCACGTATTCGGCCAGATTGTCGGCGTGGTCGGCGACCCGCTTGAGGGCCTTGAACGCCAGCACCACGTCGATGATCGTCGCCACCATCGGTCCACCCTCCAGCGACAGCACGCTGAGCG
>JAGRHI010000025.1:0-3147 GCA_020445045.1 Candidatus Competibacteraceae bacterium
GGGTTAATCCCAACCTTCATGTCATGAAGGGCAATAACCGTCCTCAGACTGCGCTCAGTAGGTGGCGACTTCAGCGGCGACCGCGCGGTCGGCGTCTGCCAAAGCGTCGTCGATCGACTTGTAGGTTTTTCGGCTTTCCCAAACCAAGCCTCCCGGACTGAGGACCCGGACCAGGGAGCGACTCATCTCGTCCCGGCCAATCGCGATCCACCCGTCGTACATCCGAATCCACGCCGTGAGATTCGGATACTGCTGCTCGAAGGTTTTCATCGAGCCCCCTCACGGCTGGCTCAGATAACGAAACACCGTGCGCCGGGTGATGGCCAGGGCATTGGCAATCTCGGCCGCCGTCAGTCCTTGCTGGTGCAGCGCTTTCGCCCGCGCCGGTTTGGCTTTCGTGGTGCCCATCCGCCGTCCCGCGTACGCGCCGCGCCGCTTGGCCACCGCGATGCCGGCGGCCTGGCGCTCGCGGCGGTACTCCATCTCGATTTCCGCCAGTCCGAACATCACGCTGGCGACCATCCGCCCCACGGCGCCGTTCAAATCAATGTGCTGGGTGACCGCCACGACCCGCACGCCGCGCTCGCACCAGTCGGCCAGAAGGTTGATACCTTCCCGTTGTCGCCGCGACAGCCGGTCCAGCTTCCAGACCACCACGGTTTGGATCGCACCGCTCGCGATGCCTTGCTGCATCGCCTCGAATGCGCGTCGCTGGAATGTGGTCCCGCTATCCTGATCCTCGAACCAGCGGATGGCAGACTGGTCCATGGAGGTCTGTTCCAACCAACGCGCGATCTCGGCCCGCTGGCTGTCGTTTTTCTGGTGGCGGGTGGAAACCCGGCAATAGCAGGCGATGAGGGACATGGGGCGGGCACCGAGGCGAGGGTGACAGCTAGACTATAGGCTATTTGTCATCCCCGCAGCAGGTTTCCAAGCGGCTGATTTTACGGCGGTACAGGAAGCCAGTTCGGGCACTACCCTATTTGTCAGGCCCTGCCCCATGCGACGCCACTGGCCCATCGAGAAACTGCACGCACACTGGATGCTGCTCCCGGAAGAAAAGCACCTGGCGCTCGCGAAACGAGGGGCTTTACGGCTCGGGTTTGCGGTCCTGTTGAAATTCTTTCACTACGAAGGCCGTTTCCCCAACGAACCGCGAGAGGTCCCGGCGGTGGCGGTGGTCTATGTGGCCAAGCAATTGGCCCTGGACGCCGGTGATTGGCCGGGTTATGCCTGGGACGGCCGGGCGCTCAAGTATCACCGGGCGGAAATCCGGCGACTGCTGGGGTTTCGGGAAGCGACCGTCGCCGATGGCGAGGCCTTGGGGCGCTGGCTGCAAACCGAAGTGGCGCCGCACAGCCGCAAGCTGGACACGCTCCGCGCCCATGCCTACCGGCGATTGCGGGAACTCGGTCTCGAGCCCCCGACTGCGGATCGTCTGGACCGGATCGTGAAATCCGCCCGGCAGGGCTTCGATGATCAGTTTTGTACCCAAGTGTACGAAGCCCTGACCGCAACGACCCGGGAAGCCCTGGAGGCTTGGCTGGTCCCGGACGCCGCCGACCGCGAGACCCCCGAAGCAGGCGGCGGGCGGACGCCGTTGCAAGCCTTTCGCGCCGATGCGGGCGCGGTGGCGCTGCACACCTTGTTGCAGCACGTCACCCAGCTCCAAGGTTTGCGGGCCTTGACGCTGCCGGTCGAAATCTTGCAGGCCGCATCCCCGCAAGTCTTGCGGAGCTACCGGCAGCGAGCGGCCGCCGAAGAACCGTACGAACTGCGCCGTCATCCGGCCCCGTTACGGCTGACTCTGCTGGTGGTGTTCGGTCACTGTCGCCGCCAAGAACTCACCGATCGGCTGGTCGAGGTGTTGATCGCCCTGGTCCATCGCATCGGCGCCCGGGCCGAACGGCGGATCGAACAAGAACTGCTGGAGGATTGGAAACGGGTCGCCGGGAAGCACGGCCTGCTGTTCCGGCTCGCCGAAGCCTCTCTGGCCCAACCGGACGGCACGGTCAAACAGGTGATTTTTCCGGTGGTTGGCGAACAAACCTTGCGCGATCTGCTGAAGGAAGCCCAGGCTTCGGGATCGCAGTATCGGCAGTCGGTCCAGACCCGGATTCGCGCCTCCTATGGCGGGCATTACCGCCGGATGCTGGCACCGTTATTGGAGACGCTGTGCTTCCGCTCCAATAACGAACGGTATCGACCCGTCATTGAGGCCTTGGCGGTGCTCGAGCGCTATGCAGGACACCAGGGCCGGACCTATCCCGCCCAGGAACAGGTCCCCATCGAAGGCGTCGTGCCCCCGTTCTGGCGGGAGGTGGTGCAGGAACGTGATGCCCGCGGCCACGTCCGGATTCACCGTTTGACCTATGAGATCTGCGTGTTGCAAAGCCTGCGCGACCAACTCCGCTGCCGGGAAATCTGGGTAGAAGGTGCGGACCGCTACCGGAATCCCGATGCGGATGTGCCGGGCGATTTTGCCGCAAACCGCCACCATTATTACCAATGACTCGGGCAACCGGTGGAGGCCGAGAGCTTCGTGGAACGCATCCGGCAGACCTTGCGCGCGGAACTCGCCGCTCTGAACGACGGGTTGCCCACCAACGCCGAGGTCACGTTGCTCGGCAAGGCCGGCGGCTGGATCAAACTCTCACCGCTGGCGGCCCAACCCGAGCCGCAGAACCTGCTGGCGCTGAAAAGCGAGATCGGCCGACGCTGGCCGATGACCAGCTTGCTGGACGTGCTCAAGGAAACCGACCTGCGGCTGGGTTTCACCCGGGCCTTCCGCAGTGCGACGGCCTTCGAAAGCCTGGATCGGGCGACGTTGCAATACCGGTTACTGTTGTGTCTCTACGGCCTCGGCACCAATGCCGGCCTGAAACGCATCAGCGTCGGCCATGCCGGGGTGTCGTATAAGGAATTGCTCTACGTGCGGCGGCGCTTCATCACCCCGGAACAGCTGCGCGACGCCATTGCCCTGATCGTCAACCGCACCCTCGAGGCCCGGTCGCCGCACTTCTGGGGCGAAGGCACCACGGCTTGCGCCGCAGATTCCAAGCAATTCGGCGCCTGGGATCAAAATTTGATGACCGAGTGGCACGTCCGCTATGGCGGACGCGGCGTGATGATCTACTGGCATGTCGA
>JAGRHI010000025.1:3198-3995 GCA_020445045.1 Candidatus Competibacteraceae bacterium
AGGTCGCCGCCATGATCGAGGGCGTCTTGCGGCACTGCACCGAGATGGCGGTCGATCGCCAGTACGTGGATAGCCACGGTCAGAGCGAAGTCGCCTTCGCGTTCAGCCACTTGCTGGGTTTTCAGTTGCTTCCCCGGCTCAAGGCCATTCATGCCCAACGGCTGTATCGGGCCGATGCCGGCCAACCGGATACCTTTCCCCATTTGCAACCGGTCCTGTCGCGCCCGATCCAGTGGGACCTGATCCTCCAGCAGTACGACGAAATGATCAAATATGCGAGCGCGCTTCGTCTGGGCACCGCCGACACGGAGTCGATCCTCCGGCGCTTCACCCGCCACAATCTCCAGCATTCCACCTACAAGGCGCTGGCCGAACTCGGCAAAGCGCTGCGGACGATTTTTCTCTGCCGCTATCTGCGGCTACCCGCGCTGCGACGGGAAATCCACGAAGGGCTCAACGTAGTCGAGCACTGGAACAGTACCAACGATTTCATCTTGTTTGGCAAGGGCGGTGAGTTCGCCAGCAACCGCCGCGAAGATCAGGAATTGACCATGCTGGCCCTGCATCTCTTGCAAAATGCCCTGGTCTACATCAACACCCTGATGGTCCAGCAGGTGCTGGCCACCGAATCCTGGGAAAAACGCATGACTGCCGAAGACTGGCGAGGCCTGACCCCCCTATTCTACGGGCACATTAACCCGTACGGCACCTTCCATCTGGACTTGAACACCCGCTTGGAGATTGAAACTGCGCTCTAACGCTGTTGCCCTTCATGACATGAATGTTGGGATTAACCC
>JAGRHI010000218.1 GCA_020445045.1 Candidatus Competibacteraceae bacterium
TTCCTCCAGGCGACGCAGCGCCAAGGCCACCGTCGCGGCATAGGTCCGGTCCATGGATGCGCTCAGTCTCTTCAGCCGGTCATGGTCTTCCGCGCGTAGGGTGAACGCTACCTGCTTGGTGCTCATCAGGTCCCCTCTAAAGTGTCACATTCCAATTCCGGTGAATTCGACGGAATTAGAATCGCTTTAGATGGCGCCCTATCCTCCCGGTGTCCAGGCGGGGCCGTTCGGGCGAATTTCCGGGGGAACTGATGAGAGGTCCACCGGGCGGTGCCCTGACCATGGCTGTTTTTTTCAGCGAGAGCGCTTAAACACTCGCTGGACCGGCGTGGACCTATGGTCGTGGGCTGTCTCAGTCCACACCGGCAACGAAACTTAGATGATGGCCTCGGCTGGTCGAACGGGATTGGCTCCAATTTCCGAAAACTGCCTATCGATCGCTTCTATCTTGGATTGAACCTGGGCAAGCTCGGTCTGCAACTTCGCCAGGCGCTGGGCGCGTTCTTCGGCGGGGAGCCCCTCGGGCCAATCGAGTTGGTCAACGAATTGATCGACACCTGCCAGCATGGCGGGCGCGATTAAAGCAAACCAGCCGTTGTCGCCGATGGCATCAGTATTTCGGCCCAACGATGCGTGACGGCTCACGAAGTCATCAAGCGTCGCTCCCGACTTCAAAGGCTGAAGCTGTTCAGTCAACGGCTTATTCCAAGCCTCCGCATACCTTTCGATGACGCGGCGCATAGCGTCCTTCAAATCGGACTTGGCTGGCGGGGTATCCAAGATTTCGCGAATTCGCCCGCCAATCGCATTGCGATCCGTGTTCAATTTCGCGCGGGCGTCTCGCAAGTCGGCAATGCTGGCGGCCAGAGTGTCGAAGTCGGGTTTTACGGGTTTCGTTACCATATGGTCCTCACTCAAGGAGCGTTGTTCAAAGCAGGATCAGGCCGGGGCTTGCCAAAGGGTCCAAGGCAGCAACAGGAACCGCCCGCCTGAATTCGGCGGCCTCCTGACAAGCCGAATCGACGCGAGTCGGCGACGGTCGGGAATCGCCCACCACGGTCCCACATGCCGGGCGCGGAATGGCCAGTGCTTCCGCCACAGAAGTGTCGTCGCCGTCCCAATACCGCCGCGTGGTTCCGATTCGCCGCGTTACCGACAGCCGGCGGCTTACCGTTCGTTCTGCAAAAATCATCCGGTTTCACCTCGCATGGTCTGTGTTTTCAGAACGCCGGGCGGGCTCGCCTCGGCGACGATTTGCTGAAGGGCGGGCGTCAGCAAATCGCGAAGACTGATGCCACGAGCGGCGGCCGTCACCTTCAATTGGGTCCGAAGGTCGGGCGGAATTTCCACCACCAGTTGAGTTCGCTTGATCCGCATGGCCGTCTATAAATCCAGAATTAACGTTATGTAATAACATAGCATTCTATAGCCAAAAATGCAAGCGAATCAAAGGCATTCATCGGGAGAATCGGCGGTGGTCAAGGCGCGATGACTTCGCCAGCGGCGACCGAAAACCAAAATGCTCCCATGCCCTCAGCTTCCGCCGTGGTGAGGGATTCGGGGGTTTCAAGCTCGAAGGCGGACCCGACAGGGTCGGTCAACACGTCCCATAAAGCCTCGCTCATGCCGACGGCGGCGCGCTGATAGCCGGATACTTGGCGCAAGGCCAGGCGCAGATCGGGCATGAGCGGGCCGATGTCCCCGCCCACATCGAGCAACGCCTCAGCCTCTTCCAGCAGGGCCGAAAGCGACGGCGCTCGCGGTGCCGGCTTGGCGCGGCCTGGGTGCAAGTGGGTTTCGCGCCAGGCGCGGGCCGCTTCAATCGAATGCGTGGGCATGCCCTTCGCAACTGACTGCGAAATAGCAGCTTGCGAGAGTCCAAGAGCAGCGGCCAACTGAATTTGGGTAAGAGGCATAACTAAGCTCCTAATATATATAACGAATATAAGGCTCTATACGGCCAACAGCTAGCGTAAAACCGGGGTCTCAATTACCCGTGTCTTGGGGTTTCCATAGGGACCCCGACATCACTTCAGCCGATCTTGACCGGGTAATCTGGGCGCTTGCGTCGCCAGATAGCGACGCCCCAGCACGTTGACCATGCGGCCATTGGCGTACAGCACCTCACCAGCAGCCAGCAACCGAACATCATCCCAATCGCTCGGAGTTCCTTCGCGCCAGTTCAAGCCAGCAGGACCGGCCGCATTCAACACCTGAATCAGTGTTTTTGCGTCCCTAGCCGAATCAAAACTACCGGGACAGCCGGGACAACCGGGACGATAGATTTTTATATCTGTATTACAGTGAGTTGCAGTATCAGTGTTGTCCCGGTTTTCAGTTTTAGAACCGGGACAAGCCGGGACAACATCGGCAAGCAAGGCATCAAGGTTGCTCAGCATCGGGCAATCTCTCTCCGTGGATAACGTAAAACCGGCCCTTTTCGCCAGCGATCCGCTCGGATTTGCCACCATCGCCATCGCCGCCGGCTATCAGCCGATTGACCCGCTTTAGCGCACTGATCGCCACCCCACGGCCGGTTTGCTGGGTAGCGGCTTTCCAACCCGCAGCGTTCAGATAGAAAACGCGCCCGCCGTTTTGAACATACGTATACCCGTAGAAACTCCGCATCGCCGGGTTGCGGTCGGATCGCATCAAATCCTTGGTGACCGGGTCAATCTCGGCAAATGAGCCCGGCCGATGTTCGGCCAGCCACTCATCGAGCCGTTGCAGGAAGTTGGTTTCGTCGCGGCTGGCATTCCCCCAATGCAACCGCCAGAGTTTGAAGAGCGCAGTAGCGGCGGCCAGGGCACGGCCACGTTGCCATCCGGTAATCTCGTACTGACTGGCCAGTTCGCCGGCAAACCCGACCAAGGCGAAGCGCAGGGCCACCCGGTCAATCTCGTTTGTGGATTCCTTGCCGACCAGCTTTGCGGCGATTTGCTTGACCTGGGCGGCGGCTTCCGTGGCATCGCCCAAGCCATCGGGCGCGGTCAGGCGTTCCAGGAACACGCGGGCCGCATGGCCGTAATACGAACCGGCCGCGTCATTGATCGACTTCACCAGCGCCCGCCGTTTCGTTCCATCGGGCTCGTCGTTAAATATGCCGGTCGTTGGATCGACGGGGATATGCGCCAACCGAACCTCTTGCCCGGCGACCGGCGGAACCCCGCCAGGTGCGCCCGCCATGATTTGCGCCAGAGACTTTTCACCGCTCGACAACAACAAGGTGCGCCACCGCAACGTTGCCCGGTGGGTCAGCCGGACATTGCCGCGCAGCTTTCCCGAACCGTTCATGACTTGATAAATCGTCGATCCCACCACGCGAGGATCGACACGCCCGACCTCGTCTAGAACCAACAGGGTATCGCTGTAAGCCGAAGCGACCAGCTCGAAACCGACCTTGGTTCCTTCCCACGACTGGACCAATTCACGCGGTTCGCCCCATGCGGACAACGCCCAGAATTGCGCGGATGATTTGCCGGTCGAACTTAGCCCCTCGAAGTGAAACCCGCCGCTATCGATCCGCAACGGTTCCAGCAGTGGGCCGGCGAAAGCGCACGACAGCGCGAACACGGGCAGGTCGTAGGGTTCGACCGGTACCGCGACGCACGCCCGCCAATCCGCCAAGGTACCGCGCGAGGTATAGGCCGATGGCTTGGGATCGTCGGATTGAAAGAACACCTGTGCGCCGTCGCCACCAAAAACCTGATCGGGCAATACGAACCGATTGCCGGGCGCCCAACCGGTGCGCGCCACGCTCAGGGATTGCGGTAACTTCACTTCCGACCGGGCGCGGTTCAGATAATCCCGCAGGCGGTGAAAGCTGTTGTCGGCAACCGACATGTGAAAACCCATGTCGTACAGCTTTTGAAAAAGCTCCCGGCCCTCGATGACCAGCAGGGCGCGCGGAATGGTCCAAGTGTGGTTATGACCATGAAGCCCGCCGAACTGAATGGCCAAGCCATGACCATGGCCGCGCCCATCGTCGGTGGTCGCCAGCAGTCGAAACGGGATCGAAATCCACACAGGTTCGCCGTACTCAGGAGTTGAGCCACCGCCCGATTCTTTGCTGTTTCTCTTTTCTGTTACAGGTACGTACCACAAGCCTTGACTCTCGATTTTCAGGCTCTCGGCAACTTCTGGATTGGTGGTGGTTAGGCTTCCATCGAGGTGTTTCATGGCGAAAAACGGCCGAATTCGGCCATTTGTCCCGGTTGTCCCGGTTTTGTTTTGGGTGTCCCGGGACGGATTTTCGCTGTTTTCTCCTTCTAAATCAGTCTTGTCCCGGTTGTCCCGGCTGTCCCGGCCATTTTTTAATAGGTCGGGGGAGGATTGCGTTTTTTTAGAGGGTGATTTTGATCCCGGTTGATAGGTTTTTTGGCAATCCCGAATCGCCTTTCGTATCGTCCATGATCCATAGGTTTCGCCCTCGCCGCGCCGCGAATTCCACTTGTCCCGCATCAGTGCCGACTGACGAAATAGGCGGTCCATCCGATCCGCATCGCGTCCCGTCCAGAACGCCAGGAGATTGCAGAGCGCCAAGTCAGCGGCGGAATCGTCGCCGCCGTGCCCGGAGATATCGCCGGACCAGAGCGCGCGAAATGCGCTACCGTTCTTGGCGCATGTGGCCAATTCGAGGAGCTTTGCATCATCCAAATCGACGGGGGTGGCCGCGGCGGCTTTGGGTGTTTCGCGCGGTGCCTCGCCAAAGATTTCCGCATGGACGGCAGCCAGTTCGGCCGCGCAAGGGGCAATATCGGCAACCGTGCCAAATCGCGCGCCCGTCAGGGTCAAGTAGCGCCCGGCGTCGTACATTTCGACCTTCCCCTTGCGGCGCCGGCCGGGCGGCAAGGCGCCCTTGACGAACAGCCGCAGGCCGCGCCCGCTGGGGGAAATCTCGCAGTAGGTGGGCAAGGCGGCGACGATTTTCGCGGCGATGGGGTCCAGTTCCCCGGTTTCCGGGTTCAGGCAACCATCGATGTCGATGCCCGAAAAGGGATCATCGGCGGTCAGCACAAAACCGACTCCCGCGAATGAGAACCGGCCGGACGCTTCGACAACGGTGGCAAAATCCGACCAGGTTGAAGGATCGTCCACACGGGCGCGGGCGGCGTTGGGTTGATAGGGGACCTTGGTCGATTTGCCTTTACGGGTTTCGAGTCGCCAACAGACCCATTGCGATAGGGCCGTCAGTTCGGCGGGGATGTTTTCGAAGTTGGGAAAAAGCATGAAAAAATCTCGCTATCGAGGGATGACAGCGGGCGCGGTTTCCCATAAAATCAAGCTTTCCAGGGCGTTGATTTTACGGGCCGCTCCCGCCGAAAGGTGGAGCGGCTTTTTAGTGGCCGGCGTTTGGATTCAGCAGGCGATGCAACCCTTCACGAATTAGGCGAGTTGCAGCAGCGTCCCGAGAGCAACCCCATTTTTTCCCAAATCGTTCGAGAATGACGGCTTCATCGTCCGATACAGTGAAATGCAGTTCGCGGTCGATTAATAGGTAAATATCCTCAAGCAAATCGTTCAATAAGTTGCTGACGGCTACTGAGGCGGCGAATCCAGTTCGCTGATCCATAAACCCTTTTTGATCAGCGTGTGGCAATCCTCGGAAATGATCGCAGATGGCCTCCGCATAAAATGCGGCGGCGTCCAGGCGTTCGGGGATTTTTTCTCTGAGGTCGGAAAGGTCATTCATGAGTGCAGTCTCCACAGTTCAAGAACGAACCGGCGTGGTGCCGGGAACTGGCGGGTCTCAGAAACCGATCAGAAGTTCGGCGCGCAGTCTTACGAGTAGCGCAACCCGCCAATTCCCGACATTGGGAGACTGGCAACGGATTCCGGGCGGAATCCGGGCATGAAAAAACCTCGCTGACGGGGAGGGTAGACCGCTTCTGATCGCGTTTCTGAGGCGCTTGGAAAAAGCATAGCTCTTGGTGTGGCGCGGTGCAAGAGGTGATCATCACGCCACCTCGCAACGATTCGCCGACAGCCAAGCGTCTAGGTCTTGAATGTCATAACGGATCGCCTTGCCCATCCGAATGAATGGCGGGCCAGGCGAACGGTTGGCGCGACGGCCTTCCATGCGCCCTTGGCGCAAGAACGAAATCGACATCCCGAGATAGGCGGCGGCCTCCGGGTCAGTCAATAGCCGGCGTTTGATAGGTTGAGTTTCCATGATTGCCCTCGTGTTGCTGAATTGTTGGGCGAATCATGGCGAGATTTGACGGGATGTTCACGGCAAATAAATCGCTACTTTTTTGCCGTGGATTTTTTTGCTTCCGCGCGGCATTCCCGTTGCCAGCCTTTAGGTAGGATATCTGCTAGATAATTTTTATAAGCCTTTTCGGCTGTTGATTGAGAAACATTCGACTCGGCAGCTATCTTTGCGCTGGCATCTTCTAATGAAAGGTATTCATCACCCATACATTCTAATACCCGCCATCCAAGCCACATTCTTTCATCTTTTTGTTGATAACTTAACGATGGCCTTTTTCTTTTACCAGTCTTCAAATTAAGCGCAATTTCCGGTTTTTCTCCTTTTAAAATGCGCCAGAAACAATACGAGAAATATCGATTTAATTCATTTGGTACATCCTTTTTATCTATAACCATATTATAGAAATCGATTAACAACATCCGCGCGGCATCTATTTCTCCATCATTAGCTAATTCAATTCGGCCTTCCAATGTATTCATCTTTCTATGAATGCGCCCTAACTCTATAAATGGATGATCATCCGGTAGATCATCAACCGGCAATCTTTTATCTGGCTTATCGTCATTCATTGCTAAACATCCTCACCACGTTATCCTGAATCGTCGGCGCATCCAGCCGCGCCACGGCGGCGGCCTTGTGCTCGGGGGCGAGGTGGGCATATCGCAGGGTCATGTCCAGGCTGGCATGGCCCAGCAGTTCACGGACCGCGTTCAAATCCACACCGGCCATAACCAGCTTGCTGGCGAAGGTATGGCGTAGATCATGCCAGCGGAAATCATCCAGCTTGGCGGCTTGTCGCAACCGCTCCCATGCGGTGCTGATATTGTCCAACCGTGCGCCCTTGCGGCCGGGAAACAGCAAGCCGGTGGGTTGCCGCGCGGTGATCCAATCCCGCAGGACGGCGCGGGCTTCCAGATTCAGTGGAACGTGGCGGGCCTTGGCGGTCTTGTTGCCCTCGGTATCCCCGGCGACGGTCAACAGCGCGCGTTCCAGGTCAACGTGCTGCCGTTCCAGGTTGAACAGTTCGCCGCGGCGCAATCCGGTATTCAGCGACAGCAGCACCAGTGGCTTGAGGTGATCTACGAAGGGCACGGCACGAAGATCGGACAGCAGGGCATAGTCACGTTGTTCACGCCAGCTATTGGCACGGTCCCGGTCTTGCCGGTGGCGTTCTTCGCGGGCATCCAGGGCCGCCCGTAAGCGCTGTTCCTCGTTGGCGTCCAGGAAGCGCACACGGCCGATATGATCGACCTTGCTCGGCTTGACCTTGGTCAGCGGGTGAACCTCCAGCAATCCCCACTCCACGGCCTTGGAAAGCGCGGCCTTGAGCGTCACCAGTTCGCGGTTGACGGTGGCCGGCTTGACCTGTTTCAGGCGTTGCGCGCGCCACTTCTCCACCAGCCAAGCGTTGATGTCGGGCAATCGTTTGTTCTTCAGATCCGGGAAGCGACTCAGCAGGTAGTTGACCGTCATCCCGCCCGTGCGCCGATGAGCCTTGAACCAGGGGCCGTACTCTTCGCGGATGAAGGTTTCGAAGTCGCGGGCCTTGCGGGCCTTGCGCGCGGCGTGTGGATCGATGCCGTTGGTGGCATCCGC
>JAGRHI010000219.1 GCA_020445045.1 Candidatus Competibacteraceae bacterium
CCGTGCCCACCCCGCTGCCCGACACGCCGCAACCCAAACAGCCCGCGACCGATGCCGATCTAGCCGCCATCGTCGGCGATTACGCGCAATTCGAGGCTTTGCTGCGGATCGAAGCCTTACCCGACCGCAGCCTGAAGATTTCCATGTACAGCAACGGAGTCTGGACCGAAATCGCCAACGATTTGGAACGGCGCATCGACGGCAGCTTTTCCAGCGATGCCGCGCCGAACGTGGCGTATCGAACCTTCGACGGGGAGGGGCGGCACTATTTGGTTGCGCGTCGGCCCGTCGGCTTGGGCCATTATCTGGCGGAGATTCCCTTTGGTCAGCAGGTTCAACCGGCGGCCCCCTTGTCAACGGCTTGGCAAGCGCGCGTGGGTCAGCGCTGGCTGGTGGTCAACGAGGATGCGCAGTCCATCCCGTTGGTCCAAGGAACGGCACCACCCCGGTTTGCCCTGGACGTGGTCGACGGATTGCCCGGCTACCTGGTTGCCACAGCGATTCACACGGGCTCGCAAATCGTCGATCCGGCCGGCAGCGATACCTTGGCGCGGATGTTCCTGAAAATCCCCGTGAACTTTGGGCGCGATCTGAACGATGTAGTCATCGAGACCCGCGACGGCGAAGAATGGGTGCGTTACGGCAGCACGCTGTTCCGTCCACAGGCCAGCGTGCCGGTGCTTCCGGTCGGCGACAGCGCGGTCACCATCGGCGGCGAAGGTTTCGCCGAGTGGCGCAAGTTGTCGGTGAGCGGCACGGTGGCGATCGCCGGCGCCAGCGCGTGGAAGTTGTACGATGCCGATCTCAAGTTGCTGGCGTCCGGCCTGGGCAACGGCAACGCCAGTACCGCCCCGGCGGGTGCTTATCTGATGGTGTACGGCGCGCCGGACACGGCGATCACCTTGACGCTGGCCGCCGCCGGTTGACCTCACTCAAGCTATTCCCATTCGTGGAAATCTTTTCCTCATGCCTACTGCATCCACTCCGTCCAAACCGCTGGAACTGGTCTGTCCCGCCGGTAATCTCCCTTCGCTGAAAACCGCTGTCGATCATGGGGCCGATTCGGTTTACATCGGCTTCCGCGACGACACCAACGCCCGCCATTTTCCCGGCCTGAATTTCGACGCCAAGACCGCCGTGCAGGGGGTGCGATACGCCCATGCCAAGGGTCGGCGAGTGTTTGTCGCGCTCAATACCTTCCCGCAACCGTCCGGTTGGGAGCGCTGGCGGCGGGCGGTGGATCAGGCGGCGGAGTTGGGGGTGGACGCGGTGATCGCCGCCGACATCAGCGTGCTGGACTACGCTCACCGCCGGCATCCCGATCTGCCACTGCATCTATCGGTGCAGGGTTCCGCCACCAATTACGAGGCGATTCGCTTCTATCACGAGCACTTCGGCATCCGCCGGGTGGTGCTGCCGCGCGTCCTGTCCTTACCGCAAGTTCGTCATGTGCTCGAAAACAGCCCGGTGGATCTCGAAGTGTTCGGCTTCGGCGGGCTGTGCATCATGGTCGAGGGCCGCTGTCTCCTGTCGTCCTACGTGACCGGCGAATCGCCCAACATGTGCGGGGTCTGCTCGCCGGCCAAGGCGGTGCGCTGGGAAGAAACGCCACACGGCCTGGAAACCCGGCTGGGTGGCTTGCTGATCGACCGCCACGCGCCGGGCGAGCCGGCCGGCTATCCAACGTTGTGCAAGGGCCGGTTCACGGTGGCGGATCAGACCTATTACGCCATCGAGGAACCGACCAGCCTCAATACGCTGGCATTGCTGCCGGAGTTGCAAGACATGGGTATCGCCGCGATCAAGATCGAGGGTCGCCAACGCAGTCCGGCCTACGTGACCCAGGTCACCAAGGTCTGGCGCGCGGCCATCGATGCCTGCCGGCGCAATCCGGCCGCTTACGCGCCCAAACCGGAGTGGTTGCGGGAACTGGGCAAGGTCTCCGAAGGTCACCAGACGACCTTGGGCGCTTATCATCGGACCTGGCAATAGGAGTCATCGTCATGACGATTGAAGCACGCATGCCAAAACTGGCGCTGGGACCGGTGCTGTACTACTGGCCCAAGGAACAACTGCTGGATTTCTACGAGCGGATCGCCACGTCACCAGTCGATATCGTGTATCTCGGCGAAACGATCTGCGCCAAGCGCCGCGCGCTGAATGCCGAGGAATGGCTGGCATTGGCCGAACGACTGAGCGCCGCCGGCAAGGAAGTGGTGTTGTCCACCATGGCGTTGCTGGAGGCCGAATCGGAACTGAAGGCCCTGCGTCGCTTGTGCGAGAACGGTCGCTTCACTGTGGAAGCCAACGACATGGGCGCGGTGCGGTTACTGTCCGCGCGGGGCGCATCGTTCGTGTCGGGTACCGGCATCAACGTCTATAACGACCGGACTTTGCGCTTTCTGGCCGGTTTGGGCGCCAAACGCTGGGTGATGCCGGTGGAACTGTCGGCCGAGACGCTGGCGGCGATGCAGGCGGAGCGGCCGGCGGAAGTGGAGACCGAGGTGTTCGTCTACGGCCGCTTACCGCTGGCGTATTCGGCGCGCTGCTTTACCGCCCGCCATCACGATTTGCCCAAGGATGATTGCCGCTTCCGCTGTCTGGATTACCCGGAGGGTCTGACCGTGAGCACTCGCGAGGGGCAGGCGTTCCTGGCGCTCAACGGCATTCAGACGCAGTCGGCGCAGACCTGCAACCTGTTGTTGGAACTGGAGGAGTTACGGGAGCTGAAGGTGGATGTGCTGCGGGTCAGTCCGCAGGCCGAGGGGACCGAGGCGGTTATCGAAGCGTTCGCCGCTTGTTTGCGTGGGGACCGTGATCCGCTGGAGGCGGCGCGGGCGCTGAATGCCACGTTGCTGTATGGCGCTTGCGACGGTTATTGGCAGGGGCAGGCGGGGCTGCGGCAGGTGGAGGAGGTGTAGGTGAACTGTTAGCTGAATCAGCAGAGGGTTCGTGAGACTATGCGCTATAAGACGCAGAGTGTTGGTACAACGGGATTGAAGGATTGCAGCCCAGAATAGGGGTGAAAAATATTCTCTTGAGTAACGGCTGTATTTTATACGGAAGCCTTATGATTATTTGTTGGATGGTTAAAAAGCTCCATGGTTGATGAACTGATTTCAATCGCGGAAGTAGCTCAAAGTTGCAGAAAACGCAAGCAGACTATATTCAAAATATTACCTGATTAGCAAGATTCTTCA
>JAGRHI010000220.1:0-448 GCA_020445045.1 Candidatus Competibacteraceae bacterium
GCAACGCCACCATCTACGCGCTGGATCTGGGCTCGGTGGTGGCCGGCACCAAGTATCGCGGCGATTTCGAGAAGCGCTTGAAGTCGGTCCTGGCGCAACTACGCAAGGAACGGCACGCCGTGCTGTTCATCGACGAGATTCACACCATCATCGGCGCGGGCGCGGCCTCCGGTGGAGTGATGGACGCCTCGAACCTGATCAAGCCGATGCTGGCTTCGGGCGAATTGAAGTGCATCGGTTCCACCACCTATCAGGAGTATCGCGGCATTTTCGAGAAGGATCGGGCGCTGGCGCGACGCTTTCAGAAGATCGATGTCACCGAGCCGTCGGTCGAGGAGACCTACCAGATTCTGCGCGGGCTGAAGACCCGGTTCGAGGAGCACCACGACGTCAAATACGCCGACAAGGCGCTGCGCGCGGCGGTGGATCTGTCGGCGCGCTACATCAA
>JAGRHI010000220.1:521-3975 GCA_020445045.1 Candidatus Competibacteraceae bacterium
CCGCCAAGCGCAGGAAGGTGATCAACGTCGGTGATATCGAGACGATCATCGCCAAGATCGCCCGCATCCCGCCCAAGACCGTGTCTTCTTCGGACAAGGACGTATTGCGCAACCTGGAGCGGGATCTGAAGCTGGTGGTATTCGGTCAGGACGAGGCCATCGACATGCTGGCCAACGCCATCAAGATGGCGCGCGCCGGCTTGGGCAACGAACAAAAGCCGATCGGCAACTTCCTGTTCGCCGGCCCGACCGGCGTCGGCAAGACCGAGGTCACCCGACAACTCGCTCGGGTCATGGGTATCGAACTGATCCGCTTCGATATGACCGAGTACATGGAGCGGCACACGGTGTCGCGTTTGATCGGCGCGCCGCCGGGCTACGTCGGCTTCGATCAGGGCGGCTTGTTGACCGACGCCATCCTCAAGCACCCACATGCGGTGCTGTTGCTCGATGAGGTCGAGAAGGCCCACCCGGACGTGTTCAACCTGTTGCTGCAGGTGATGGACCACGGCACGTTGACCGACAACAATGGCCGCAAGGCCGATTTCCGCAACGTGATCATCGTGATGACCACCAATGCCGGCGCTGAAATGATGGACCGGCCCTCGATCGGTTTTACCATGCAGGATCACAGCAGTGACGGCATGGAGGCTATCAAGCGGCTGTTTTCGCCGGAGTTTCGCAACCGCTTGGATGCCATCGTCCAGTTCAAGGGCTTGACGCCGGTCACCATCGCTCAGGTGGTGGACAAGTTCCTGATCGAACTGGAAGCGCAGTTGGAATCGAAGAAGGTAACGGTGGACGTGGATCAGGCGGGGCGGACATGGCTGGCCGAGCGCGGTTACGATCCCAAGATGGGTGCGCGGCCCATGGCGCGGATCATCCAGGAGAACATCAAGCGCCGCCTGGCCGAGGAGTTACTGTTCGGTCGGCTAGTCAACGGCGGGCATGTGATGGTCACCGTGCGCGACGACGATTTACAGGTGGAGATCGCCGAGGAGGAGGCAGTGCCCTAGTCGGGGCGCGGCGGATGAAGCTGGGCGCGGGTGGTCGAGTTTCGAAGTGACATGACGATGCGTGCGCCGCGCGCCATTCAGCGCCCGCGGTAAACGATGCGTCCCTTGCTCAAGTCGTAGGGGGTCAGCTCCACTTTCACCTTGTCGCCAGTCAGGATGCGGATATAGTGCTTGCGCATCCGACCGGAGATGTGCGCCGTGACGACGTGACCGTTTTCCAGTTGCACCCTGAACATGGTGTTGGGCAGGGTGTCGATCACGGTGCCTTCCATTTCGATATGATCTTCTTTCGACATAGTTCCTCTCGCTGCTACCGTATTATCTGCGCTGAAAAAGACGCGCAACCATAGCGGAAATCCCATGGCGCGGCAAGTGGATGACCGGAAACCTTGTCAGGAGCGCCGCTGTTCGCCATCTGCTGATCGTCTATCACTCGCAAACCGGCCATACCCGAGCGATGGCGCGGGCGGTGGTACGCGGCGCGCGGCGGGTGGCGGACGTGGAAACCCGGTTGAAAATGGCGCTGCGCGCCGGCCTGGACGATCTGCTATGGGCACATGGCTTGCTGCTGGGCACGCCGGAGAATTTCGGCTACATGTCCGGCGCGATGAAAAACTTCCTGGATCGCACCTATTATCCCGCGCAAGGTAAGATCAGCGGTCTGCCTTACGCGGTCTTCATCAGCGCCGGCAACGACGGTAGCGGAGCGCTGACCAGCATCGAGCGCATCGCTCGCGGTTATCCGCTCAAGCCGGTTTGCGACCCGATCGTCGCGCGCGGCGAACTGACCACCGAAGTGCTGCGACAATGTGAGGAATTGGGCGAAACCATGGCTTCGGGGGTGGCGTGGGGCATTTTCTGAAGGAGTGGTCGCGCGGGTGGGCCGCCCGCTGCAAACCGACTACCCGGCCGCCGCCGAAACGCGGCCTGTTGGCTCGAATCGGAAGAGGGCTCTGGATAGCGGCGTGGAGCTTCGTTTTGATCTCACTGGCGTTGGTGCTGCTGCTGCGCTGGATGCCGCCGCCAATCTCCAGCATCATGGCGCAAGATTGGTTGCGGGCGGCCTGGACCGATGGCAAGACAATCCATTACCAGTGGATGCCGTATGAAGACATCTCGCCTTACACGGCGCTGGCGGTGATCGCGGCGGAGGACCAGCGCTTTCCCGAGCATTACGGCTTCGATCTCGTCGAGATTCGACAGGTATTGGACGGCCTGGAAGCGGGTAAGGCGCCGCGCGGGGCCAGCACCCTGAGCCAGCAGGTCGCGAAGAATCTGTTTCTGTGGCCGGGGCGTAACTGGGTTCGCAAGGGATTGGAAGCGTGGTTTACGGTATTGCTGGAGTTGTTCTGGTCCAAGCAACGGATTCTGGAAGTCTATTTGAATATCGCCGAGTTCGGCGAATATACCTTTGGAGCGGAGGTCGCCAGCCGGCGATTTTTCGACAAGCCCGCCGCTCGACTGACCGCCAGGGAGGCCGCGCGGTTGGCGGCGGTACTGCCCAACCCCCGGCGCTACCGAGTGGATCGACCCTCGGCCTACGTGCTCAAGCGTCAGCGCTGGATCGAACGGCAGATGCGGCAGTTGGGCGGTATCGCTTATCTCGACCGATTGTGAGTGGACGGACATGGAACAAAAACCACGAGTTAGCATCACTTATTGCACGCAATGCCGCTGGTTGCTGCGAGCCGCCTGGCTGGCGCAGGAGCTGTTGACCACGTTCGAACAGGAGTTGGGCGAAGTGGCGTTGCGGCCTGGTACCGGCGGGGTGTTCGAAATCCAGGTCGGCGATGAATTGATTTGGTCGCGCAAGCAGGAAGGACGGTTTCCCGAGGCCAAGGAAGTCAAACAGAGAGTGCGCGACCGGATCGCGCCGGAAAGGAATCTAGGTCATTCGGATCGGTGAACCGCTCCGGTCCGTCCTCAACGACAAACAAAAAAGCGTGTTGGATGTGCCATGCAAGAGATGCAAGTAATCAGCGCTAACGCGTCGGATCGGCGCGGATGGCTGTTTTCCCACCGAATGTTGAATGGGCTGGGTTTTTTGATTTGCGCCGGTGGTCTGGGCTTTGCCTATTACGTCCAGCACTATCTGGGGTTCGAGCCGTGTCCGCTGTGCATTTTCCAGCGCTTGGCCCTGCTGGGGGTTGGACTGGTGTTTTTGGTGGCAACCCTGCACGGTCCACGCGATTGGGGTGCGAAAGTCTATGGTGTGCTGGTGGGGTTGGCCGCCGGCATTGGGGTCGGGATCGCCGCCCGGCACGTCTGGTTGCAGCATCTGCCGCCGGAGGAAGCGCCGCGCTGTGGGCCGAGCCTGGAGTACATGCTGCAAGCGTTTCCGCTGAACGAGACTCTCCACGAGGTGCTGACCGGCTCCGGCGAGTGCGCCAAGGTGGACTGGACGTTGCTCGGTTTCAGCATGCCGGAGTGGACGCTGC
>JAGRHI010000221.1 GCA_020445045.1 Candidatus Competibacteraceae bacterium
AGGCAGTTCCGACAGCATGGTTTTTCTTCTTCCAGGTTAGCGGGTGACGAACCAGGTCAACAGGACCAGCAGGCCGACGATCATGGCAAACGCATAGGTATATAGATAACCGGTCTGCACATGCCGGGTGACGGCGCCGAACCAGCCCACCAGCCGCGCCGTGCCGTTCACCATCAGGCCATCGATCAAGCCTGCGTCGGCGTACTTCCACAGCGCGGTGCCCAAGCTCCGACTGCCGCGCATGAACACCGCCTGGTAAATCTCGTCGAACAGGTACTTGCGCACCATGATGTCGTACAGCGTGGCGAACTTCCGCTGGATCAGCTCCGGCAGATCCGGCCGCATCATGTACAGATAGAACGCCGAACCAAGCCCGGCGAGAACCAGGACGAAGGGCAGACCAATCACGCCATGCAGAGCAAAATTGAGCGCCCCACCGACTTCATGGAAGTGTTCCTTGAGGTGCTCCAGCACGTTATGTTCAGGGGATACCACGATGGATCCATCGAACACCGTTCCGAACAACAACGGTCCGATCGTCATGGCACCGATCATCACCGAGGGAATCGCCAGCAGGATCAGCGGTACGGTCACCACCGCCGGCGTCTCGTGCAAATGCTCCTGGGTGTGATGGTCCATGCGCGTCTTGCCGTGAAACACGAGGAAGTACAGCCGGAACGAGTAGAGCGAGGTCACGAACACGCCCAGCATCACCGCGAAGTAGGCAAGGCCGGCACCGGCAATATGCGAGTAATGCACTGCTTCAAGGATACTGTCCTTGGAGTAGAAACCGGCGAATCCCGGCGTACCGATCAGCGCCAAGGTACCCAACAGGAAGGTGAACCAGGTAATGGGCATGTACTTCCACAATCCACCCATCTTGCGGATATCCTGCTCGTGGTGCATGGCGATGATCACCGAGCCAGCGCCCAGGAACAGCAATGCCTTGAAGAAGGCGTGGGTCATCAAGTGGAAGATGGCGGCGGAATAGGCGGACACGCCCAGCGCCACCGTCATATAGCCCAACTGCGACAGCGTCGAGTAAGCCACCACCCGCTTGATGTCATTCTGGACGATACCGAGGAAACCCATGAACAGGGCGGTGATCGAACCGATGACCAGCACCACGCTCAGCGCCGTTTCCGACAACTCGAATAGCGGCGACATGCGGGCCACCATGAAGATACCGGCGGTCACCATGGTGGCGGCGTGGATCAGCGCCGAGATCGGGGTCGGGCCCTCCATCGAATCCGGTAGCCAGACATGCAGCGGCACCTGCGCCGATTTACCCATCGCGCCGATGAATAACAAGATGCAGATCAGGGTCATCAGCGACCAATCGACGCCGGGAATCACCTGCACGGTCATATCGGCCATCAGCGGCGCGGCGGCGAACACGTCGGCGTAGTCGATGCTGTTGAAAGCCATCAGTACCGCGGCGATGCCCAGCATAAATCCAAAATCGCCGACTCGATTGACCAGAAAAGCCTTGAGGCTGGCGAAAATGGCGCTCTCGCGTTTGTACCAAAAGCCGATCAGCAGGTAGGACACCAAGCCCACCCCCTCCCAGCCGAAGAACAATTGCAGGAAGTTATTGGCCATCACCAGCATCAGCATGGCGAAGGTGAACAAGGCGATATAGCTGAAGAAGCGTTGATAGCCGTCGTCGTCGTGCATGTAACCGATGGTGTAGATATGGACCATCAACGACACGAAGGTCACGGTGGCAATCATCACCGCCGTCAGGTTATCCACCAGAAAGCCGACTTCCATGCGAATGCCTTCGACCACCATCCAGGTGTAGACCGGCTCGTTGTAGGGTTCGGCGCCGTTCAAGACATGATGGCGAAGCACCACCAGCGACAGCAGGAAGGAAATCGCCACGCCGATGATGGTCACCCAGTGGGCACCGGCTCGGCCGATTTTCCGGCCGAACAGACCGGCGACGATGGCGCCAAACAGTGGGGCAAGCACAATCCCGAGATAGACGTTTTGCATGCGGCTAACCCTTCAGCGTATCGAGGTCGGCGACGTTGATGGTACGGCGGTTGCGGAACAGCACCACCAGGATGGCCAAGCCGATAGCCGACTCAGCCGCCGCCACCGTCAAAATGAAAAAGACGAAGACCTGGCCGGTGGTATCGCCGAGAAACCTTGAAAAAGCGATGAAATTAAAATTCACCGCCAGCAGCATCAACTCGATCGACATCAGCAGGATAATGACGTTCTTCCGGTTCAGAAAAATGCCGGCCACGCTGAGACAAAAGAGGATCGCTCCCAGCACAAGATAATCAGTCAGCGCGATCATCTATTCCCCGCCTTGTATTTTTGAAATGGGTGAAAATCAATCAGGCAAACAAGCGGGGCACAGGCACACCGGATCTCCCCGCCAAAAACCGTACTACTTCTTCTCCGGCGCCATGCGCACCAACCTCACCCGGTTGTCGCGCGACGACACCCGAACCTGCTGGCCAGGGTCTTGGGACTTGGTTCCCTCGCGGCGACGCATCGTCAGCGAGATGGCGGCAATGATCGCAACCAGCAAAATCACGGAT
>JAGRHI010000026.1:0-2906 GCA_020445045.1 Candidatus Competibacteraceae bacterium
GATAGCCCGTTCCTGCGCCGGCCCGATCTGCTGCGCAGCTTGCGCACCTACTGGCAGCATCACCCCAGTCTGTCCTATTTGTTCTCCGGGCTGTTCATCGGCCCGACCAGCCAAGCGCCGCGGGTGGATGAAGCGCGCAACGACAGCTTGTACGAACTGGAAATCGCCTTCCAGCAGATGCCGGCCGGCGAAGTGCCGCAGCCCTGGCTGGTGGACCGGTTGTTGCGGAATCTCCTGGTGGACCTGAGCGGCAACACCCATCGCGCCGAATTCTGCATCGACAAGTTGTACTCACCGGATTCCGCCACCGGGCGGCTGGGCTTGGTGGAGATGCGGGCCTTCGAGATGCCGCCGCACGCCCGGATGAGCTTGATGCAAATGCTGCTGCTGCGCGGTTTGGTGGCGCGGTTCTGGGAGCAACCCTATAAAAATGGGGAGCTGGCGCGCTGGGGGACGCAAATCCACGACCGCTTCATGCTGCCGCACTATGTCTGGGAAGACTTCAAGGATGTGACGGACGACTTGAACGAGGCGGGTTTTCCCTTCGAGCGCGACTGGTTCCTGCCGTTCTTCGAGTTCCGTTTCCCGCATTATGGCAGCATCGTCCAGCGGGATGTCGAACTGGAATTGCGGCAGGCGCTGGAGCCATGGCACGTGTTGGGCGAGGAACAGGCTTTGGGCGGCACCGCCCGCTATGTCGATTCCTCGGTGGAGCGAATGCAGGTCAAGGTGCGCGGCATGATCGGCGAGCGGCATGTGGTGGCCTGCAACGGTCGGCGGGTACCGTTGCGCCCGACCGAGGTTCCGGGCGAATTCGTGGCCGGGGTTCGTTACCGGGCCTGGCAGCCGCCGTCGGCGTTGCACCCGACCATCCCGGTTCACGCGCCGCTGGTATTCGACCTGGTGGATACCTGGAACCAGCGCTCCATCGGTGGTTGCACCTACCATGTGCAGCATCCAGGCGGCCGCAACCCCGACACTTTTCCCGTCAACGCCAACGAAGCGGAAGCGCGGCGTTTCGCCCGATTCTGGCCCTACGGCCACACGCCGGGGTCGATGATGGCGCCAGCCGAGGAGCCCAACCCCAACTTTCCGTTTACGCTGGATTTGCGGCGGCGAGAGGATTGATACCGGGCTTCCGGGACTGATTTTTCCCGGCGGCGACTCGATCGTCGCCGTCGAGGCATTTTGCCGAATAGGGATTGTCGGAGGAGTGGTTGAGGCGCGAATACCGTATTCTCGATCTCTTGCGCAAGAGATGTTCTACAGTTTTGAAGCGTGATCGTTGAGGCATCGGAACCGGACAAAATCCAAGCTTTTCATTCGGATTTTTGTGTGGGTTGGCGAATGGTGATGGTGATGGTGATGGTTATAAGGTTATTCTCCGTTGTGCATGATTCCCGTCTTTGCGTGCAATCGAGACAGTACTTGTCAAGCGCTAATGAAATGGACGATGAGGCGAAGGCCAAGAGTTTTGGGGCTCATCTTCGGGGGCTCCGCGAACAACGCCGAAAGGTGAACCGCCGGTACTCGGTACGGCAGACCGCCGAACGGATCGGGGTGGAGCCGACCCACCTCAGCAAGATCGAGCGCGGGGAAATTTACCCGCCGGCGGAGGATACGATGCGGCGGTTGGCGGCCGATCTGGGGGAGGACGTGGACTTGCTGCTGGCCAGGGCGGACTTGGTGGCCAGCGACGTTCTTGAGGTCATCGTCAAACGGCCGATGCTGTTCGCCGAGATCATCCGCGGGTTGGGCGATGTGTCCGACCAGGAGTTGTCCGCCTTGGTGCACAAGGTCCGCAATGGCGCCTGGTAGGCGTGCGGTGGCGGGTCGGGAAGATCGCGCGTTGGCCTCGCCGAAGCGGGCTCCACTCGATGGCCGGATTTCCGACATGCGCGGGTGAGGAATGAAAGTCGTTCAGAGTTGGGATGATGGGGTCGTGGACGATATTCGGCTGGTGGATGTGCTGCGCCGCCACCGGGCCAGCGCCACCTTCAACCTCAATCCCGGCTTGCACCAGGCAGGGCGTTCCTTCAGTTGGCGTTATGGCGACAAGGAGGTGTGGCGGCTCGGCCGCGACGAACTGGTCGCGATCTACGCCGGTTTCGAGATCGCCAACCATTCCTTGAACCATCCCAATTTGCCCGATCTGTCTCCCACGGATCTAAAGCGTGAAGTGCAAGACAGCCGCTACATTTTGCAAGCGTGGTTTCAGCAGCCGGTGCGTGGTTTTTGCTACCCCTTCGGCGGGTTCAATCCAGCGGTGAAGGAAGCGGTGCGGGCCGCCGGTCATGTCTACGCCCGCACCGTGACCGAATGCGAACCGATATTGCCGCCGGTCGATCCATTCGAGTTCGGAGTCAGTTGCCGGTTTGCCGATCCCTGGTTCTGGGCTCGTTATGAACATGCCAAGGCATCGGATGGCGTGTTCTGCTTCTGGGGCCACAGCTACGAACTGGTCGATGAAGCCATGTGGGCCGATCTGGAAGATAAGCTCGCCCGGATCGGCGCCGATCCGGCGGCGGAATGGGCGAGCATCGAAGCATTGTTCTGAACGGCCTCAGCTCGGTGCGTGCTCAGCCCTGATCCGTGGATCGTCCCGCCCGATGGCATTCACTCGTGCCGCAACGCGTCGATGGGATCGAGCCGCGCGGCGCGCCGGGCCGGGAAATAACCGAAGATCACTCCGATCGCTGCTGAAAACAGGAATGACAGCAGGTTGATGCCGGGATCGAAGACATACGGCACCTGCATGACCTTGGCCAGTCCGAGCGAGGCTAGTGTCGCCAGGATAATGCCGACAACGCCGCCCAGCGACGACAGGGCCACCGCCTCGATCAGAAATTGCAGCAACACTTCCCGCTCCAGCGCGCCGATGGCCAGCCGGATGCCGATTTCGCGGG
>JAGRHI010000026.1:3101-3267 GCA_020445045.1 Candidatus Competibacteraceae bacterium
GCCATGATGCGGTCGGTATCCCCGCCATCTTGCGCCGACACCATCAGGGTATTGACATCTTGGTTGCCGGTCAGGCGGCGCTGCAAGGTGCGCAGCGGTATCACGATGATGTCGTCCTGATCCATGCCCATGGCCGATTGGCCCTTGGATTGCAGCAAGCCGATCA
>JAGRHI010000026.1:3274-6820 GCA_020445045.1 Candidatus Competibacteraceae bacterium
CGCAGGCGAAATTCTTGATCCGCAACTCGTCGCCTAGCGGGGGGCGGTCGCCGAACAGCTCCTTGCGCACCGTGGCGCCGATCACGCAAACGGCCTTGCCGGCGCGCTGCTCGGCCTCGGTGAAAACCCGTCCGTCGGCGAGCTGCCAGTTGCCCACGGTGAAATAAGCCGCAGTGCTGCCGGTCACCGTGGTCGACCAATTGCGCGCCGCATACACCACGGTCACGCTTTTGTTGGCGACCGGCGCGACCGCATTGATCGAACCGATCTGCGCCGCGATGGCTTCCGCGTCGCTGGCCTTGAATCGGGGCGCGCCCGCCGAATCCCGTCCGGGACCGAGCCGCTGACCGGGGCGCACCATGATGAGGTTGCTGCCGAGGCTGGAAATCTGGTCCGAAACCGCGCGGGTGGCGCCATTGCCCAGCGTGACCATGGTGATCACCGCGCCGACGCCGATCACGATACCGAGGATGGTCAGGAACGACCGCAGCAAATTGCGCCGAATCGCCCGTAAGGCCAGTGGGACGCTGCTCCAGAACATCAAGAGTTCTCCCCATTGTGGTGATCCGAATCCACTCGGCCGTCCACGAAATGGATGACTCGTTTGGCGTACCGCGCCATGTCGGGTTCGTGGGTGACCATCAGCACGGTGATGCCCCGGTCGCGATTCAGGGCGACCAGCAAGTCCATGATCTCGTGGCTGCGTTGGCTGTCGAGATTGCCGGTCGGCTCGTCGGCCAGCAGGATGGTCGGATCGGTCACGATGGCGCGAGCGATGGCGACGCGCTGCTGCTGGCCGCCGGACAATTCGGCGGGCGTGTGGTGTTCCCACTGCCGCAATCCGACCGCGTCGAGCGCCGCGCGGGCCTTGGCATGACGGGTCGCGCGCGGCTCACCTCGGTACACAAGGGGCAGTTCGACGTTTTCCAAGGCGGTGGTGCGGGCCAATAGATTGAAGCCTTGGAACACGAAGCCGAGGTAATAACGGCGCAGCAAGGCGCGTTGGTTACGGGTCAGATTCTCGACGTGCATCCCGCGAAAGAGGTAAGCGCCCGAAGTCGGGTTGTCCAGGCAGCCGAGGATGTTCATGGCGGTGGATTTGCCGGAGCCGCTCGGACCCATGATCGCGACGAACTCGCCGGCGTCGATGCGTAAATTGACTCCGCGCAGCGCCAGAAATGCCGCCGATCCTTGCCCGTAGGTTTTGGTCACGTCCCGCAATTCGATCAGCGCGCCGGTTTCCGGCGTGGCGCGCGCGCTGGCCGCGTTCAAGGCGCCGCACTCAGCCGGGCGGTAATCACCGGCATGCCCGCCGTCAAGCCCGCGCCCGTGACCTCGGTCATGCGTCCGTCGGTTTGGCCGGCGGTCACTGGAATCGAAACCGGCTGGCCGTCGCGCAGCACCCACACCCGCCGCGCGGCGTTTTGGTCAGGGGTTTCCGTCACGGATTTCTTGGTTGCCCGGCGTGGTGGGCGGGGCAGCAGGCTGGCCAATAGACTGCCCCGAGTACTACTTGGTCGTGCATCCGTCGTGGATTGCGGTGGCGTGAAACGCAAGGCCGCGTTCGGAACCAGCAGCACGTTTTCCCGTTCGGCGGTGACGATTTCCGCCGTGGCGGTCATGCCGGGGCGCAGGCTGAGATCGTCGTTATCCACATTGAGAATGGTCTTGTAACTGACCACGTTGTCCACGGTCTCGGGACCGAACCGCACCAGACTGATACGGGCGGGGAACCGCCGGTTGGGATAGGCGTCCACGGTAAACGTCGCGGCTTGCCCGGCCTGAACCTGGCCGACATCCGCTTCGTCCACGTCCACCTGTAATTCCATTTGCGCCAGATTTTCGGCGAGCGTGAACAAGACCGGCGCTTGCAGCGAGGCGGCCACCGTTTGCCCTGGTTCCACCGAGCGGGCGAGCACCACGCCGTCGATGGGCGAACGGATGGACGCCTTGGTCAAATCGGTTTCGCTGGAACGGAGGGTGGCGCGGGCTTCGTCCACCGCCGCGCGTGCGCTGGCCTCGTCGGCGATGGCGCGTTGCTGGGTGGCTTCGGCGGTCTCCAGTTCCGCCGGCGAAGGCACCTTGCCGCCGCTCAGTTTGGCCACTTGCCGCAAGCGTTTGAGATTGGCGCGTGCTTCCTTGACGGTCGCCACGGTTTGCAACACCTTGGCGTTGGCCGAGGCCAGCCCCGCCCTGGCTTTGGCAATGGCGTCCTGAAGCTTGGCGAGATCCAGGCGAGCGAGCACCTGGCCTTTTTTCACCCGGTCGTTGTAGTCCACGAACACTGCTTCGATGATGCCGGACAACTCGCTGCCCACCTCGACCTCGTTGACCGGCGCCAGTTTGCCCGTCGCCGAAACCGTGACCCGCAGCTGGCCTTGGCTGACCGCTTCGGTCTGGTAGCGGGGTGTCGCCTGGGTTTCGGTGCTGGAACGGAGGAACGCGACACCACCGACGCCCAATGCGGCGAGAACGCTTGCCACGAGCAGCCAGCGCACCAGGCTTCCAAGGCGACTTTTCGGACTTCCCGCGCCGATGATTTTCGCCAGCTCCGGATCGTGTTGCATGGATGGATTCACGACGATTTCCCTTGCGCGCTGGCGACCGTCTCAACGGATGTCGACGACCAGCCGCCGCCCAGCGCCTTGTAAAGTTGAATCAAAGCGGAGACCTGTTCGGCCTCGCTGGCGGTGAGGCTGTCTTCCAGCGTGAGCACGGTGCGTTCCGTATCCAAAACTGTCTGGAAATCGATGATGCCGGTGGTATAGCGATGACGGGCCAGCAGAGCCGCGAGTTGGGCCGCCCGCGTGGCGTTCTGTAAGCTTTGTTGGCGTTGGCGGGTATTGGCCAGGGTGACCAAGGCATTTTCGACCTCCTCCAACGCGCCGAGTACCGTCGATTGGTAGTTGACCCATGCTTGCTCCTGCACCGCCGTTTGGATCGCGACCTGTTGGCGGATGCGCCCGGCGTCGAAGATCGGCCCGGCGATCGATCCCAATAAGGACCTCGTGCTTGCATCGACGCTGTTCAAGTTGCCGAGGGTCAAGGCCGCCAAGCCGATCGAACCGCTTAGATTAAAACTTGGATAGCGCTTGGCCTCGACCTCGCCGATCCGCGCGGTTTCCGCCGCCAGCGTGCGTTCGGCGGCGCGCACGTCGGGACGTTGGCGCAGGGTGTTGGCGGGGATGGTCACGATCACCCGCTCGGGTATTTCGGGAATCTTGGCCGAGTGCGCCAAGGCCGAATGCAGGGTACCGGGTTGCTGTCCGAGCAGGATGGCCAAGCGGTGCTCGGCCTCGGCGCGACCGGTGTCGAGACTGGGAATCTGGGCGCGGGTCTGCTCCAGATTCGAGCGGGCTTGGGCGACGTCCAATTCGGTGGTCAATCCGGCTTGGGCGCGCCATTGAGTCAACTTCAAGGTTTCGAGCTGGGAATCGGCGTTGGCCTTGGCGATCTCCAAGCGAGTCTGGTAGTTGCGCAGTTCCACGTAGTTGAGCGCCACTTCGGCGGTCAACGAGACTTGGACATCGTGCAGGTTGGCTTCGC
>JAGRHI010000026.1:6831-10631 GCA_020445045.1 Candidatus Competibacteraceae bacterium
GCCTGGGCCGCTTCCTCGCCGCGCCGGAGGCCGCCGAACACGTCCGGTTCCCAACTGGCGTCGAATCCGGCATTGAACAGGTTCGCCACGCCACCGCCGCCGGATTGGCCACTAGCCTTCGCCCGCTGTCCCGCCGCCGAACCCGAGAGCGTCGGAAACAGTTCCGCCCCGGCCAAAGCCCGTTGGGCGCGCGCTTGGCGCAGTTTCGCTTGGGCGGCGTGGAGGTCGAGACTATTGCGCAGGGCCTGTTCGATCAGGGTGGTCAGTATTGGATCGTCGAGTTGCTTCCACCAGGTTGCTAAATCCTCTGGAGTTGTCGGCGAGATCGTGACCTGGGCCCTCGCCGCGCCTTGCCAGGTGGCCGGGGCCGCCGGGTCCGGCGCGACATAGTTTGGGCCGACCGCCGCGCAACCCATCAGCAGCATGGCCGTCGTCAGGGCCGCGACGAGCGCGCGTTGTGGTTGATCTACCATGGCATCGCTCCTGGATCAGCCGGCTTGTCTCGATTCGTTCATGGTCGCCACTGTAGCCGGAGTGTCCGTAAATGCGGGTTAGCGTTGTGTAAAGAAAGGTAAAGATGGGCAAAAACAGGTAAATACGTTTGGCTGTCGAGCATGGATCGCTATGATGATCCTCATGAACGACAAGCGAAGTGGTTGGCGACGATGACTCGGGTGTTGCTGGTGGATGACGATATCGAGTTGGGCGAGATGCTGACGGAATACCTCGAACGCGAGGGTTTCGGCGCGATAGCCGTGTCCGACGGCGAAGCGGGCGTGCGTCACGCGCTATCGGGTGAATATGGGATTGTGGTGCTGGACGTGATGANNNGCCACGCATGAACGGCATCGAAGCCCTGCGCCGTATTCGGGCGCGCGACAGCCGCATTCCGGTGCTGATGCTCACTGCTCGGGGCGACGATGTCGATCGCATCATCGGTTTGGAACTCGGCGCGGACGATTACGTACCCAAGCCGTGCACTCCCCGCGAGCTGGTCGCGCGTATCCGGGCCATCCTGCGGCGCGCCCGATTGGAGGAAGCATCCAGTTCATCATCTGGCCCGCTCACGGCCGGTTCGCTCACGATATGGCCGGAGAAACGAGGAGCGGAATGGAACGGCGCGCCGCTCGATTTCACCAGTACCGAATTCAATCTGCTCGAAGTGTTGGTTCGCAACGCGGGTCGGGTGGTGAGCAAGAAAGAGTTGTCGGAACAGGCCCTGGGCCGCCCACTGGCGCGCTACGACCGCAGCATCGACGTGCATCTGAGTAGCATTCGCCACAAGCTCGGTGGTGGGGAAGGGCGCTCGCCGATTCAAACCGTGCGTGGCATCGGCTATCAGTTTCTCAAGGAATAAGCATCTTGGGCCGGCTGTTTTGGAAGTTCTTTTTCGCCTTTTGGCTGGCGCTGCTGATCGCGAGCGGTGGCGTCGGCACGACCGTCTGGCTGCATGGACGGGCGCTGGACGATCCTGAGCGCGCGCTGGCGGGAGGACCGCGTACCGCGTTTTTGGTGAATACGACGGCGATGGTGTTCCGGCACGGTGGAATCGAGGCGCTGCGCGATCTGCTGGAAGAATGGAGAAGGCAGCAGGGCAAGGCGCGGGTTTATGTCGTCGATGAGGCGGGCCGGGAACTGTTGGGCCGAACGGTTTCGGCCGAGGCGGTGGCACAGGCCCGGCGCTTGGCGGACGGAGATCAGACCCCACGGATTGCCTGGTTGGAGGCGACGCCTCAGCACACCTATCTGTTTTTCATTCCCGCCGCGAGCAAAATTTCCTCCCACGGTCCGCCACCACCGCCGTGGATTCCGATCAGCATCGGGATTCTGGCCAGTCTCGGTTTCAGCGCGTTACTGGCCTGGTATCTCTCCAAACCGATTCGCCACTTGCGCCGGGCATTTGACGCAGTGGCGGCGGGGAGGCTCGAAACGCGGGTCGGACCGCGCATGGGACGGCGGCGCGACGAAATCGCCGATCTCGGTCGGGATTTCGACCGCATGGCCCAGCAACTGCAAATTCTGCTCGGTTCCCAACGGCGTTTGCTGCATGACGTTTCACACGAACTGCGCTCGCCGCTGGCGCGCTTGCAAGCCGCCATCGGCCTGGCACGCCAGCAACCGGAGAAACGGGACGCTTCGCTGGATCGCATCGAACGCGAATCCGGTCGTTTGGACGAATTGGTGGGGGAATTGCTGACCCTGTCGCGGTTGGAAGCCGGCATCAGCGGTACGGCGGACGAAGAGGTCGATTTGGTGGATCTGGTGGCGGGTATCGCCGATGACGCGCGGTTCGAGGCGGAGGCGACCGGACGCCGAGTGTCATTTGCCGGCACGGGCGAGGTCATCGTCAAGATCCGCGCGGAATTGCTGCACCGCGCTTTCGAGAACGTGATCCGCAACGCCGTAAAATTCACGCGCGAAGGCACGGCGGTCGAGGTGCGGATCGAACGACGAGCCGCGCCCGATGGCTTGGTCGTCATGGTTTCGGATCGGGGTCCCGGCATTCCCGAAAGCGATCTGCAAGCCGTTTTCGAGCCGTTTTTTCGCGGCGGGGGCAGCGTCAAGACCGCTGGCTTCGGTTTAGGCTTGGCAATCGCCCGTCGGGCCATCGAAGCCCATGGTGGGCGCATTCGCGCGCTGAATCGCCCGGACGGTGGGTTGCGGGTCGAGATCGTGCTGCCGGTGGGCGGCGCTTTCGAAGGCGCCGCCGGTGGCCCGCTTGGGTTCTATTCTTCTGGTTCGTAGCCTAGATTCGGCGCCAACCACTTTTCCGCCTCCGCGACCGTCCAGCCCTTGCGGCGGGCATAATCGGCGACCTGATCGCGGCCCAACCGGCCCACGCCGAAGTAGCGCGCTTCGGGGTGGCTGAAATACCAGCCGCTCACCGCCGCCGTCGGCGTCATGGCGAAATGCTCGGTCAGGTGAATGCCGGCGTTCTGGGCCACATCCAGTAATTGCCAGAGCAAACCCTTCTCGGTGTGGTCGGGGCAGGCCGGATAGCCGGGAGCGGGGCGGATGCCCTGGTAGTGTTCGGCGATCAGGTCCTCGTTGCTCAGCGTCTCCGTTGCCGCGTAGCGCCAGAACTCCCGCCGTACTCGTTCGTGCAGCCGCTCGGCCAGCGCCTCGGCCAGCCGGTCGGCCAGCGCTTTCAGCAGGATGGCGCTGTAGTCGTCGTGCGCGCGCTCGAATTCCGCCACCCGTTCGTCGATGCCGATGCCGGCGGTGACGGCAAACGCGCCCACATAATCAGCCACGCCGGTTTCGCGTGGCGCGATCCAGTCGGCCAGACAGTGATGCGGTTTGCCGGCTGGTTTCGGACCCTGCTGGCGCAGGTGGTGCAAGGTCATGAATGCCGGTTCGCGGCCTTCGTCGGGATACAGCGCGATGTCGTCCTCGCCGGTCCGATTGGCCGGGAAGAAACCGATCACCGCCCGCGCCGTCAGCCATTTTTCCGTGAGCATCTTGTCCAGCATGGTCTGGGCGTCGGCGAACAGGTGACGGGCGTGCTCGCCCTGTTCGGGATCGTCGAAAAGTGCCGGGTAGCGCCCGCGCAGTTCCCAGGCATGGAAGAACGGCGTCCAGTCGATCCGCTCCACCAGTTCCGTCAGCGGGTAGTCGTCGAAAACACGGATGCCGAGAAAATCCGGTTTGGGCGGGGTATAAGCGGACCAGTCGAGCACTGGCCGGTTGGCGCGGACTTGGGCCAACGGCAGCAAGGCTTCCCGTCCACGCCGATTGGCGTGTTGTTCGCGTTTTAGGACATAGTCGGCCTTGGTCTTGGCCACGTAATCGGCCTTGGA
>JAGRHI010000026.1:10688-10874 GCA_020445045.1 Candidatus Competibacteraceae bacterium
ACACCACCGGACCGGGATATTGCGGGTCGATCTTCACCGCCGTGTGCATGACCGAGGTGGTCGCGCCGCCGATCAGCAGCGGGATGTCGAAGCCTTGCCGTTTCATCTCCTTGGCGACGTTGACCATCTCGTCCAGCGACGGCGTGATCAAGCCGGATAGGCCGATCATGTCCGCGCCATGCTCGC
>JAGRHI010000026.1:10971-11222 GCA_020445045.1 Candidatus Competibacteraceae bacterium
TGCCGATGTCGTGGACGTCGCCCTTGACCGTGGCCAGCACGATGCGGCCGTTGCTGCGGCGCTCGCCCTCGGCTTGTTCCGCCTCGATGTAGGGAATCAGGTAGGCCACGGCTTTTTTCATCACCCGCGCCGACTTCACCACCTGCGGCAGGAACATTTTCCCCGAGCCGAACAGGTCGCCGACGACACTCATTCCGGCCATCAGCGGGCCTTCGATGACGTGCAGCGGACGCTCGGCGCCGAGCCTCGCC
>JAGRHI010000222.1:0-1566 GCA_020445045.1 Candidatus Competibacteraceae bacterium
TCCGGTTGAGGCTGTCGTTGGCGAAGGCATGCACCAGCAGGCTCCGCGCCTGCGCGACGGGAATGCCGCGGGCGCGCAGGTAGAACAAGGCGTCGGGATTCAGAAAACCAGTGGTGGAGCCATGACCGCACTTGACGTCATCGGCCAGAATTTCCAAGCGCGGGTTGGCATTGGCCCGAGCCTGCTTGGACAGCAACAGGTTGCGGTTGCTCTGGCGAGCATCGGTCTTCTGGGCGTGCGGGCGGACGTGGATCATGCCGTCGAACACCGAACGCGCCTGACCGTCCAGCACGCTCTTGAACAGTTGTTCGCTGCTACCATGCGGCTGAGCGTGCTCGACCCGGACATGGTAATCGCCCATTTGCCGGTCGTGCGCCAGAATCAGACCGTTGAGCACGCAACTGGCGCCCTCGCCGTCCAACAACGCCTCCAGATCGGTGCGCGCCAGTTGGCCGCCGAACGACACCAGATGCAGATTTGCCTGACTGTCGCGATCCTGGCGGACCCGAACGCCGCCGAGATGAAACGCCGGCGACGATTCTTCCTGAACCTGGTGGTAGTGCAGCACCGCGCCCGCGCCCAGTTGCAATTCGGTGACCGGGGCATTCAGGTAGCGGCCCTTGCCGCGATACTCGACCACCACCGTCGCCTGGGCGCCGTCTTCCAGCACCAGCAGCAGGCGCGGATAAACGGCGATGTCGTCGCCGGTGGCATGAAAGATCAGATGCAGCGGCGTTTCCACCACGGTCGCGCGCGGCAGATACACGAACGCGCCGTCTTCCCAGAACGCGGTGTTGAGCGCGGCGAACGGATGTTGGCCCAGGCCCGGCAGCCGTTCCAAATGCGGTTCGATCCGTTCGGGATGGGTCAGCAGCGCCTGGCCGAGGCTGGCGATCAGTGCTTGACCGGGTAGTTCCCGCAAGCGCGACAACCCCGGCGCGAAACGGCCGTTGACGAAGGTCAGTCGGTGCGTCGGCAGGTCGAGCGTCGGCAAGACTCCGGCATCGACCAGCGCGTCGGCGGGCTGCCGCAAGTCGATCTGGGCAAGCGCGCCCAGATCGGCGAGGCGCCATGCTTCCTGCTGGCGGGTCGGCCAGCCCAGATTGGCGAATCGATCAAGCCCTTCGCGGCGCAGGCGGGCGATGGCGTCTGGCTCATGGCGGCCCGCCGCAAACGCGGTGAACTGCTGGCGGAATGGATTCTGAACGACGGGGGCGATGCTGCTCATGGCCAGCCTCACGCCGCGGCCCGGCGGGCACGGCCGGGCTCCTCGTTGTACAGCGCGTAACCCTGTTCTTCCAATTCCAGCGCCAATTCCTTGCCACCGGAACGCACGATGCGGCCATTGAACAGCACATGCACATGATCCGGCACGATGTAATCCAACAGGCGCTGATAGTGAGTAATGACCAGGAAGCCGCGCTCCGGGCCGCGCAGGGCATTGACGCCGTCGGCGACGACTCTCAGGGCGTCGATATCCAAGCCAGAATCGGTTTCGTCCAGCACCGCGAAACGGGGTTGCAGCACCGCCATCTGAAACACTTCGTTGCGCTTCTTCTCGCCGCC
>JAGRHI010000222.1:1582-1752 GCA_020445045.1 Candidatus Competibacteraceae bacterium
CGCTTGAGCATGGATTCATCCATCTTCACCAGCTCCATGCGCTCCTGCACCAGATCCCAGAAATCCATCGCGTCCACCGACGGTTCGCCGCGATACTTGCGCACCGCGTTGACGGCGGCTTTCAGAAAGTACAGGTTGGCGACGCCGGGGATTTCCACCGGGTATTGGAA
>JAGRHI010000223.1:0-1136 GCA_020445045.1 Candidatus Competibacteraceae bacterium
AAGCAATCCGTATAGTGCGCTCCCGTTGTCGCCGTAACCGGCGCGACGCTCAAGCCGAAGTGGCGGAACTGGTAGACGCGCTAGGTTCAGGTCTTAGTTGGGGTAACCCAGTGGAGGTTCAAGTCCTCTCTTCGGCACCAGATTGAAAAAGGCCCGGTCGATAACCGGGCCTTTTGCTTTCCCGCTCCCTCACTCCGCGAACGGATTTCGCAGCACGATGGTATCCGCTCGATCCGGGCCGGTGGAAATGATGTCGATCGGGGCATCGGCCAATTCCTCGATGCGCCGCAGATAAGCCCGTGCAGCGGCCGGCAAGTCCTCATACCGGCGCACCCCGAAGGTCGAATCCCGCCAACCCGGCATCTCCTCGTAGATCGGCTCGCAGGCCGCCAGCGCCTCGGCGCCCAAAAGCGCATGGTCCCGCTGTTCCACCCCGCGGCGATAGTCCACGCACATCCGAATGCTGTCCAACCCGTCCAGCACGTCCAGCTTGGTCACGCACAGACCCGTTACGCTGTTGTTGAGGATCGAGCGGCGCAGCGCCACGGCATCGAACCAACCGCAGCGCCGCCGGCGGCCAGTGGTCGAACCGAATTCGTGCCCTCGGTCGGCCAGATACTCGCCGGTTTCGTCAAACAGCTCGGTCGGAAACGGCCCACCGCCGACCCGGGTCGCATAGGCCTTGGTGATCCCCAGCACGTAATCCAGATAGCGCGGCCCCAACCCAGTCCCGGTGGCCGCGCCGCCGGCGGTGGTATTGGACGAGGTGACGTAGGGATAAGTCCCGTGATCGATATCCAGTAGCGCGCCCTGCGCACCCTCGAACAACATGTTGTCGCCGCGCCGGCGATGCGCGTCCAGCAGATCGGTCACATCCGCCGCCAACGGTCGCAGTCGTTCGGCCATCGCCAGCGTCTCTTCCAGCACCTGCTGAAAATCGACCGTTTCGGCCTGGAAATAATGCCGCAGCACAAAGTTGTGGAAATCCAGCACTTCGCCGAGCTTGGCGGCGAAACGCTCGCGCTGGAACAGATCGCCCAGGCGCACCGCCCGCCGCGACACCTTGTCCTCGTAGGCCGGCCCGATCCCACGGCCGGTGGTACCGATCGCCCGCTCGCCGCGCGCTTTTTCCCGTG
>JAGRHI010000223.1:1199-10644 GCA_020445045.1 Candidatus Competibacteraceae bacterium
CGGTCCGCCACCGCGACCCCCTGCGTTTCCAGCCGATCGATCTCGGCCAGCAGCGCCGTCGGCGACAGCACCACGCCGTTGCCGATCAGACAGCGCACACCTTCGCGCAAGATGCCGGAGGGAATCAGATGCAACACGGTTTTATGACCGTTGATGACCAGCGTGTGCCCGGCGTTGTGCCCACCCTGAAACCGCACCACCGCCGCGGCGCTCTCGGTGAGCAAATCGACGATCTTGCCCTTGCCTTCGTCGCCCCACTGCGCGCCGATAATGACTACGTTCTTGCCCATGTCAGTGTGATCCCGATATTTCCTGAGAAAAGGCTATTCATTCGCGGCGGAGGGCACCGGCGGGAGAACCACATCCCATTCCCCATTCCGTTGCACCAGCAACCGATCGCAACCCAGGGTTTCTGGCGCCGCCGCCGCGCCCGGCAAGGCGCGAATCACCCGCTCGCCTCGGCTCCGCAACGCCGTCACCCGCCGCTCCAGCGCCGCATCCCCGACCGGTGGGGCATAAATGCCGGTAGCGGTGACCTCCACCGGCGGCGCCAGCGACAGCAACGTCGCCAGATCGGTGCTGAAACCGGTTGCCGGCCGGGCTCGACCGAACACCTGACCGATCTCATCGTAGCGCCCACCTTGCGCCACCGCTTGCCCCTGTCCCGGCACATAGGCCGCGAACAATACGCCGGTGTGATAGCGATATCCCCGTAGTTCGGCCAGATCGATGTGAACCGGCAGTTCCGGCCAACGCCGCAGCAGGGCCGTTACCAGCCGCCGCAGCATCGCCAGCGCGTCGCGCACGGCCTCGCCAGCCGCCGCCAAACGCAAGTCCGCCTCGTCCAGCACCTCCGGTCCTCCATTCAGCTCGGCCAGCGCCAGCAGTGCTTGTTCGCACGGCGTCGGCAGTGCCCAGGCGGCCAGTTGCTGGCGTATCTCCGGCAAGGCCTTGCGCTGCAACGCCTCGAACAGCAGCCCCTCGCGCTCCCGATCCAGTCCGGCTTGACGGACCAGCGCGCGGAACACCGCCACATGCCCCAAATCCAGATGCACCGCGCCGATATTCGCTGCTTGCAGGGTTTCCAGCATCAGCATCAACACTTCCAGATCGCTTTCGTGGCCACGGTGACCATACAGCTCCACTCCGGCCTGATACGGACTGCGCGAACCGCCAAAGCCATCGGCTCGGGTGCGCAGTACCGTCCCCATGTAGCACAGCCGGACCGGGCCGGCGCGCTTGAGCAGGTGAGCGTCGATCCGGGCCACCTGCGGCGTCATGTCGGCCCGCACCCCCATCATTCGCCCACTCAACTGATCGGTCAGTTTGAAGGTTTGCAGNNGCAGTTCCAGATCGTTGCCGGTGCCAGTCAGCAGCGACTCCAGAAACTCGATCAGTGGGGGAGTGACCAGTTCGTAACCCCAGCCTTCGTACAAATCGAGCAACTCGCGGCGCAGCCGCTCCATCCGGCCGGCGGCGGGCGGCAGGATTTCTTCGATACCTTCGGGCAAAAGCCAGCGATCTTCAGCGGTCATGATGGGAGGAAAGTCGTGAAATTCGGAAAAACCGGTGGCGGATGAATCGGGCGAACTCAGCGGAAGACATACAGTACCAACAGCCCCAGCAACATACTGGCCAATCCAACCAAACGCAGCGCGCGATCCTCCAGTTTTGCCATCCGCAACAATGTCTGGCGCAAATGGCCTGGACTGAGGAACGGCAAGATACCTTCCAGCACCAGCATCAAGCCGAAAGCCGCCAGCAGTTCATTCCACATGGCGGCGTTCGCTGGGGGACGCGATGCCGTTGTCGGCCCAGCCATTGCCTAAGATCATCGCAATTTATTGAAATATTGGAAGAATTCGAAATCTTCCGGCTGTAGCAGCAGGATGTCGTTCTTGTCGCTGAAGCTTTGTCGATAGGCCGTCAGGCTGCGTGAGAAACCGTAAAAATCCTGGTCCTTGCCGTACGCCTGGGCGTAGATATCGGTGGCCTGGGCATCGCCTTCGCCACGCTGCCGTTCCGCGTCGCGGTAGGCTTCGGCCAGGATCACCGTGCTTTGCCGGTCGGCATCGGCGCGAATACGCTCGGCGGCCTCGGCGCCACGCGAGCGGAAATCCTTGGCCACCCGCAACCGCTCGGCCTTCATGCGGCTAAATACCGAATTGCTGACATCCGGCGGCAGATCGATCCGCTTGATCCGCACGTCCACGGCGGCGATCCCCAACTGCTTGGCCTGCTCCTTGAGCAGACGACTCAAGGTGTCCATGATCTGGTCGCGATCGCCCGATACCACTTCCTGGATGGTGCGCTTGCTGAACTCGCTGCGCAGGCCGTCCTTGACGATCTGATCCAGCCGCACGTTGGCCTGAATCGGTTCGCCACCCACCGCCGTGTAGAACCGTCGCACATCCTGGATTCGCCACATGGCGAAGGAGTCGACGATGACATTCTTCTTTTCGGCGGTCAGAAACCGTTCCGGTTCGGTATCCAGGGTTTGCAAGCGCCGATCGAATTTGCGGATGTTGTTGATCAACGGCCATTTCCAGTGCAGGCCCGGCTGGTAGTCCGCCTCGACCATTTCACCCAACTGAAAGCGGAGCGCGGTCTGGGTTTCATCCACCGTAAATAGCGACAGCGACAGCAGCAGCACGACGGCGGAAATCGCGCCCAGCAACACGTTCCGGGACACCGGCAATTGAGATAGAGCCATTAGCGCGCCTCCCGACCGCGGTTAAGATCACGCAGGCGCGTGGCCGCCGCGCTGCCGTCGATCGATGTCGACGAGGGGGCGGGCAAGGTCTCCGACAAGGAGTGTCCCACCGCCGCGCCAGCCGTATTCGATCCCGCCGTGGGGCTGAGCAGGCGATCCAGCGGCAGGTACAACAGGTTGTTGGTGCCCTTGACATCCACCAGCACCTTGCTCGTCTGCGACAACACCGACTCCAAGGTCTCCAGATACAAGCGCTCGCGGGTGACTTCCGGCGCCTTCTGATAGGCCGATAGCAACTGATCGAAGCGGCTGGCCTCGCCCTGGGCCTGGGCGACAACCTGTTCTTTATAAGCCGCGGCTTCCTGCAGCCGCCGAGCCGCCTGACCGCGCGCCTTCGGGATGACTTCATTGGCGTAGGCCTCGGCCTCGTTCTTAAGGCGCTGTTCGTCCTCGCGCGCCTTGATGGCGTCGGCGAAGGCATCCTGCACTTCTTCCGGCGGCTGGGCGTCCTGCAGCACCACGGTCACGATTTGCAGGCCGGCGCCGCCCTGGCTCTCACCCGCGTCCACCCGCGGCGCCTTCTTGCCCGCCACGGCCGGAACCTCGCCAGACGCCTGGTCCGGGCCGTAGCTGTCCAGGATGCGCTGGCTCAGGGTCTTGATATCGGCGACGATATCGCTGCGGCCCTCGGTCAACACGAAATCCATGGTGCTTTTGCCGATGGTTTCCCGCGCGGCGCTTTCCACCACCTGAACCAGAACGCTTTCCGGATCGATCAGGTGGAACAGGTAGGCGCGAGGATCCTTGACCTGGTATTGCACCGCCAGCCGCACGTCCACGATGTTCTCGTCCTGAGTCAGCATCAACGCCTCCTTCGGCACCGAGCGGATCGCCGCCTGCCGGCCACCGTTACCACCGGAACGATAGCCGATCTCCCGGAAGCGCCGTTGCTCGACATTCACGATCTCCACCCGGTCGATGGGAAACAACCGCAGGTGCGGACCCGGCAGCGTGGTCTCCAGATAACGGCCGAAGCGTAGCACCACACCGCGTTCGCCTTCGTTGACGATATAGATACTGGCGATCAACCAACCGACCAGGGCGATCAATCCGACCACCAGACCGACCCCGGCAAATCCGGAACCCGAGGATCCACTCCCGCCGCCACCGCCATCGCCACCACGCCGGCCGCCCAGCAGGGCGCCAAACTTGTCCGACAGCTTGCGGATCACTTCATCCAGATCAGGCGGCCCCTGATCGCGGCCGCCTCCACTCCAGGGATCACGATTGCCGCCTCCCGGTTCATTCCAGGCCATGTCGTACCTCAAAATTCGTTACCTTCGATACTCTTCACGCCGCCGGGATCGCCAGACCCGAACGCACCCACTCCGCTTGCAAGCCGTCCCGACGACGGAGCAGATCCATGTTACCGCGCGATGTGCGCACCTCGATCAACCATTCTCCCGCCGGCCCAATCCGCTCGTCCACCACTGCGTCCAGACTGAACAGACGCGCGCGCAACCGGGCCGCCGCCGGGGGCAGACATAACCAACCATGCAGGGTCTCGCCTCGCAGGCGCTCGGCCAGGGCGGTGACCAGAAGGTCGGTGCCCGCGCCGGACGCCGCCGATAACCAAACGGCTCGTGGTTGCCCTTCGGCGTCCCGCTCCAGCCGGGGCGGTTCATCCGTCAGATCGATCTTGTTGAAGATCCGCAAGCAGGGCACCTCCGCCGCGCCGATCTCCGCCAGCACGGCGTCCACCTGGGCGACGATGTCATCTCGATCCGGATGGCCGACGTCGATCACATGCAACAACAGGCTGGCTTCACAGGTCTCCCGTAGGGTCGAGCGGAAAGCCGCCACCAACTCGTGCGGAAGACGGCTGACGAAACCCACGGTATCGGCCAGCACGATCGGCTCGGCGCCTGGTAGATCCAAACGCCGCAGCGTCGGGTCCAGCGTGGCGAACAATTGATCCGCCACATAGACGCCAGCCTGCGTCAGGGCATTGAACAGGGTGGATTTACCCGCGTTGGTGTAGCCGACCAGCGAGACCGTCGGTAGATCGGCCTTGCGTCTGGCCCGTCGCCCTTGCTCGCGTTGCTGTTCGACCCGATCCAAACGCAGGCGTATCCGCCGTATCCGGTCAGCCAGCAAGCGACGGTCGGTTTCGAGCTGGGTTTCACCTGGGCCACGCAGCCCAATGCCGCCGCGTTGCCGCTCCAGGTGGGTCCAACCGCGCACCAGCCGCGTGGACAGATGGCGCAACTGCGCCAGCTCCACCTGCAATTTGCCTTCGAAACTGCGCGCTCGCTGGGCGAAGATGTCCAGGATCAGGCCGGTGCGATCCAACACTCGGCATTGTAGCAGCGTCTCCAGGTTGCGTTCCTGGCTGGGCGAGAGGGCGTGATCGAAAATAACCAGTTCCGCGCCGCCGCTCCGTGCCGCATCCCGGATTTCCTCGGCCTTGCCGCCACCGACGAACAGGCGGGGATCCGGCGCGCGCCGCCGCCCGGTAATCAGCGCCACGCACTCGGCGCCCGCCGATGCGGCCAGCTCCTGAAACTCGGTGAAGTCCTGACTGCTTTCAGGCTTATCCAGCGACAGATGCACTAAAACAGTACGTTCGCCACCGCGCGGACGCTCGAACAAAACGCCCCCCGTAATTCCGCTCGAACCGGTCAGGACGGATCACCGGCGGCGGTGTCGTCCGTTGCTAGATTCAAACGCACGTTGCGCACCGGCACGACCGTGGAAATGGCATGTTTGTAGATCATTTGGCTGACGCTGTTCTTGAGCAACACCACGAACTGATCGAAAGACTCGATCTGGCCCTGCAGCTTGATCCCGTTGACCAAATAAACCGAAACCGGAATTCGTTCCTTGCGCAATGCATTCAAGAACGGTTCCTGAAGGGAATGACCTTTCGCCATTACGATTCTCCCTTGTTGTTATGGGCACGAAACATACAAAAAATCTTAAGGATTCTTGAAATCATCCTGAACCGCAGACGCCGTGCACGATACGTGCCTACCCCCCCAGAAATACCCATCGGACCGGCTCGCCACGTTCCCGTCATGGACTTATTCGCGGGAATCACTCCGTTCCCAAGGTGCCGCGCCCGCGCCGGTGGCGAAACAGCGGCTAGTCTAAAACGCTCGCATACTAGCACAAGCGTCGCCTGTCCTTGGGGAAAAACCCGCGTGCGCGCAACTCGACAACGACCTGCTCCAGCAACCGCTGCTGACCGCTGTCCAGCCATGCCGCCGCCGCGTCCGCGCGCAACCAAGTCAACTGCCGCTTGGCGAACTGGCGCGTGGCCACCACGGCGCGTTCGATCATCTCCACGCGATCCAACAGGCCGTCCAGATACGCCCAAACCTGGCGATATCCGACCGCTCGCATCGAGGGCTTGGCCAAATCCAGATCGCCCCGCGCGCGCAAACGCTCCACCTCGGCAATGAAACCCTGCTCCAGCATGAGCTGGAACCGGGTTCGAATACGCTCATGTAAAATCCGCCGCTCCATCGGCGCCAAGATCAGCTTGACGACACGGAACGGTAACATTTCGTCGCACGGCCGGGCACAAAGTTCCGTCAGCGGGCGTCCGGTCAGTTCATATACTTCCAGAGCCCGCTGGATGCGCTGGGAGTCGTGCGGATGAATCCGCGCGGCGGCGGCCGGGTCGCACCGCGCCAACCGCGCATGCAGCGCCGCGCCACCGCGTTCGGCCCGCTCCTCGGCCAGCCGGGCGCGCATCGCCGGATCGGCGACCGGCAATTCCGCCAAACCCTGCTCCAGCACCCGAAAGTACAGCATGGTGCCACCGACCAGCAATGGAAAACGGCCCGCGGTCTGAATGGCGGCGATCTCGGCCAGGGCATCGGTCCGAAACCGGCCAGCGGAATAGGCCTCGGCCGGATCGAGAATATCCACCAGTCGGTGCGGGGCGAGCCGCAGAGTGTCCGCATCGGGTTTGGCGGTGCCGATATCCATGCCCCGGTAGACCAACGCCGAATCCACGCTGACGATTTCGAACGGCAAGCGTTGGGCCAGCGCCACCGCCAGCGCGGTCTTGCCGGAAGCGGTCGGCCCCATCAGAAACAGCACCGGCGGACGCGGATCGGCCTGTCCACGATCCATCGCCAAACTCGTCCCGCCCATCGTCGCCACCCGCCCGTGACCACCCACGCTCAGCGCCCGCGCCGAAACAGCCGATCCAGCTCGTCCAGCGTCAGTTGTACCCAAGTGGGTCGACCGTGATTGCACTGACCGCCGCGCTCGGTGCGCTCCATGTCGCGCAGCAGGGCATTCATTTCCAGCAGGTTGAGCGGCCGGTTGGCGCGTATGGCGCCGTGACAGGCCAGACTGGCCAGCAGCGCTTGGTTGGCGTTCTCCAACCGGTCACTGGTTTCGTGCGCCGCCAGATCGGCCAACATGTCGCGAACCATCCCGGCGATGTCGGTATCCGCCAGCAACGCGGGCACCTGTCGCACCGCCAGGGTTTCCGGCCCCAGTATCGCCACCTCCAAACCGGATTGGGCGAACAGCGCGCCGTGCTCCTCCACCAGATGGCGCTCCCTGGGACCCACTGTGAGCGTCACCGGCACCAGCAACACCTGGGTTTTGAGCGCGTTTTCCACCTGCAAGCGCTTCAAGCGCTCGTACAGGATGCGTTCGTGCGCGGCGTGCATGTCCACCACCACCAACCCATCGGCGTTTTCCGCCAGCACATAGCAGCCGTGCAACTGGCCGAGCGCGTAGCCCAAGGGCGGCCGTTCGGCATCCACGGCGGGAGCGGGAGCGGCCGGCGCCGGTTCGGGCCCCGAAGACGAGTGCATCCGACCGTAAACCGCCATCTGTTCGCCCACCCGCAACGGCAATCCCGGCTGACGGACCTCCCAACGCTCCGCTGGAATCGGCTCACCGCCGGGATCGCCTGTTAGCCGCCAGCGCTCGCCGGCTTGGATGATCGCTGGCGGCGCCGTGCCGGGCCTGATTTCGGCCAGCGCCGCCTGCACGGCACGGCGGATGAATTCGTGGACGAACGAGCTATCTCGAAAGCGTACTTCATGCTTGGCGGGGTGGGCGTTGACATCGACCCGGTCGGGGTCGATGTCCAGATAGAGCACGACCGCCGGCTGACGATCCTGATAGAGAATATCCCGATAGGATTGCCGAACCGCGTGCGCCATGATCCGGTCGCGCACCGGCCGGCCGTTGACGAAAAAGTATTGCAAGTCCGATTGAGCACGCGATACGGCCGGCAACCCCAACCAACCCGTCAACCGCAAACCGGTCTCGCCACGATCGACCCACACGCTGGCCGCGCCGAATTCCCGACCGCACAACTCCGCCAGCCGCCGGGCGCCGGCTTCCCGGTCGGGCGCCGGCTCCAGGCGCAATACCGCGCGCTGGTTGTGCCACAGGTGGAACCCGACCGCGAACCGACTCAACGCCAGACGGCGGACCCCTTCTTCAATATGACCGAACTCGGTACGCTCGCCACGCAGGAACTTGCGCCGGGCGGGAACGTTGAAGAACAACTCGCGCACCTCGACGGTGGTGCCCAACGGATGCGGCGCCGGCACCGGCTCGCTGAAGACATCGCCACCGTCGCCACCCATGCGCCAGCCGCTGTCTTGACCGGCGACGCGGGAAGTCAGGGTCAACCGCGACACCGAAGCGATGCTGGGCAGCGCCTCGCCGCGGAAACCCAGGCTGGCCACCTGTTGGAGATCCTCGAAGCTGGCGATCTTGCTGGTGGCGTGGCGGGCCAGCGCCAGCGCCAGTTGCGCGGGAGTAATGCCGCCGCCGTCGTCGCGCACCCGGATCAACCGCACCCCACCCTGCTCCACTTCAACGGCGATGCGGGTCGCCCCGGCGTCCAGGCTGTTTTCCAACAGTTCCTTGACGACCGCCGCCGGGCGCTCGACCACCTCGCCGGCGGCGATCTGGCTGACCAGTTGTGGCGGCAACCGCCGGATGTCCGCGCTCACCGCAAGACGTATCCCGCAACGGGCGGAGACGTGGCGAGATGGCGAACGGCGAGGTGGCGAACCGTCAATCGCCGCTCGCCATTCGCCATTACTTGATGACCTGTTGCAAGACGTCCAGCACCTGCCGGGCACCAGCCGAATCGTCGGGCCGGTCGTCGCTGTCGCGGACCACCACCAGCGTGCGCGCGCCCTGACCCGCCAGCCGGACCCGGTAGCGGGTTCCCACCGCCGGCGCTTCCGGCTTGTCGCGCCAGAAGGCCAACTTGGAGAAAAAGCCCTCGTTGCCCGGTTTCTGGTTCTCCTTTTCGGGATCGCGATACTCGACCACATACAGACCCTGACCGCGGTTCTGTTCCTCCACCGCGTAATTACTGCCATCCAGCGCCAGTCCCACCAACCGCCAGGCTCGGGAGTAGTCCTCGTCGATGACCAACTGACTCTCGCCACCCTGCTCGACCCGGCGCACGCGCGGCCCCGCCGTCTCGACCGCCCTGGCTTGCTGGGCCTCGGCTCGCTTCTCCGACGCGCCCAGATAGACCGTCAGCCGATTGAGCATTTCGGCTTCCAACTCCGGATCGGAGGGTCGCCGCTGCCAGATGTAGGCATTGCTGGCGCTGGCGGACGCGCCGCCGACCGCCACTTCCTCCACTCCGTAATGAGTCAGGTACAGATCCGTGGCCTTGTCGTCCGAGGCGCGTTCGAGCCGGACCCGGAATTTATCGCGGGTCGGCGC
>JAGRHI010000224.1:0-4385 GCA_020445045.1 Candidatus Competibacteraceae bacterium
CTCCAGATCGAAGAATTCCGGCTCGGAGGCGAACAGATTGAGTGCGCCCACCACCGCGCCCGCCCGCTTCAACGGGAAAACCGCGCAAGACCGCACTCCGGCGGTCGCCATCAGAATCTGCCAGTCGGGAGCTTCTTCGCCGCTATCGTAGAATAAATCGTTACCGATCCAGTGCGAGCCGCTGGCCAACACGACTTGCGCCGGCCGGTACGGCAGGGCACCACCACCCGACTCGATCATCGGGTCCAGCGACGCCAACCGGCCGCGCAGTTCGCCGTAAGCCGCCACCACGCGCAACTGCTGAGTGTGCGGATCCCGCAAACCGATCCAGGCACCCTTGAGATCGCCACACTTGACCGCGATCCGACAGACCTCCTCGAACAACCCGTCGGTCCCCTCGTTGTGCAAGAGAGTCTGGCTGGTCAAGCTCAGCGCCGCGTAAAATCGGGTGATCCGCGCCAGGCGCTGCTCGGCCAATTTGCGGCTGGTGATGTCGTCGATCACGCTGATGAGGTATTCCGGCTGCCCACTGGCGTCCCGCATCAACGACACCGTGAGATCGATCCACACCACCGCGCCATTCTTGTGCAGGTAGCGCTTTTCCATCGAATAGGTCTGGATCTGGCCCGACAGAATCTGATTCATCAAATGCCGATCCTTGTCCAGATCGTCGGGATGCGTAATGTCCTGAAAGCTCTTTTGCAGCAGTTCCACGCGTGGGTAACCGATGATCGCGCACAGCCGGTCGTTGACCCGCAACCAGCGACCATCGGGCGCGACATGGGCGATGCCGACCGCCGCCTGCTCGAACGTACCGCGGAAACGCCGCTCCCGTTCGGCCAACGCGGCTTCCGTCTGCTTACGCTCGGAAATATCGCGGACCACGGACTGATAGTAGCGGTGTTCCCGACTGGTCAGGGGACGCGCGCTGACTTCGACCGGGAACGTGGCGCCATCCTGTCGCTGGTGCAGCACCTCGAACAGCGCTCCGCCGGCGGCGGCCACCCGACGATAATCGTGCTCCACCGCATCCCGCCAGGAGGGTGCCCGTAGCACGCTGACGTGTTGTCCCTTCAACTCCTCCGGACGGAGACCGTAATAGTTCCACACCTGGTCGTTGGCTTCGATGACGGTACCGTCCTCGCCCAACAACAGCACGACATCCAGCGATTGCTGGGCGAGTTGCTCGTAGCGATGCTGGAGATTGGCGCGTTCGAGTTCGTCGCGCAGGCGCTCCAGCTCGAAGCGCGACTTGGCGTTCCGCCACCACAGCACAATACCGGCGGCACCGGCGCTCAGGGCAAACAGCAGCACGAAACCAATCCATAGCGCCAGCCAGCGAATGCGAGCCAATTCGTCGTAACCCAGGTTCTGGATCATTTCGCGGTAGGCAACGGCACCCAGCATCGCAACGATCATGATCAGGGCCACCGGCACCGCGATCAGCGCCAAAGCGGTTCGAGGATTGGAGTCGGCCTGGCCAACCCGGTCGCCCGCCGCATCGCGTTCGACTTCGAAGCGGCGCAAGGTCAAGTACAGCAGCAAAGCGGTAACCACCACGAACAACCAATCCTTGGCGGTTTGTATGCGAGTCAGCGCCGCCGGACCGACGCCCAACCACAGCACAAGTTGATCGGACCCGAAGATCCAGAACACCGCGACCAGCGCGTAAGTCAATGCCAAGAACAGCGATTGCGACATATCCATCCACATTCAGAGACAATGCTCGATCCACCACGGATCATGCCGCCCGGCGTCGGGCGGAATCCTGTGACTATAGACAATCGTGGAGAGGGTTGTCGCCCACCCCATGGCCAACCCGACGCGGCGGGGATTCGCGTCACGTCTCTTCGGACCTGTCCGGCGCGCTCGAACCTACCCGATCGGCCCCGTGGCGACTGCCGATATCCGGTTTAACGCTTGCCGGAAATAGAGCCGGAACCCATAATTCTTGCCGACAAAACCGTCGGACGCTGGCCAGTTGCTCGCCGCCATCGTCTAGCCTTGCCGGTGTATCGAGAACATCGCCGCGCGGTAACCGGCTCAGCGCTTCAGGGCACCGCTAAAGAGGGTCCCGTCGGAACCGATGCGCATGGCAGCGGCAAAAGCATGGCACGATATCCCGCGCGCCGTGCGGATTGCCCGGCACGGCGACCGTACCCCCCTCACGGCGGCATGCCTCCAACGGAGCTTCCCCATGCAACGCAGCGACATCCTGGCTTTTCTGGTTTCCATCGGCATCACCGGCTTGCTGCTCTGGGGATTGGTGCACTTCATCAACGAATGGTGGACACGGCTGCCCAAGGTCGTCGCCCTGACCATTTGCATCCTGCTGGCGGTGGTGACGATCGGCTACCCTATCTACGCGCTGGCGCGCTGGTCGGATCGCCATCTGGCGCGGACGCGAGAAGCCAAGACCCAAGGGGAGCGGAAGGATTAGGCGGGAACCCGCCAAGCCCTGGCGACGCCGAACCCCCTGATGTTTGCCCTGTTGCGAAACTGGCGCCGCCGCCGCCGGCTGGAGCGAACCCGCATTCCGGCAACCGCATGGCGGACGGCCGTGGCGACACTGCCGCTAGCGGATCGCTTGAATTCGACGGAACGGGAACGGCTGCGCGATCTGGCGACGCTGTTCCTGCACGAAAAGGCGCTGGAACCGGCCGGCGGTCTGGAACCAACGCCCGAGATGGGGCCGTGCATCGCCGCCCACGCCTGTTTGCCAATCCTGAATCTCGGACTGGACTACTACCGGGGCTGGAGTTCGGTGATCCTCTACCCCGAAGGGTTCCTGGCCCGGCATGAATACACCGACCCGAACGGTCTGGTTCACAGCGGCCACCGGCCACTGATCGGCGAAGCCTGGGAGCGCGGGCCGGTGATCCTGTCCTGGGCCGACGTCGCGGCCAGCGCCGCGGAACCGGGCCACAACGTCGTGATCCACGAAATGGCCCACAAGCTGGACATGCTGACCGGCGAGGTGAACGGCTTACCGCCGCTGCACCGCAACATGGCGGTACAGGAATGGAGCCGTGTCTTCAACGATGCATATCAGTGGCTGTGCCGGGAGGTGGACCGGGGCCTGCCGACGCTGTTGGACCCCTATGCCGCCGACAGTCCCGGCGAATTCTTCGCGGTGATCAGCGAAGCTTTTTTTACCGCCCCCGACAGGGTGCTTACCGGTTACCCGGAGGTTTACCAGCAGCTTCAGGCGTTCTACCGGCAGGACCCGCTAGCGCGCCAACCGGTTAACGAACACCTTCCAGCCGCACCCGCCCCTCCGAGTCCAGCACCGTGATCCGCGCGAACGGCACGGCCGACACCTTGAGCACCAAGCAGGGGCGGGTCACGACCTGCGCTTGTCGATAGCCCGGCGGCGGCTCACGCCAGTCCACCCGCACCGACAGCACGCCATCCCGCACGGTCGCCGACTCGCCCGTCAGGCTCAGACCGTAACCGGCCGAGGGCCGCGCCCCCATCGCAACCAGCAACATCCCCTCCCGGCTGAAATCCACCATCGGCGGGGACGGCAAGCTCATTCGCGGGCTGGCGATCCGTCCATGCCAAGACCGCCATTCCGCCGCACTGGCAATCCAGACCGTGGTGGGGCGTTCCAAATCGCCACACTGGCTACCGCCGTACAATGCCTCCACCGGCAATGTCGCCTCTTCTCCAGCGCCGGTTTGGGCGCAACCCGAAATCAGCGCTAGCGCCGCCAGCATCCGGCGCGATCGCCTCATTGCGCACCACCCACTCACTGACCCGTGCCCCGCCGTATCCCGGTTTCGGGCTTGGTGGCGGTCTGGACGCCCGGTAGCTGCACGAGGTAACCGCTGACAAAATCCAGGTCGCTCCGATCCCGATCGACCTCGATGGTCACCGGCGCGTCGAGGGTGACGTAGGCGCCGCAAGATTCGCCGGCATCGCAAATGAACAGGTCGTTGTTGGCATCGGAACCGGCGAAAAGCTGGTAGGTGCCGGCCGGGATGTCCGACAGAGTAAAGGTGTAACTACCGTCTGGCTGCAACTGCCCGGCCACATCCTTCACGGTCTCGCCGCTGTCGGGCTTGACCAATAACACATATTGCTGCCCGACCGAACCGACGCTCAGCTGGTTGGCCACCTGCATGATCACGCTGACCGAGATCGTATCGGCGTTGGAGGTAAAGGTCATGGTCGCGCTGTACACGCCATCCGCCAGATGGTCGCGCCGCACCGCGACCGTGTAACTACCGGTGCCGTCGGCATTCACCTGGGCTGGCGTCACGCTCAGCCAGCCACCGGAGTCTTCGGTGGGCGGATTCACGATCAGTTCGCCGCCGCCGCCGTTGAGTACCATCAAGGTTTGACTATCGAGGCTAACGCCAAAATTCAGCGCCGCCGGACTG
>JAGRHI010000224.1:4424-11315 GCA_020445045.1 Candidatus Competibacteraceae bacterium
CCGCGCTGTCGGCGGCGGCGACCACCGCTCGATAGGCATTGATCAGGCCATGGCCGAACTGGTCGTCCCGACCGGGCGCGCCCAAATCCTCGGTCAGCGCGCCGCTGGCCAATAGCGTATCGATGTCCTGGGGCGTCAGATTCGGCGCGGCGGATTTCATCAGCGCCAGCACCCCGGCCACGTGTGGTGTCGCCATCGAGGTTCCCTGCCAGATGGCGTAATCGTTGACCAGCGTGCCGCCACTGTCGCTAGCGGCAGTGCTGAGCACGCCGTCCGGCTTACCATCGCCGTTCACGTCGCGGGCGGTATTGCCGCCGGGCGCGACCACGCTGACGGCGGTGCCGAAATTGGAGTACGGCGCTCGCTCCTTGTCGATGTCCACGGCACCGACACCCAACACACTGGGAAAGGCGGCTGGATAGAACGGCGTGCTGCTGCCCTCGTTGCCGGCGGCGGCGACGATAACCACGCCGGCGGCGCGCGCCTGATCGTAGACCGCCTGGGTGGCGGTGGAGAAACCGGGACCACCGACGCTGAGGTTGATCACATCGGCGCGGCGCGGCGGCACGGTGCCGGAGTCGTTGGGCAGACCGGCGGCGTACCGCACCGCCTGTTCGATGTCGTAATCGGTGCCGCCAAACCGACCCAGGGCGCGCAAGGGCATGACCTTGGCCCCGAAGGCGACGCCCGCAACCCCAGCGCTGTTGTGGGTGGCGGCCGCCACCGTGCCGGCGATGTGGGTACCATGGAAGGAACTGCCGCCGCCGGGATCGGCGCCATCGCCGGGATCGTCCGGATTGGCGTCGATGCCGTCGCCATCGCCGGCGTTGCTGGGATTGCTGATGAAATCGTAGCCCGCCACCAACTGCCCTTGCAGATCGGGATGGCTGAGCACGACACCGGTATCGATCACCGCCACGATCGCATCGGTACCGGTGCTCAGATCCCAGGCTTGCGGCAAGTTGATCAGCGGATAGTGCCACTGGAAGCGGTATAGCGGATCGTTGGGAACGAACCGCGCGCGGCGGATGTAGTTGGGTCCCGCGTCCGCGACGTCCGCATCGCGCCGCATCGCCTTGATCGAATACAGGGTTTCCAGTTTCTCCCGCGAGACCGGATCGGTGATCTGAAAACCACCGGGGAAATGGGCCTGAGTGACGCCAGCCTGTTTTCGATAGGCCGCGACCCGCTTCAGTCCCGCCAAATCGAGCAGGGCATTGCGCGGTTCGGATTCCGCCGGCCGATCGCCCATCAAACCCAGCGCCCGCAGTTGAGCCCGCAAGCCATCGCGCCGTAGCGCCGCTGGCCGAAAGCGGGTGATCGCCTCGCCCGCGACGAATGGATCGCTCAGCCGCATCCCCGCCGCAGTCGAGGCCAGCGCTTGACCGACGGTCAACACGTAATTCGACGCGCCGCGATCCGCGGTCACGACCAGCAGATAATCGCCGCTCGTGGCCACTGTCAGCGATTCCACCCGATTCTGACTGACCGCCGCGTCGAGGATGTTGCCCTCAAGATCGGCCAAGCCCAAATCCAGATCGTTCTGGATGCCGTCGCCGGCGATTTGCAGACTGATCCGCTGACCGGCCAGCAGCTTGATCTTGTACACATCGGTCGCATCGCCACCGCCGCGCGACCGGCCCGCCGGTCCAGCGCCGGGTTGGTTGACGTAGCCGCCGAGCGTGACCGGGTTGGGAAGCGGCTGGGCGTCGGCGACCGTATCGTTGGCGCGGTAGGGGGCCAGCGGATCGTTGACATCGCTGTCCGCGGCGACGCCGGAAGCCGGCCGCACCGTGCCGCTCAAGGTAAACCGAGCGGTTGGTGGCGTCGGCGTCGGCGCCGGTGCTGGTGACGAATCGCCACCCCCATCGCCCCCACCGCAGGCTTGCAGCAAAACCGCCAATCCCATGACCAGGAACGTCCGTCTTGCAAGTTCGGATTTCATGCATGCTCTCTATTCATAACGAGCGACGCTACCAAAAATCGTCCAGCTTCGCCCGCTCCCAGTCGGCACGCAGAACCTGCCAATCATCCCGGCCTCGACGGATCAGCGCGAAGTCGAAGCGATAAAGATCGGCGTTCAGACCGATCAGTTGGTCGGCGCTGGCCACCGACCGGCCGGCTAGCGCCGCCGCCACGCTGACCGTGGCATGATTCGGGTCCGTGAGCACGATGTCGCGAATCCGGGTGAACAAATGGATGGACTGATGGCGCAGGACATGCAACCGGAGCAGACCTTCCACCGCCTTGCGGTCGTGACCCTGGGCATCGCTGTAATCATCCGCAATCAAGCCACGCAGATCGCGCATGTTGCGCTCCTCGCTCGCGACCTGAGCCCGAGCGATGAATTGACGGATTTCGGTCTCGGGAGAATCGGCCGGACGCGAGCAGGCCGTCAGCGCCAGTACGAAAACCGCCCAAACCCATGACCGGCCACCGTATCGAGTTATCATGGTCATTCGAATATCTCCGCTACCCTTGGCCGGCTGACCGCCGGCGACAAGCTGGGCCATTCTTTCCATCCGCGCGGGACCCGCCATGAATCACCAATTTACCATCCTCGACAAGATCCTCTGCTATCGCGGTTTTTTCCGCATGGAACAATATCGCCTGCGCCATGAACTGTTCGCCGGCGGCTGGAGCCCGGAAATCACCCGTGAGTGTCTGGAGCGCGGCCATGCGGTTGCGGTCCTGCTGTTCGACCCGGATCGAGATCAAGTGGTTTTACTGGAGCAATTCCGGGTCGGCGCGCTGGAGTTTCCCGGTGGCCCTTGGCTGCTGGAAATCGTCGCCGGCATCATGGACGATCCCGCTGAAACCACCGAGGATGTGGCGCGGCGCGAAACCGAGGAGGAAGCCGACTGCGAGTTGCTGGAGTTGCTTCCCATCTGCCACTATCTGGTCAGCCCCGGTGGCACGTCCGAAAGCATCACCCTGTTCTGTGGCCGGGTAGACACTTCGAACCTCGCCCCCGGCATCCGCGGGCTCGCTTCCGAGCATGAAGACATCCGCTTGCACCTGGTCTCCCGCGTCGAGGCGCTGGAGCTGTTGCATACCGGCCGCATCAACTCGGCCGCGCCGATCATCGCCTTGCAATGGCTGGAATTGAACCGGCCGAAACTGCTGGAACATTGGGGACTGGCGCCGGCCTAGATCCCCAGCCGCCGCAGGTCGGGATCGGGCCGCGATCGCTCCCAGATCAGGCGGAACAATTCCAATAACTCCTTCATGCGCTCGCCAGGTTCCGGCTCGTAGCCGCCGATCAGGCGGCGCGGATCGCTGAAACGCAGCAGCGCCCGCTCGTCGGCGATGATGAATGCCTGGCTCAGTTCCGGCCGGTCTGGGATTTCCGGCCGGTTCGGGGTACGCAGCAGCAGCGCGCTGGTCAGCCGTTCGCTCAGTCGCGCCAACCGGGGGCAGTCACCGCGCCATTCCCTGGCTGGTGGCAACACCAGATGCAGGCGCAACTTGGGCTGGTTCACCACCCGATTGCGGATGGCATCGAGCATATCGGGATCGTCGTACAACTCGGGCCGTATCAGCGGCGTGTACCACACCAGCGCCCGCCGCAGACCGCCGAGCAGATCCAGCAGGGCGCGCCGGCTGTCGTCCAATCCGTTCAGCATCGTCGGGGCAAATCGTTCGTCACTCGCCATCGCCGTTACCTCGCTGTTTGGGATCGTGAAACACCACCCATCCGAACGCCATCAATCAATACCGGGTTTAGCTCGAAATGCCTGGGTTGTCGCGGGTTGCCCCGCGCCACATCATCATTCCGACACCGACTACGATCCGGTAAACGAGACGATCACGAAGTTCTGATGCGGTTCGGCCCAACGCACGGTGACATCGTTACCAGACCGCGGAAAGTTAGGCAAAAGGTATTGTCCGCTGGCGCCTTCCAGGTATTCCACACCCAGAGTGGTCACGGTGAAGTTGACGTTGGCGAACTCCACGCCATCGGCGAAGGCCCGCAAATTGTGGGTACCGTTGCCCAACCGGTTCCAATTGAAGGTGTAGCCAAAGCCGTTGTCGCTGTCACCGCAGGCCGCCACCGTGTCGGGTCGGGTGGTGCCATAGGCCACCCGTTGCGACGCGCCGCCGTCGATTTGGATTTCGACCGTGCTGGCCTGGCAGATCCAGCCCCGGATCAGGCCGATCCCGCTTTCGAACGAACCCTGTTGCGGACTTTCCAGGTTGGCGGGAAATTGCGCCAGCGGAACGGCCGCGGCCGGCTGAATGTTAAGCCGTCGGCTGGTGCCTACGATCACGAAGTTCTGATGCGGTTCGGCCCAGCGCACGGTGACGTTGTCGCCGGCTTGCGGGAAGTCGGGTAGGGTAGCTTCGCCGCTCACGCCTTCCAGGTACTCCACGCCCAGGGTGGTCACGGTGAAGTTGACGTTGGCGAACTCCACGTCGTCGGCAAAGGCTCGCAAGTTGTGGCCACCACTCCCCAGGGTGTTCCAGTTGAAGGTATACCCGAAGCCGTTATCGTCGTCGCCGCAGGTTGCGGCCGTGTCAGGCCGGGTGGTGCCGTAGGCCACCTGTTGCCGCGCACCGCCATCAATCTGAATTTCCACCTTGTTGGCTTGACAGGTCCAACCCCGGATCAAGCCGATGCCGCTCTCGAAGGAATCCTGTTGCGGGCTTTCCAGATAGGCTCCACTACCGGATGAGTCCAACCATTGACTGACCGAAGGGTAGGTCAAATCGAAACGGCCATATAAGGCGAGGTTTATCCGTGAACAGGATGGAATAGTACCACCGTGCAAATTACCGGCAAAAAGTTGCTGGCCGTCTTGCTCGCCGGTAATCGCAAAGATACCGGACCCGCTACTCCCCTCTTCAGTGATCCCTTGCAACCAAGTTACCTGGATATGGTTCTCGTCAGTTCCGTTGACCTCCCACGAAGTATATCCGTCAGCGGTACCTTGACTCCATTTCTTCAAGTCACCCTGGGGATGATGGATGCCCACCACCGTCAGGCCGGTCGGATTGGTTGTGGTCCAACCAGCAAAGTGTATGCCCGGCAGGCTGCTGATTTGTGTATCCCGCAAGCGCAGGAAGGTGAAATCGGTACTGGCTCCGGTGGCGAGCAAGTCGGCGCCACCGGTGAAATGGGTGACGGAAGTGGGATTCGGTCCTCCACAAACCGCACGTTCGAAAAACCAGTAGCTATCGATGGTGTTGGCGGTGGATTGGGTCGATAGGCAATGGTTCGCCGTCATGAAATAAGGAATCCAGCTACTGGTGTCGTTATCGTTGAGCAGTGTTCCTGTGCATTCCCAAGTACCATCGGGATCGGTGAAAATAATTTTGGCCACTGCAGCGCTTAGATTATCGGGCACGGTATCCCGGCATTTAACATCGATGTTACAATATGCAGAACTACCTATGTCGAAAAGATTTTCCTCGTTCGGATACTGAAGCGAATAAGTCAAGTGCTGTATTTTTGGCGCCCGAATCGGAAACCCACCTTCAACCGAAGCTGGCAGGTAAATCTCCACCCCGGCGGTCTCTCCTTCGATCACTGGAGACCAGAACAGATCCTGCGCCGATTCGGTATTCGACGAATTTCCCCCCGCCTGCTGGGCGCGGATGGCTCTGGCCGTGAAGGGTCCGAAAATCTCGGAATTCTTGCGCCCGAAAAACCGCATTTCCGTCTCTTCGGGTAAACCCTCCACATCGATCGCCACTCGAATCGCACGCGCGCCCGGCGAAGTGACCGAAAACGCCGCGACCCGACCGCCGTCCGGCAGCAATTCCCACGAGAGCGACGGAAACAAATCTTCCTGGTAGGGTTGCGGCACCTCCCGCGCGAACCCCACTTTCAAGGGCTGATTCTTGCGCGGCGCCGCCAGCGTGGATTTCTCCGCGGTCGTGACGGCATCCAGCACAATTTGCAGTGGAATCGCGGTCACGCGGTAATCCTGCTTGAGTTGCTTACCGGGAGAACTCATGGATGCCTTGCCCGCCATCGGCGGCGAACCGCCGCCCACCGAGGCGGCACGGCCTTCGGACATCGCCAACGCCAACAACATGAACATGGCGATCGAACGCCATGGCAACGGGGGAAATTCGAATGGACTGTGTTTTTCTACCGTACTCACGACCATCTCCTGTCTGCCGCCCGCGTGGAAGCACGCGAAAGTGAAACTTTAGCAGACTCACCTTAACAGCAGCTTATAGCCGCTAGCACAGCCAACCGGAATCAATCCGTGCGGGACTCTCGCCTGTCCGCCATTCGGTCCAGGCGAAACCCCCGTTCGCGGCGATCGTGCTATTTATCCAGCCGTACGCCGCCCTTGCCAAACGTCAATCCCTCCCCGCCGGCATCGACCACCACCGTATCGTCCGGCCCAAACTCGCCGGCCAAGATCCGTCGCGCCAGCGGGTTCTCCAACTCCTGCTGGATCGCCCGCTTCAACGGCCGAGCGCCGTAGACCGGATCGAAGCCCGCTTCGCCCAAGCGGTCCAAGGCCGCCACGGACACGTCCAGTCCCATTTGCCGGTCGGCCAGCCGCCGGCGCAGATAAGCGACCTGAATAGCGGCGATGGCCCGGATCTGTTCGCGACCCAACGGATGGAACACCACCACCTCGTCGATGCGGTTGATGAACTCCGGCCGGAAATGATCGGCCACCTGCGCCATCACCATGCTCTTCATCAACGGGTAGTTGTCCTGCGCCGCCATCTCCTGAATCATCTGCGAACCCAGATTGGAGGTCATCACGATCACGGTGTTGCGGAAATCCACCGTGCGGCCTTGCCCGTCGGTCAGGCGCCCGTCGTCCAACACCTGCAACAGCACGTTGAACACATCCTGGTGCGCTTTTTCGACCTCGTCCAGCAGGATCACGCTGTAAGGCCGCCGCCGTACCGCCTCGGTCA
>JAGRHI010000225.1:0-3762 GCA_020445045.1 Candidatus Competibacteraceae bacterium
CCGTCGCGGCCAGCGCCAGGGTCCGCAGTGGCGCGCCCGTATCCAGATGGGCTTGCACCCGTTCCAGCAGCGTCTTGCGTTCCAGCGCCTCCCGTCCACCGGCCTTGGCCGCCTTCTCGGCGCGCAGCAACGCTTTTTCCACGGCCGCCAGATCGGCCAGCGCCAATTCGGTATTGATGGTCTCGATATCCTCGCGCGGATCGACCCGTCCAGACACATGAATCACGTCGTCGTTCGCGAAGCAGCGCACCACTTGGGCGATGGCATCGGTCTCGCGAATGTGGGCCAGAAATTGATTACCCAATCCCTCGCCCTTGGAAGCACCCGCCACCAATCCGGCGATATCGACGAACTCGACCGTGGCCGGCACGATTTTCTGGGGTTTCACGATGGCGGCCAGGGCCTCCAACCGCGGATCGGGCACCAGCACCATCCCGACATTGGGGTCGATGGTGCAGAACGGGTAATTCTCGGCCTGGATACCCGCCTTGGTGAGCGCATTGAACAGCGTGGATTTGCCGACGTTCGGTAAACCGACGATACCGCATTTGAGAGACATAATGACCTTTCAGTTGAATTTCTGATGGCGGATTCGCCAAATGCTCGCCCACGTGCTCGGTGGACAACCTCATCTCATCGACCAGGGCGATTGCCTGCCGTACTCGGACGGTCATCGAAGAATGATTCGGCAGCTGACCGCATCCCTGGTTGTTGCAGGGGCATCATGATAAGGCTTTTGTCGGCAAACGAGGAAAGGTACGCCGGCCGCGACCTTCTGGACACCCGAATCGGGACCCGCCAATCCGCATCCGTGCCATCCTCGTGCCCCGACGACCGACCGCCGTTCTTTCCAATGGCATGCCGGCACGGCCATGACGCGGGCTCGCGAGCGCCGTTCACGCTGGCGGCCCACGGTGAATTACCGTATCATTCTAAACCTCATGGAAAACCGATCATCGCTTTGAATCCATGCGCGGCCCCGACGACAGGAGACGATCCAAATGAGCAGGGTAGACGAAAAACGGGATGTCTTGAGCGAGGGTGAAATTCTGCGCGCCAGCGAGCGGCCCAGCGAGGAAATGCAGCGTTGCCTGGATGAAGTCTTGACGACACTACGCAAGTACAATGTCGGCGTCACGCTCTGCCTGGCCAACGAGCGGGAATCGATGCTGATGTACCGCATTCCCGAATGGTGCGCGGTCATGCTGGGGGAAGGTGGCCCTGAAATCAACCCGGACAAGCTGTGGCAGTCCAATAACCTGGAACAACTGTTATCCCGCACCTACCGCTTGGCGACCGCCCTGCGCCATATGCATGAGCACCTGCATGCCGAATCGTCGCGGCTGGAGGATTTCGTCAGGGATCTGGGACAACACATGCTCGACCCCAACCGCAAAAGCCATTGAGCGGTTCCCCCGGACGAAAAACACTCAGTTCCGTTGGAAAAACCGAGCATTGGCCTGTCGCCAATCGCTAGCCAGTTTCCTGGCACGCGTCAGATCTTCTTCGTTCAACTGGCGGGCAATGGAATCCAGCGGTCGGGCCGCGCCCACATAACCGGCGGAAACCGCCAAATCCAGCCACAGATAGGCGTTGACTCCATCCCGTGCGATCCCCCGGCCTTCGTTGTACAGCATGCCTAGGCCGTACTGGGCTAGCGGCAGTCCGCTGTTGGCGGCCTGCTCGAACCAACTGAAAGCCCGCGAGTCGTCACGGGGCACTCCGCGCCCAGTCGCGTAGGCCACGCCCAACAGCACTTGTGCAAGAGGCTGTTTCTGTGCCGCCGCCTTGCGGTACCAGGCCACGGCTTCCGCCTCGTCGCGCCGCACCCCGCCCCGGCCTTCCGCATACAGCAAGCCCAGATTCAGCTCCGCCACGGCCAAACCCTGCTCGGCCGCCTTGCGGTACCAGATCGCCGCCTGCGCCTCGTCGCGCGGGGTCCCTTGACCGGTGGCGTACAGCACCCCGAGATTGAATCTCGCCGCGGCATCGCCCTGCTCGGCCGCCTTGCGAAACCATTGCAACGCTTGCCGAGCATCCTGAGACACCCCGACACCCTGGGCGTACATTTCGGCCAGCCGGGTTTGACTGGCGGCATCGCCCTGCTCGGCCGCCTTGCGATACCATGTCACCGCCTGCGTTTCGTCGCGCTCGACCATGATGCCGCCTTCGGCATAGATCCGTCCCAGCCGCCGCTGGGCTTCGATGAGTCCCTGATCGGCCGCCTTACGTAGCCAATCCACGCCGAGTCGCTCGTCGCGCCGGACCCCGCGGCCGTCGAGATAACGCCCGCCAAGTCGCATCTGGGCTTCGGGGTTGCCGCCCTTGGCGGCCTGCTCCAGTAACTGCACGCCCTTGGCTTCGTCCAGCACCAACCCACGGCCGCTCAAATAATCGTTGGCCAATTCCAGTTGCGCCAGCGGCAGGTTCTGATCGGCGGCGCGACGATACCAGAGCAGCGCCGCGCGCTCGTCCTGCGGCAGCCCGCGGCCAGCGTCATACATATGTCCCAAGTAGTACTGCGCCAGCGGCAGATTCTGGTCAGCGGCCAACCGGTACCATTTTACCGCCTCGGCATCGTTGCGGGCCGTACCCTGACCGTCGGCGTACATCCGCCCCAGTTCCTGCCGCGCCAGCCCTAAACCTTGTTCGGCCGCCTTGCGAAACCAGTTGAACGCATCCACCGTGGAGCGCGGTACGCCGCGGCCGCTCAGGTAGCGCACGGCCAGGTTGTACTGGGCCTCGGCATGGCCTTGCTCGGCCGCCTTGCGATACCAGCGCACGGCGTCCTGGTCGCTGCCGATCACGCCCCGGCCGCTGGCATACAACGCGCCCAAGGCAAACTGAGCGCCCGGATGCCCTTGCTCGGCGGCTTGCTGGTACCAGCTTACCGCTTCCTTGTCGTTGCGCGATACGCCCCGGCCGCTGGCGTAGAGGTTCCCCATTTCGAACAGGGCGCCGGGATGACCCTGCCGGGCCGCCTGCTGGTACCAGTTGGCCGCGTCCCGGTCGTCCCGGCTCACGCCCTGGCCGGTGGCGTAGCGACTGGCCAGCGCGTATTGCGCGTCGGCGTTGCCGTGCACCGCCGACCGACTCAGCCACAGCAGCGCTTCCCGCGCGCTGGGCGCCGCCTCGGGATTGGCCGCATACAACATCGATAATTGGAGCTGCGCTTCGTCGTTGCCCTGCAAGGCGGCCTTGCGCAACCACTCGATGGCGCTGCGCTGGCTTTGTGCCGCGCCCTCGCCGCGCAGGTACATCAAACCGATCATGGTTTGCGCCCTGGGATCGCCCTGCTTGGCCCAGACCATGTATTCCTGGAAAGCAGTGCTGTAATCGCCGCGCCGGTAAGCGTCGGCGGCACTGTTGGTGGCGGCATCGGGCGCCGTGGGGCGAGAGTCGCCAAAATGCCAGATCCCCTTGTCATCCCGCCATTTCTGGGTGCCGGACTCGGGCGCGGCAAGGATCGATGTCGAAAGAATGGCAAGAAGGAACAATATGATAAAACGCATCACCATCTCCTTTGGGAACTGTTCGGATCCTCTTGAATTTTCGTGATCGACCTCAATATAGTGCTTGAGACAGCCGCCAGTCCGAGCCACCGGCATCTACACTTGACCTGAAACGGTTTGCGGTCATCATTGGCTTGTTACTCCTACAATGCAACGAGGAAATCCAAATGGCCATCAACCTGCAAAAAGGCCAGCGCATCAGCCTGGAGAAAGAGGCCGGACGCGGTTTGAGCCGGGTCGTCATGGGCTT
>JAGRHI010000225.1:3923-4741 GCA_020445045.1 Candidatus Competibacteraceae bacterium
CTAAAAAGCCGTTGCGGCTCCATCCACCACAGTGGTGACGATCGCTCCGGCGGCGGAGAGTCCGGCACCGAAAACGAGCGGATCGCCATCGATCTGAACCAAGTACCGGCAGCGGTGCGGGCGCTGATTTTCACCGTCAACAGCTTCAGCGGCGAGGACTTCACCGGCATTCCCAACGCGTTCTGCCGGTTGGTGGACGGAGCCAACGACAACGAAATCGCTCGCTTCGATCTGTCGCTGGAAGGTGGCCAGCATACCGGTCTGATCATGGCCAAGCTGTACCGCCATAACAATGAGTGGAAAATGCAAGCCATCGGCGAACAGGCCGATGGTCGCACCTTCCACGATCTGCTGCCGGCGCTTCGCTCCTATCTGTAAGACCGTTGGGGGACTCCATCATGGATTTGCAGCCCGGCCAGAACTTTTCCATCACTCGGCAAGGCCCCGCGACGACCGCGATCGAAATCGCGCTCGACTGGCAGCCAGCCAACACGCCGTTGACCCTCGATTCCAGCGCCTTTGCGCTGACCGCGCAGGGTAAGGTGCGCGGCGACGGCGATTTCATCTTCTACAACCAGACGGCATTGAGCGGTGGTGGCATCCAGCGTGCCGGCGATGGCCGGACCTTTACCGTCAATTTTACCGCGTTGCCGCCGGTCATCGAACGGGTCGTCATCGCCCTGACCATCGATCAGGGCCAGCGGCGCGGACAATCGTTCGGTCAGTTGAATCAGGTACGGGCGGAAATCCGCGCCGTCGGCAACGAAACGCCGCTGGCGGTCTTTCCGCTGGTCACCAAGATGATGCCGGAAACCGCG
>JAGRHI010000225.1:4758-5710 GCA_020445045.1 Candidatus Competibacteraceae bacterium
TGTACCGACGCGGCGGCGAATGGAAGTTCCGCGCGGTGGGTCAAGGCTTCGTCGGTGGGCTAGGGCCGCTGGCCCAGCAATATGGTGTCGATGTGGCCGACGATCCGGATGTCGGTGCCGCGCCGCCGCCATCTCCAATCGCGCCGCCGCCCGCCGCCCGGCCCGCGCCGCCGCCATCCTCGGCCGCGCCGCCGCCGGCCAAACCGATCCGGCTGGAAAAGATTACGCTGGAGAAAAAGGGTAGCAGCATTTCGCTGGAGAAAACCGGTCAGGGTTTCGACGAACTGGTCGTCAACCTGAACTGGCATCAGGGTGGCGGTGGCAAGGGCTTCTTCGGCCGGCTGACCAACCGCAAGATCGATCTCGATCTGGGTTGCCTATTCCGGTTACGGGACGGCCGGGCCGGCGCGGTGCAGGCGCTGGGCAACAGTTTCGGTAGCTTGCAGCAGCCGCCTTACATCCAGCTTATGGGCGACGATCGCAGCGGCGCCAGTGCCCAAGGTGAATTCCTGCGCATCAACGGCCGCCACTGGGATCAAATCGATCGGGTGGTCGTCTTTGCCCTCATTTACGAAGGCGTACCCAATTGGGCGGAGACCGATGCGGTGATCACCCTTCAAACCCCCAACCAGCCGACGCTGGAGATCCGGCTCGACAGCCACGGCAACGACCAGCGCATGTGCGCCCTGGCCATGTTGGAGAACCAGGGTGGTAACATCCAGGTCACAAAGCTAGTCGAATATTTTCAGGACCATCGCTTCCTGGATCAGGCCTACGGTTTCGGCTTGCGCTGGGTCGCCGGGTCCAAGGATTGATCGGTTCCCATTTTTCACCCGTACAACTGAAGGAATCCCACTCATGGCTCTCGAATGGTTGAAACAGCGTTACAGCGAAGTCTCCGCCAACCTGAAATCCGAAGTGACCAAACTGCGCAACAAGAGCTTCTTGGAAG
>JAGRHI010000226.1:0-2916 GCA_020445045.1 Candidatus Competibacteraceae bacterium
TGGCCTGGTTCGGCAAGGAACCCATTCGGCTGACGGCGGCGGAAGCAGCGCTGCTGGTGGTGCTGCCGCAGGCGCCGTCCCGCTTGCGGCCGGACCGCTATCCCGAGCGGGCGCGAGCGGCTCGCGACAAGGTCTTGGCGCGCATGGGCCAAGTCGGCGTGCTGACCCCGCGGCAGGTGGAGGAAGCCCGCGAGGAGCCCGTTCCCCGGCGCCGGCGCGCCCTGCCGTTTCTGGCCCCGCATCTGGCCGAGCGGCTACACGCGGCCCGGCCGGATGCGCCGCTGTTGTCCACGTTCATCGACCGGGATTTGCAGCAGACCCTGGAAACGCTGGCCGGCCAACAGCAGAGCACGCTGGAACCGGCCAGCAGCATCGCGATGCTGGTGGTGGCGAACCGCGACCGGCGGGTGCTGGCCTATGTCGGCGCCAGCGATTTCTTCGATCCGCGCCGCGCCGGCCAGGTCGACATGACGCGGGCGGTGCGCTCGCCGGGCTCGACCCTGAAACCGCTAGTGTACGGACTGGGTTTCGACGATCTGCTGATTCACCCCGAAACCCTGATCGAGGATGTGCCGACCCGCTTTGGCGACTACAGCCCCGGCAATTTCCGCAACACTTACGCTGGACAACTGTCGGTGCGCGAAGCGCTGCAACAGTCGCGAAACATCCCGGCGGTGGCGGTGCTGGAACAGGTCGGGCCGGCGCGGGTGGCGGCGCGGCTGCGCGAGGTCGGCCTGCCGTTGCATTGGAACACGGCCAACCCCCGGCCAGGTTTGCCACTGGTGCTGGGCGGGGTCGGCATGACCCTGGAGGAGTTGGTGACGCTGTACGCCGGCATCGCCAGCGGCGGCCGGATCGCGCCCCTGCGCTTTTCCCCCGCCGACCCCATCGAGCCGGGCCGCGATCTGTTGACGGCGACCGCCTGCTGGTATCTGAACGACATCCTGCGCGGTTCGCCGGTGCCGCGAAACGTGGCCCCGCCGGCCAGCGCCGCCCGGCCACGCTTCATCGCCCACAAGACCGGCACCTCCTACGGGTTCCGCGATGCCTGGGCGTTGGGTTTCGACGCCGATTACACCGTCGGCGTCTGGGTCGGTCGGCCGGACGGTTCGCCCAGCCCCGGTCACTACGGCCGCAACACCGCCGCGCCGCTGTTGTTCCGGGTGTTCGACCTGTTACCGGAACCCACGACCCCGCCCGCGCCACCGCCCGCCAACGTGTTGCGCGTGGTTGGCCGCGAACAGTTGCCGGAGCGCCTGCGCTATTTCCGCACCCGCTCGGCGCTGGAGACGGCCAGCGCGCCACCACTCGGCATCCGCTTCCCGGTGGCGGGCACCACGGTGGAATTGCCGGTGCGGGATGGCCACTTGGCCGAATTGCCGTTGGCCGCGACCGGCGGGGTCCGGCCGCTGCGCTGGCTGGTGAACGGCCGGCCGTTGCCCGCGAACCCGTGGCGGCGGGATGCGTTCTGGCCGCCGGACGGCGAGGGGCTGGCGCGAATCACCGTGCTGGATCAGGCCGGGCAGGCCGCCAGCGCCGAGGTATGGATCAGTCGGGGCGCCAGGGAACCCCGTTTCCTTTCCCCTTGAGCGGGAGGAGCAAGGGTTCTTCCGGGTCGAGGGCGGTCGGATTTTCCGCCTATGGCGCCGTCTTGGGCGGCTTGTCGCCCCAGGGCATCATGGCTACCGCCGACACCGAATTCTTGGGCGAGCCTTCCACCAGCTTGTCGCTATAGACCAGATAGACCAGGGTATTGCGCGTCTTGTCGAGGAAACGCGCCACCCGCATTTTCTTGAACAGCAGCGAGCGGCGCTCGGTGAACACTTCCTCACCGTTCTTGAACTTCTCCTTGACCACGATCGGCCCGGTTTGCCGGCAAGCCAACGAGGCGTCGGAGGTGTCTTCGGCCAGCCCCAGCCCACCCTTGATGCCGCCTTTCTGGGAACGGCTGACGTAACAAGTCACGCCGTCGATCTTGGGATCGTCGAAAGCCTCGATGACGATCTTGTGGTTCGGTCCCAGCCACTGGAAGGCGGTGTCCACGCTACCGATTTCATCGGCGTGAACCAGCGGCGCCATGGCCAGCACCCCGCCGAGCAGCCCGCCGCGCCAATGGGTTTTCAGCTTGCGATTCATCCGAGGTTCCTCCGTTGCTTGACCGTGCATGGGAGGATAACGCAACTCGCCACCGGACTCAGCCCCGCCAGGCTGGAAGGTTGCGAGCGCGCCCAGTTCCCAAGAACCCGCCGCGCGGTTCGTTCGCGCAAATATTCCGTCGGATTCCGGGTCTATTCGAGGCGGGTTAACATCCCAGGTGATTTGTTGGATGATCGACCGGCTATCCCCACTCTTCCCAGGAGGATCTGGCAATGCGTATCGGCGTTCCCAAAGAGATCAAGGTTCATGAATATCGGGTCGGCCTGACTCCTGACAGCGTGCGGGAATTCACTGCCCACGGTCATCACGTGCTGGTGGAAACCCAGGCCGGCACCGGCATCGGCAGTTCGGACGACGATTATCGCGCCGCCGGCGCCGAAATCGCGGCCATGCCCGCGACCCTCTTTGCCCAGGCCGACCTGATCGTGAAGGTCAAGGAACCGCAGGCGGTGGAACGTCGGATGCTGCGTCCGGGCCAGATTCTGTTCACCTATCTGCACCTGGCGCCCGACCCGGATCAAACCCGGGATTTGGTCGACAGCGGCGCGATCTGCGTCGCTTACGAAACCGTGACCGACGGCCACGGCGGGCTACCGCTGTTGGCGCCGATGTCGCAAGTGGCCGGCCGGTTGTCGATTCAGGCCGGCGCGGCGGCGCTGGAACGCGCCAAGGGCGGGCGCGGCATCCTGCTGGGCGGTGTCCCTGGCGTGGCCCCGGCCAAGGTGGTGGTGATTGGCGGCGGCGTGGTCGGCGAAAACG
>JAGRHI010000226.1:2936-6615 GCA_020445045.1 Candidatus Competibacteraceae bacterium
CCGACGTGACCGTGCTGGATCGCAATGTGGAGGTGCTGGCGCGGCTGGCGCGGCGCTTCGGCGCGGCGCTCAAGACCGTGTATTCCACCAAGGCCGCCCTTGAAGATCATGTCCCGCAAGCGGACCTGGTGGTTGGCGGGGTGCTGGTGGCCGGCGCCGAGGCGCCCAAGCTGGTGACCCGCGACATGGTCCGGCGGATGAAATCGGGTTCGGTGCTGGTGGATGTCGCCATCGATCAGGGTGGCTGCTTCGAGACCTCGCATCCAACCACTCACGCCGAGCCGACCTATGTGGTGGATGGCGTGGTGCATTACTGCGTCGCCAACATGCCGGGGGCAGTGCCCAATACCTCCACCCATGCCCTCAATAACGTCACGCTGCCTTATGCCTTGGCGCTGGCCGACAAAGGTTACCGGAAGGCATTGCTGGAGGATGCCAATTTCCTGACGGGACTGAACGTTTGCGAGGGCAAGGTCACCCATAAGGCGGTGGCCGACGATCTCGGCTACGAGTACGTCGACCCTCGCGCCGCGCTCGCCGGCTGAACGCCGACGGGTCGGGGCTTTACTGATATTCCCGCCAGTACTCCGGTTGTGGATCGCGGCAACCGTGAGTGAGGTGTTGGTAGCGGTTGATGAACACCTCCTGCCGAGGGGTCTGGCCTTCCTGGGCGATGGCCAGGTTTTCCCGCTGGGTTTCCTCGGCGTAGTGAACCAGCGCTCGCCTCAGTTTGCACAACAGACTGTTGTCGAGGTGGTAACCGAGCTCGCCCAGGGCGTGTTCGATGCGTTGCAAGGTGATCCACCGCAGGTCGTAGACCACGATCAGGGCATGGGACGACAGGCACTGAACGCCATGGACACCCGCCACGCCCCGTAACCACGCCGCCGCCGATCCCGCTTGATCGGGATCTTCATGAAGACGGCAGAATTGGATGGCGCGGTGCTTGTACAGCTCTTCGGTGTCGGCGTGCATGACGCTTTCCTCCACGGCTGTCGGATCGCTGCGATTGCCTATCGATATAACTAACCGTAGCCCTTGGCGCGCGCCGTTTCAAGCCGGCCAGCGTCCGGCGCTGGCTCGGCTCAGTTGGGCGGCGTCCCGATGATCGCTCACGTCGACGAAGCCGCGTTGCCGTAACAGGTTCGGTACCGCATCGCCCTGATCGTAACCGTGCTCCAACAGCAGCCAGCCGCCCGTCCGCAGGCAAGCGGGCGCTTGCGCGACGATCGACCGCAGGGCGTCCAGCCCATCCTCGCCCGCCACCAGCGCCGCCGCCGGCTCGAAGCGCAAATCGCCCCGCCGCCAATGGGGATCGGTGGCAGCGACGTAGGGCGGATTGGCGATCAGTAGATCGAAGCGCTCGCCGGCCAGCGGCGCGCACCAGTCGCCTTCGCGGAATTCGACGTTGCCGATATTCAGCCGCCGGGCGTTGCGCCGGGCGACCGCCAGGGCCGTCGAATCGTGGTCGGTGGCGACGATCCGTGCCCGTGGCCGTTCCACCGCCAAGGCGAGGGCGATGGCGCCGCTGCCGGTGCCCAGATCGGCGAGCGCGCGAGTTCGATCCGCCGGCAGCCGTTCCAATGCCAACTCGACCAGCAATTCGGTTTCCGAGCGAGGGATCAAGGTGTCCGGGGTGACTTCCAGTTCCAGTGACCAGAATTCGCGCCGACCGAGCAGGTACGCAACCGGTTCTCCCGCCTGCCGCCGGTCCAGCCAGGCGAGGAAACGAGTCGCCCGGTCCGGTTCCGGCACCCGCTCCGGCCAAGCGTGCAGGTGACCGCGAGGTCGCTCCAGCGCCGCCGCCAACAGCAGTTCGGCGTCCAGTCGCGGGGTTTCGCTGATTTCGGCCAGCCGCTGGACGGCGGCGGCCAACAAGTCGCGGAGGGTGGCGGCGTTCACTCGGTGGCGGTCGTATGCGCTTTCTCCCTGGGGGAGAACGGGTTGGGAGGCAAGGGGAATTTACTCGGCCAACGCCGCCAGCAAATCGGCCTGGTATTCGTTGATCAGTGGATCGATGACCGAATCGAGATGGCCCGCCAGCACCTCGCCGAGCTTATAGAGGGTCAGATTGATGCGATGGTCGGTGACCCGCCCCTGCGGGAAATTGTAGGTGCGGATGCGTTCGGAGCGGTCGCCGCTACCGACCAGCAGCTTGCGGGTTTGCGCCTGGGCGCTGGTCTGCTTTTCCCGTTCCGCCGCCAGCAGCCTGGCCTGCAACAGCGCCATCGCCCGCGAGCGATTCTTGTGTTGGGAGCGCTCGTCCTGACATTCCACCACGATGCCGCTGGGCAGATGGGTGATGCGGATCGCCGAATCGGTCTTGTTGACGTGCTGACCGCCCGCCCCGGAAGAACGGTAGGTGTCGATGCGCAGCTCGCTGGGGTTGATGTCGATCTGTTCGACTTCCGCCAGTTCCGGCAGCACCGCCACGGTGGCGGCGGAGGTATGAATGCGGCCCTGCGTCTCGGTGACCGGCACCCGCTGCACCCGGTGCGCGCCGGATTCGAACTTCAGCCGCGAATAGGCGCCGTGACCGATGACGCGGCTGATCGCCTCCTTGTAGCCACCATGCTCGCCGAGACTCTCGCTGAGAATTTCCAGGGTCCAGCCGCGCAGTTCGGCATAACGCGCATACATGCGCAGCAGATCGCCGGCGAACAGCGCGGCTTCGTCGCCGCCGGTGCCGGCGCGGATTTCCAGGAACACATTGCCGGCGTCGTGCGGATCGCGCGGCAGCAACAACAGTTGCAAGGTCCGCTCTTGCCCGATACGGCGTTCTTCCGCCTCCAGGAGTTCTTCCTGCGCCATGGCGCGCAGTTCGGGGTCGCCGTCCCGGCTCATCTCGCGGGCGCCATCCAGATCGTCCAGGGTGCGGCGGTAGGCCAGAAACCCGCTCGCCACCGGCTCCAATTGGGCGTATTCCATCGACAGGGCACGGAAACGGTCGTTGTCGCCGATGATTTCGGGATCGGCCAGCAGCGCGCCGACTTCCTGATGGCGTTCCGTCAGTTGCTCCAGCTTGGCGAGCATGGAGGCGTTCATCGGTGAGGATCTCCATCGCCCAAGCGGTACAGGGTCTTGATCAGGTTCAACATGGTGGCGTCACCTTCGGCGGCGGCTTCGCGCAGGCCGGCGCAAGGCACGTGCAGAAACTTGTTGGTGAGGGTATGGGCCAGTATCTCAAGCACGGTGGCTGGGTCCTTGCCCTGGGCGAGCTGGTGCCGGGCGCGGTCCACCGCCTCGTCGCGGGTGGCTTCGGCCCGCCGGCGCAAGGCGCGGATGCTGGCGACGCTGCCTTGGGCGCGCAACCAGGCCATGAAGTGCTCGACCTGAGTGTCGATGATTTCCTCGGCCTGCTGGGCGGCGGCCTGGCGCGAACGCAGGTTATCCTGAATGATGTCCTTGAGGTCGTCCACCGTGTACAGATACACATCGTCCAGTTCGGCGACCGCCGGATCGATATCGCGCGGCACGGCCAAATCCACCATGAACATCGGTCGATGGCGGCGTTGTTTCAAGCACTGGCGGACCAGCGCCGCCCCCAACAGCGGGTCGGGGCTGGCGGTGGAGGCGATGACGATATCGGCCTCGCCCAGGTGAGTGGGGATTTCGTCCAGGGCAATGGCGTAACCGGCGAAGGAAGCCGCCAGCGCATGGGCGCGTTCCAAGGTGCGGT
>JAGRHI010000227.1 GCA_020445045.1 Candidatus Competibacteraceae bacterium
GTTTTGCCATGCTCCAACCTATGCCAATGGATTCCAGAAAATATCGCCGGTCTACTTGCGAACCGCGCGGCGCGGACCCTTGCGCGTCCGTGCGTTGGTTCGGGTACGCTGGCCGCGTACCGGCAAGCCGCGCCGGTGGCGGACGCCACGATAGCAACCCAAGTCCATCAATCGCTTGATGCTCATGGATACTTCGCGGCGTAGATCGCCTTCCACGATGTGTTTGGTGACTTCGGCACGCAACGCATCCACCTGGGCCTCATCCAGATCGCGGACCTTGATGTCCGGAGCGACGTTGGCCGCCGCACAGATTTGGCCAGCACGAGTCTTGCCGATCCCATAGATAGCCTGCAGCGCGATCACCGCATGCTTGTTGACCGGAATGTTGATACCTGCAATACGGGCCATGCCTCGAAGCTCCTCCCACCGTGCCGGGTGTTCACCACGCAAAGAAGCGGGAATTTACCCCACTCGGCGATGTAGATCAATATAAATGAATCGATTTTATCCCTGCCGTTGCTTGTGACGAGCATCCTTGCAAATCACCCGAACCACGCGATCGCGACGGATGATTTTGCAGTTACGGCAAATTTTTTTGACCGAGGCGCGTACCTTCATGATTGTTCTCCAAACTCAGCAAACATCGTGGAAACGACAATGGGCGGTTTCCGCTCAACGCAGCAGGCTTTGGCCCTTGAAACTGTTCTTTTTCAACAGGCTTTCGTACTGATGCGACATCAGATGCGCCTGGACCTGAGCCATGAAATCCATCACCACCACCACGATAATCAACAGCGAGGTGCCACCAAAATAGAACGGCACTCGCCAGTACAGGATCAGGAACTCCGGCAGCAGGCAAACAGCGGTGATATAGAGGGCTCCGACCAGCGTCAGCCGAGTCAGCACCTTATCGATGTACGTCGCCGTCTGCATGCCTGGCCGAATACCAGGAATGAATGCCCCGGATTTTTTCAGGTTATCGGCGGTTTCCTTGGAATTGAAAACCAGCGCCGTGTAGAAAAAACAGAAGAAAATGATCAAACTGGCATAGAGCAGCACGTACAGCGGCTGTCCCGGCGACAAGGTCGAACTGATGTCGCGCAACCACCCCATGTTGGGCGCATTGCCAAACCAACTTCCCAGCGTCGCTGGAAACAGAATCAGGCTGGACGCGAAGATCGGCGGTATCACCCCTGACATGTTCAGCTTCAACGGCAAATGGGTAGTCTGGGCGGCATACATCCGCCGCCCCTGCTGGCGTTTGGCATAGTTGACCGTGATGCGCCTCTGCCCACGCTCGACGAAGACCACGAAGCCGGTCACCACGACCGTCAGCGCTAGCAGGAACAGTACCAACATGACATGCAATTCGCCCGTGCGCGCCAATTCCAGGGTACCACCCACCGCATGCGGCAAGCCCGCAACGATACCGGCGAAGATCAACATGGAAATACCGTTCCCGATGCCGCGTTCGGTCACCTGCTCGCCCAGCCACACCAGAAACATGGTGCCGGTCACCAGCGTCACCGTGGCGGTCATGAGGAACCCGATACCCGGCGCGATCACCACCGAAGTGCCGCCCACCGTCTGACTTTGCAGCGCAATGCTGACACCGATCGCCTGGAAGGCCGCCAGCACCACCGTCAGATAGCGCGTGTAGCGAGTCAGCGTATGGCGGCCAGCGGCCCCACCCTCCTTGCGTAACTGCTCCAGCGATGGCACGACCATGGACATGAGCTGCAGGATGATCGAGGCCGAAATGTATGGCATCACCCCTAGTGCGAAAACACTCAGCCGCCGCAACGCACCACCTGAAAACATGTTGAACATGTCGAGAATGGTACCGCGCTGCTGGTCGAACAATTGAGCCATGGCATGCGGATCAATGCCCGGCACTGGAATGTGGGTGCCAATACGAAACACGACCAGCGCCCCCAGCAAAAACAGCAGGCGCTGGCGCAGTTCGGTCATTTTGCCAAGATCCGGCAGGGCAGTCGCCATCGTTCGTTACTCGTGGATCGTTCCGCCGGCCGCCAGCAGCGCGGCCCTGGCGCCTTGCGTCAGCGCCAAGCCGCGCACGGTCAGCGGCTTATCCACCGCTCCGGAAAGAATGACTTTAGCTTGCCTGGCAAAGGCCGGCACGAGATTAGCCACCTTGAGCGCCGCCAGATCGATCACCTCGGCCGTCACCTTGGCCAGATCGCGCAGCCGCACTTCGGCGGTGTATCGGGCGGTCATCGAGCGGAAACCACGTTTGGGCAACCGCCGCTGCAAAGGCATTTGGCCGCCCTCGAAACCAACCTTATGGTAGCCCCCGGCTCGGGCGTGCTGGCCCTTGTGACCGCGGCCGCCGGTTTTGCCGAGCCCAGAACCGATACCACGCCCGAGCCGCTGCTTGCCAGGCCGGCTGCCAGGCGCCGGCTTGAGGGTATTAAGTCGCATGGCTTCAGGCCTCCTCGACTTTCAGCAGATAGGAAACTTTGCGGATCATACCGCGGTTCTCCGGGGTATCGATGACCACCGAACTCCCGTGCAACCGCCGTAGCCCCAACCCGCGCACGCAGGCCTTATGCGCGGCCAGACGGCCATGCATGCTCTTGACTAGAGTGACTTTCAGCTTGTCGGCCATGTCCCTTAACTCCGGATTTCGTCCACGCTCTTGCCACGCTTGGCAGCCTGATAATCGGGCGCCTTCATGGTGCTCAGCCCGCGGATGGTCGCCCGCACCACATTGATCGGATTGCGCGAACCGATGCACTTGGCCAACACATCCTTGACCCCCACCACATCGAACACAGCACGCATGGCGCCCCCGGCGATGATGCCGGTGCCTTCGGAAGCCGGTTGCATGAACACGCGCGCCGCGCCATGCTCCGCCGTGATGGGATATTGCAAGGTGACGCCGTTCAACGGCACGCTGCACATGTTCTTACGCGCCTTGTCCATCGCTTTCTGGATGGCCATGGGTACCTCGCGGGCCTTGCCATAGCCCAACCCGACCCGGCCATTGCCATCGCCCACCACAGTCAGCGCCGTGAAACCGAACTGGCGACCGCCTTTGACAACCTTGGCCACACGGTTGACGGTGATCAGTTTTTCCTGCAAGCCGTCGGAATTCTGGGTGCTTTCTACATTCGTCGCCATGCTGTTTGTTCCTTAAAACTCCAAACCGTTTTCGCGGGCGGCTTCAGCCAACGCCTTGATCCGGCCGTGGTACTTGAAACCGGAGCGGTCAAACGCGACCCGGGTGATGCCGATGGCCTTGGCCTTCTCGGCGATCGCCTTGCCCACCGCCTTGGCCGCATCGACATCGCCCGTGCTCTTCAGCATCTGGCGCAGCGCCGACTCCAAGGTGGATGCGGCCGCCAACGTCCGATCACCGGTCGGGGCTGGGTTGATCAACTGAGCGTAGATGTGACGGGGTGTGCGGTGCACGCACAACCGGCAAACACCCAGTTCGCGGATCTTGAGCCGGGTCCGCAACCCACGCCGCAGGCGCGTGGTTTTTTTGTCGGCTGCTTTCTTATCCATGGCAAGTCCTTACTTCTTCTTGGCTTCTTTCAGGATGATGGTCTCGTTCGCGTAGCGTACCCCCTTGCCCTTGTAAGGCTCTGGTGGCCGGTAGGCGCGGATCTTGGCGGCGACTTCGCCGACCTGCTGCTTGTCCATTCCGCGGACGACCACCTCGGTCTGGGTGGGCGTCTCGATGACGATGCCTTCCGGTATCTTGAACTCGACCGGATGAGAAAAGCCGAGGGTCAAATTCAGCACCTTGCCTTGCGCCTGAGCGCGGTAGCCGACACCAACCAGTTGCAGCTTGCGTTCGAATCCTTGGGTGACCCCAATCATCATGTTGTTGAGCAAGGCTCGCATGGTACCGGTCATCGCCCGGTGCTTGGGATCGTTGGTGATCTGATGTGGATGGACCACCAAGGCATCGCCCTGCTGCCGGACCGTCACCCATGGATGCACCTGGAGCTCGGCCGAACCCTTCTTACCCTTGAGCGTGACGTGTTGACCATCAATGGCCACATTGACCCCGGCCTGCACGATAACCGGCTGCTTACCGACGCGCGAGACGCGAATTTGCT
>JAGRHI010000027.1:0-3518 GCA_020445045.1 Candidatus Competibacteraceae bacterium
CGCCGCGCGCCCGCACCTCTTGCAGATTGGACAGCACCTTCTCCAGCAGGTCGTCCTTGGGCAGCACGCAGACCACCGGCATGTCGGCATCCACCAGCGCCAGCGGCCCATGCTTGAGTTCGCCGGCCGGATAGGCCTCGGCATGGATGTAGGAAATTTCCTTGAGCTTGAGCGCGCCTTCCATGGCGATCGGATACTGCGGGCCGCGCCCCAGGAACAGGGCGTGGTGCTTCTCGGCGAAATGCTCGGCCAGCCGTTCGATGGCGCCATCCAACTGCAGGGCCTCCTCCAGCGCTCGCGGCAGCATCTCCAGATCGCGGACCAGCGCCGCCTCGGCCTGCTCGTTCAAACCGCGCCGCCGACCCAGCATCAAGGCCAGCAGACGCAACGCCACCAGTTGGGTCGTGAACGCCTTGGTGGACGCCACGCCGACTTCTCGTCCGGCCCGGGTCAACAGGGTCAACGCCGACTCCCGCACCAGCGAACTTTCGGCGACGTTGCAGATGGCGAGGGTGGACAGATAGCCGCGCTCCCGAGTCGCGCGCAGCGCCGCCAGGGTATCGGCGGTTTCGCCGGACTGGGAAATACTGACGAACAAGGTGCCCGGCGGCGTCACCCCCCGGCGGTAACGGTACTCGCTGGCCACTTCGACCGCGCAGGGCACCCCCAGATTTTCCAGCCAGTAACGGGCCACCAGACCGGCATGATAGCTGGTGCCGCAAGCGATGATATGCACGCCTTGCACCTGCTCGAACAAGGTCGGCGCCTCCGGTCCGAAACCGTCCTCCAGCAATCGGCCCTGATGGACACGCCCTTCCAGGGTCTCGGCGACCACCGCCGGCTGCTCGAAAATTTCCTTGAGCATGAAATGGCGGTAACCGCCCTTGCCGGCCGCGCCGGCCATTTGCCCGGAATAGGACAGCGGTCGCTCCACGACCTGTCCTTCCCGATCGTAAAGGGTGAAGGATTCCCGTCGCACATCGGCGAGATCGCCTTCCTCAAGGAATACGAAGGTCTGGGTCACCGGCGCCAGCGCGAACACGTCCGAAGCGATGAAATGTTCCTCGATGCCGATGCCCAGCACCAGCGGGCTACCGGCCCGCGCCGCGATCAGCCGCTCCGGATCGTCGCGACAGATCACCCCCAGACTGTAGGCGCCGGTCAGCCGGGCCACGGTCTGTTGCATGGCCGTCAGCAGATCGCCGGTTTCCCGCATCCGTTGATCGATCAGGTGGGCAACGACTTCGGTGTCGGTGTCGGATTCGAAACGGTAACCGGCGGCGAGCAGTTCCTCCTTGAGTTCCCGATAGTTTTCGATGATGCCGTTGTGCACCACCGCCACCGAATCGTTGCTGACGTGCGGATGGGCGTTGCGTTCGCTGGGCTCACCGTGGGTGGCCCAACGGGTGTGAGCGATGCCCAGCGAGCCGCGCACCGGCTCCCCCCGCAGCCGCTCCGCCAGCGCCTGAACCTTGCCGACCGTGCGGGTCCGGTGCAGACGTTGGTCGCGATGGTCCAGGGTCACGATCCCCGCCGAATCGTAGCCACGGTATTCCAGCCGCCGCAAACCTTCGAGCAGGATGGGAGTTACGTTGCGTTCGGCGATGGCGCCCACGATTCCGCACATGGATTTCCAACCGGTGAGTTCATGGAGTTAAAAAGGGTGAAATAGACTAACGGCTTGTCCGCCGAGGGACAAGCCGCGCGGGGATTTAAGGTTCCAGCACCAACCGTCGGGTATGGCGGGCGATGACCAGTTCCTCGTTGGTGGGCAGCACCCACACCGCCACCCGGCTACCGGACCGCTCGATCCGCCGCTGGTCACGACCGGCGTTGGCCGCCGCATCCAATTCGATACCCAGCCACGTCGAACGGGCACAGACCTGCTCGCGCACCGCCGCCGCATGCTCGCCGATGCCGCCCGTGAATACCAGCGCGTCCAGCCCGCCCAGCGCCGCCGCCAACGAGCCGAGTTCGCGGGCGATGCGGTAGCTGAAGTAATCCACCGCCAGCTTGGCGTTGGGATCGGCGCTGGCCAACAACTCGCGCATGTCGTTGCTGACGCCCGACAATCCCAGTAACCCGGACTGCTTGTAGAGCAGGTTGGTCAAATCCCGGATACCCATGCCGTGCCGTTCGATCAGGTAGAGCAACACGCCGGGGTCCAGCGAACCGCTGCGGGTACCCATCGGCAGACCTTCCACGGCGGTGAACCCCATGGTGCTGGCCACGCTCTGGCCATCGCGCATGGCGCACATGCTGGCGCCGTTGCCAAGATGGGCGACCACCACCCGGCCTGTAGCCGAGGTGCCCAGGATTTCCGCCAGGGCGCCGGCGATGTATTCGTAGGACAGGCCATGAAAACCGTAGCGCTGGACCCCTTCCTGACGATAAACCCGCGGCAGGGCGAACAGGCGCGCTAACTCCGGCTGGCCGTGATGGAAGGCGGTGTCGAAACAACCGATTTGCGGCAGATCCGGTCGCACGGCGGTCAGGGCGCGGATGCCGGCCAGATTGTGGGGCTGGTGCAACGGCGCCAGCGGCACGAAGGTTTCCAGCCGCGCCATGATTTCCGGGGTCAACCGTTGCGGGTCGCTGAACTCCTTGCCGCCGTGCACCACCCGATGGCCCGCCGCGATCACATCGGGCAGGTCGGGCATTGTACTCAGCCAGTCCAGCAAATCGCGCAACGCCGCTTGGTGGTCGTAAACCTCGCCATCCGACGACGACGGCGTGGCATCGTTCGCCCGTCGGCGATGGTCCGGTCCCTGCTTGCGGTATTTGCCGGAAGGTGGCGTCGGCCGAATATCGCTCAACGTCCGCCCATCGCAATCGAACGCCTTGAAATGCGGGTCGTCTTCGCCGATGTTCTCCTGCAAACCTCGGCAGACCAGCATCAGATCGCCGCCGTCCACCGGCAGGGCGAACACCGAAAATTTGATGCTGGACGATCCGGCATTCAGAACGAGTAGGCCCTGTGACATCGCGAGTTTTCCTCCAGGAGCTTGCAAGGCCGCGCTCAACCGTCGGCGGGCGCCGAACCGTCGAACCGGCAGCCGAACAAATGCAAATAGTCGCGGAACTGATCACCCAGTTCCGGATGGCGCAGACCGTACTCGACCGTCGCGATCAGATAGCCGAGCTTGCTGCCGCAGTCGTGGCGTCGGCCGGAGAATTCGTAGGCCAGCACCTGCTCCTCGGCCAACAAGGCGGCAATCCCGTCAGTCAACTGAATTTCGTTGCCGGCCCCGCGCGGAATGTGGGCCAACAAATCGAAAATGCGTGGCGTCAGGATATAGCGGCCCACTACCGCCAGATTGGAGGGCGCATTCTCTGGCTTGGGCTTCTCGACGATACTTTCCACGTTGTTGAGCCGATTGGCGAAAGGCAAGGGACGAACGATGCCGTATTTATCGGTCTCCGTCTCGGGCACCCGTTCCACCCCCAGGATCGAGCACTGATATTTATTGAAATGGCGGGCCATTTGGCTCATCGTCCCGCCTTCGCGGGCGTCTTCC
>JAGRHI010000027.1:3572-7975 GCA_020445045.1 Candidatus Competibacteraceae bacterium
GCCGACCACCGGCCGGGCGCAGAGCACCGCGTGCCCCAGGCCCAGCGCCTCGGCCTGCCGGACGTAGACGCATTCCACCCCGTTCGGCACGATGCCGCGCACCACTTGCAGCAGGTCGGTCTTGTGGCGGGCTTCCAGCTCCGCTTCCAGTTCGTAAGCTTTGTCGAAATGATCGGCGATGGCGTTCTTGGTGCGACCGATGATGAAAACCAGGGTTTCCACCCCCGCCGCCACCGCCTCCTCGACCCCGTATTGAATTAGCGGCTTGTCAACGATCGGGAGCATTTCCTTGGGGCTGGCCTTGGTCGCTGGCAGGAATCGAGTTCCGAGGCCGGCCACGGGGAATACCGCCTTGCGCACTTGCCGTTTCACCTTAAGTTTACCTCGTGGGTTATGAGTGTATTGTTATCGTCATCGCTGGACCGCATTGTCCGGTATCGGGTCCGGACGGACAAGCAAAAACCCTGCTAGAGCAGAGTCTTTGGGTACCGTTGATTTGCCATTGGCAAGAACGGACCGCTCAATCCTCCTCCTCGTAGACCACCAGCACCCCTTCGTTCAGCAGATCCAACAACAATTGCCGGGCGTCGGGTTGCTTCAGCGCCTCGCGCAGCCGCGCCGGCGTCAGGGTGCGATACCGGCACAGCAGCGGCGCCATAAACGCCAGCGCCGGTCCCAACGCGAACGCCTGCCCGTCCACGAACAGCACCGTCTCACCTTCTGGATCGACCCTGTAATGGAAGCGCGAACCAGGGTTACGCTCCAACGAACCGCCGCCGCGCACATATTCCCGCAAATCGTTTTCCGAATAGGGGTCCGTCTCCGGCTCGGCGCGAAACCCCGGTTTGGGCTCGCTCAGGTAGCGACCGAACCAGATCGCAATGGTCTCGTCGTCCAGGGCGATGGTTCGATGCAGCAGATTCCGCGCCTTGGCCAGCGCGGCGGGAGCGATCTCGCCGGGATGGTCCTGCACGCTCAGGTCGGGATCGGTGTAGCGCGCCTCGGGATCGATATCGTCCAACAGAAACTCCAGAAATCCGCTGACCAGTTCCCGATGGCTGGGCGCGCGAAACCCGACCGAGTAGGTCAGACACGGCTCCAGCGCCACTCCATAATGGGCGACGCGCGGCGGCAGATACAGCAGATCACCCGGTTCCAGCACCCACTCCTGCTCCGGTACGAACTCGCGCAGGATGCGTAACTCGGTATCGGGCAAGCAATTGTCCGGTTCCACCGGCCGACGGCTGATCTGCCAGCGTCGCCGGCCCTGCCCTTGCAGCAGAAATACGTCGTAATCGTCCACATGCGGCCCGACCGAACCGGCCGGCGGCGCGTAACTGATCATCAAATCGTCGATGCGCCAGTCGGGGATAAAACGGAACGGCTCCAGCAGCGCCGTCAAATCCGACGCGTGCTTCTCGACATCCTGCACCAACAGGGTCCAATGACTGTCCGGCAGTTTGAGAAAATCGTCATCCACGAATGGCCCGTGGCGTACCTCCCACGGCTTTTCTCCGCCCCGCTCCAGCACCAGCCGCGACTCTACGCCCTCCTCGCAGGCCAGCCCCGCCAGTTCCTCCGGCGTCAGCGGGTCCTGAAAACCCGGCCAGGCGCCGCGCACCAGCAGCGGCTGCTTCTGCCAGTACTCGGCCAGAAATCGCGCCGGACTCAGTTCGCCCAACACCTTCGGCATCATGGCGACTTCATACTCGGCGCGCCTGGTCGGCGGCATTGCCGGTATAACCGGCCGGCGTCAGCGCCAGCAGCCGTTGCTTGGCCTCTTCGGGGATCGCCAGATCGGCGATGAACGCGCGCAGGGTCTCCCGGTCCACCCGCTGGCCACGGGTCAACGCCTTGAGTTGCTCGTAGGGTTGCTCGATGCCATGGCGGCGCATCACGGTCTGAATCGGTTCGGCTAACACTTCCCAGTTGGCGTCCAGATCGGCGTCCAGCGCCGCCGTGTTGACCTCCAGCTTGCCGATGCCCTTCAGACAGGACTGATAGGCCACCAGCGAATGCGCCAGTCCGACGCCCAGGGTGCGCAACACGGTGGAGTCGGTCAAATCCCGCTGCCAGCGCGACACCGGCAGTTTGGCGGCCAGGTGATCCAGCAGCGCGTTGGCCACCCCCAGGTTGCCCTCGGCATTCTCGAAGTCGATGGGGTTGACCTTGTGTGGCATGGTCGAGGAACCGATTTCGCCGGCCACGGTTCGCTGCCGGAAATAACCGATGGCGATGTAACTCCAAAGATCGCGGCAGAAATCCAGCAGCACGGTGTTGGCCCGCATCACCGCGTGGAAATATTCCGCCATGTAATCGTGTGGCTCGATCTGGATGGTGTAGGGATTCCAGTCCAGCCCCAGATCCTCGGTGACGAAGCGGTGGGCGAACTCCTCCCAGTCCAGCTCCGGGTACGCTGTCAGATGGGCGTTGTAGTTGCCGACCGCGCCGTTGATCTTGCCCAGCAGCGGCACCGCCGCCAGTTGCGCCCGCTGGCGTTTGAGGCGATAGGCGACATTGGCCATTTCCTTGCCCAGCGTGGTCGGCGAGGCCGGCTGGCCATGAGTCCGCGCCAGCATGGCCTGGTCGGCGTGCTGGCGCGCCAGCCGGGCGATGGCGTCGATGCTCTCGTCCAGCGCCGGCAGCAATGCCTGAGTCCGCGCCTCGCTCAGCATCAGCGCATAAGCCAGATTATTGATGTCCTCGGAGGTACAGGCGAAGTGGATGAACTCGCCGACCGCTTCCAATTCGGCATTACCGGCGATTTTTTCCTTGAGCAGATACTCGACTGCCTTCACATCGTGATTAGTGGTGCGCTCGATGTTCTTGACCCGCTGCGCATCAACCAGAGTGAAATTTTCGACCAACCTGCCCAGGATATGGAGGGCGTGCTCGCTCAGCGGCGGCACTTCCGGGATGTCGGGATGACGGGCCAGCGCTTGCAACCAGCACACCTCCACTCGTACCCGATGGCGGATCAGGCCATATTCGCTGAAGATCGGTCGCAACTCGACGGTCTTGTCGGCATAGCGACCGTCGATGGGGGAAATCGCGGTCAGAGCGGAGAGTTCCATGAGTCAGTTCCTTTACCAAGCTATCGGGACGACCATATTAAGCTGGTAATACCCGCCACGCACCCGTCAGCGCCGCGCTCGAACCACCACCGCGCCCAAGATGATCGTTCCCCCCACCATCGCCCAAACCCCAGGCGCCTCGCCCAGCAACAGAAACACCCAGACCGGATTGAGCACCGGCTCGATCATCGGAATCAGAATGCCCTCCACCGCCCGGACATGACGCAGCGCCAGCGCGAACAGGATATAGGGCACGCCCAGTTGCAGCACGCCGAGCAACAGCAAACCGGCCCAACCCGAGGGATCGGGCATGGACTGAAACATGAACGGCAACCCGATCGCGCCCGCCACTAGGTTGCCGAGTAACAGGGAAGACAGCGCGGAGCCATCCTTTTGCCGGCGCATGAACAAGGTCATCCATGCAAAGCAAAACCCATCGACCAAGGCGATGATGTTGCCCCAATAGCCGGTCAGAGTCAGCTTGTCCAGAAAGAACAGCACCATGCCGCTCATCATCACCAGCAAAATCAGCCAGTCGCGGCGACTGGCCCGTTCCCCCAAAAACCACGGGCTGAACAGGATGACGTAAACCGGCGCGGTGTATTGCAAAAGCACCGTGTTCGCCGCCGTGGTCATCTTGTTGGCGATCACGAACAGCACCACGGTGCCCGCATAGGCCACTGCCCCACCGATCAGCTCAAACGACCAGTCAAATCGCAACTCATGGCGAAACACCGCCCCGATCACCGCCGCGCCGATCAAGCTGCGCATTCCGGCGATGGCCACCGGGTTCCACTCGATCCACTTGATCAGCAACCCGCCCAAACTCCACAACAGCGCCGCCGCCAGCAACATCAGCATGGCGCGGCGGTGGACGGTGGCGGGTTCAGGCGCGACCGCCGCTGATCGCAGCACCTCCGCCAGTTCCGGCTCGGGAATCAGCGGCGGCGCGACCACCGGCGGCGGCGACTCGACCGCGATGAGCTGCCCCGTCGGCGGTGACGACGGTTCGCGCAAAGTATCAGTCTCCGGCGATCTGGCCGCCCAGATAGGCATTGCGAATCTCGGGATTGGCCAACAGCGCCTCGGCGCGGTCTTCCAGCACGATTCGGCCGACTTCCATCACATAGCCGCGATGCGCCAGCTTCAACGCGGCGCGGGCGTTCTGCTCGACCAGCACGATGGTGACCCCAGCCCCGTTGATCTCCCACAGGGTCTGAAAAATCACCTTAACCAGCAGTGGCGCCAGACCGAGACTCGGCTCGTCCAGCAACAAAATCCGGGGGTTGGCCATCAATGCCCGGCCGATGGCCAGCATTTGCTGTTCGC
>JAGRHI010000027.1:8009-19075 GCA_020445045.1 Candidatus Competibacteraceae bacterium
CGGCGCTGGGCCAGCACCGGAAACAGCTCGTGAATCCATTGCAGGGTCTTGGCGGTTCGGGTCCGGTCGGCTTGGGTAAACGCACCCAGGTTCAGGTTTTCCTGAACGGTCAAGGTACCGAAAATGCGGCGACCTTCCGGCGCGTGGGCGATCCCCATGCCGACCAGGCGATGCGCGGGCATTTTGTGGATGGGTTTGGACTCAAAGCGGATTTCGCCCCGCGATGGGCGCAGCAGGCCGCTGATGGCGTGCAGGGTGGTGGTCTTACCGGCGCCATTCGCGCCGAGAATGGCAACGATTTCGCCTTGCCGGACATGCAGGTCGATACCGTGCAGCGCCTCAACGTTGCCGTAGCGGACATGCAGATTTTCGACTTCAAGCAACATGTCGCGAGTTTCCGGCACGGATGCGTTTCATGGCCATAAGCCCGCCAGCGAAAAAGCCACGGCGTCAAAGGGAACGGCGCGCACCTCGTCGTTTTCCTGATAAACGTGCTCCAGCAACCAATGCTCGTCGCGCAGCACGAACGCTTCCAGGGTATGCAACGCCGGATCGATCAACCAGAGAAACGACACACCGTATTCGGCATAAATCGGCATTTTATCCGCCCGGTCGATTCGGGCCGTGCCCGGCGAGAGCACTTCGCACACCCAGTCGGGCGATAGCGTGAAAAAGGCCGTGTCCGGCATGGCGGGCAGACGCTCTCGCCGCCAGCCAGCCAAGTCGGGCACCAGGATATGCGGACCCAAGTGCAGCTCCGGCTCATCCAGAATCCACCAGCCGCCTGGACCGCCTCCTCGTCCTTTCTGGAATGGACCGACCAGTTCCTCGCCGAGGGCTGAACTGGCGACAATATGGTTCGGCGCGGGACGCGGTTGCGTGATCAATTGACCGTGAATGATTTCGCCCACCAGATTCTCAGGCAGATCGAACAGATCTTCGTAGGTCGCGAATTTAACGGCGGTTGCGGTCATATCAGGGTCCTCCACGGGTCCGCGTTACGCCTCGTCCTCGGTGCCCAGATAAGCCTCGATCACCTTTGGATCGCGACGCACCTGCTCCGGCGAGCCTTCGGCGATTTTGCCGCCGTTTTCCAGCACCACCAGCTTTTCACAGGCGCGCATCACCAGACGCATGTCGTGTTCGATCAGCAGAATGGTGATCCCACGCGCTCGAATGCGGGAGATCAAGCCAATCAACGCTTCGGTTTCCTGTTCGTTCATGCCCCCGGCCGGTTCGTCCAGCACCAGTAATCGTGGTCGGGTCGCCAGTGCCCGAGCGATTTCCAGCCGCCGCTGGTCGCCATAGGCCAGGTTCTTCGCCAAGATCAATGCCTGTTGGCGCAGGCCGACAAATTCCAGTTCCTTCAAGGCTCGACCCATGGCGTCGTTTTCCTCGCGTCGCTGGGACGGCAACCGCAACATGGCGGCGAGAATCCCGCCCCGCATCTGGTAATGGCAACCGGCCAGCACGTTCTCCAGCACGGTCAGGCGCTGGAACAACCGGATATTCTGGAAGGTGCGGGCAATGCCAAGGGCGATGATGCGATGGGTGCGCAGCCCGGCCAGCGAGGTACCGGCGAATTCGATTCGCCCCCGGTCGGGCCGATAGTTGCCGGTGATCAGATTGAATACCGTGGTCTTGCCGGCGCCGTTGGGGCCGATCAGACCCACCACCGAGCCTTCCTCGACGACGAAGGACACCGCATCGACAGCGGTCAAACCGCCAAAGGTTTTGGTCAGCCCCTGGAGCGTCAGCAACGGCGTTGCGGTGATGGCTGGCCGACTGGATACGGCGGATGGCGCCTCCATCATCCGCGACCCCTAGCCAGGGTCACCGGCGAAAATCGTCCTCCCCTCGCCGGCAACAAACCCCGCGGCCGGAACACCATCATCACCACCATCACCAGGCCGAACACCAGCATTCGGGCGCTGGCGAACTCGCGGAACAATTCCGGCAAGCCGATGACCAGGAAGGCCGCCAGCAGGACGCCGGCGATATTGCCCGCCCCGCCGAGAATCACGATCATGAACAGCACCACCGATTCCCAGAAATTGAACGACTCCGGGGAAATGATGGTCATTTTGGCCGCGAACAGGGTACCGGCCATGCCCGCCCAGGCCGCGCCCAGGCCGAACGCGGCCAACTTGTAATATGCCGTATTGATGCCACTGCCCTCCGCCGCCACCTCGTCCTCACGCAGGTAGTTGAGCGCCCGTCCGAACCGCGACTGCTTCAGCCGCAGAAACAGAAAAATGGTCAGTGCCACGCAGCCCCAGATCAGGTAGAAAAACTCCCACGGCCGGCGGATGACGATACCGAACAGTTGGGGGCGGCTGATGCCGAAAATACCGTTGGCGCCGCCGGTCATGCCGAAGATGTCGTTCACCAAGGCAATGCGCACGATTTCGCCGACACCGATGGTGACGATCAGCAGATAATCGCCGCGCAGATGCACCACCGGCCGCGCCACCACCAGCGCGAACAGGCCGGCGGTCAAACCGCTCAACGGCAGGGTCCACAAGATTGGAATCTGATAGCGAGTGTTCAGAATGGCGGCGGTGTAGGCGCCCACCGCGTAAAAGGCGGCATGGCCCATATTGAACAAGCCAGCCTCGCCCAGAATGAGGTTGAGACCCAGCGCCAGCAGTCCGTACAAGCCAATGCTGTTGAGTACGTCCACCTGGTAGGCGTTGAGAAACAGTGGCGCGGCGGCCAATAGCGCGGCAAGCAGCACAACGGCGAACAGCTTACCGTGCTTCATCGGCTTTATCCGCCATGATCCATCCCCCCTGTCCCTTTCATATCTTGTCCGCCACCCGTTCACCCAGCAAACCAGTGGGTCGAACGATCAGGATCAGGATCAATACCAGGAAGGCGATGGCATCCTTCCAAGCGATGGAAAGATAGGCCGCGCCGAGCGCTTCGATCACACCCAGCAACAGCCCACCCACCATCGCGCCGGGGATGTTGCCGATACCGCCCAGGATCGCGGCGGTGAAGGCTTTCATGCCGTAGACCCAGCCCATTGTGAAATTGATCTGGCCGTAGTACAGCCCCACCATCAGCCCAGCGGCCCCGCCCAGCGCCGGCCCCATCAGGAACACCAACAGGATCACCCGGTTCACGTCGATGCCCATCAGCCGCGCCGCGCCCTGATCGATCGCCGCCGCGCGGATGGCGGTCCCGATCCGGGTCTTCTGGATGAACAGGTACAACGCGGCCATCATCGCCACCGAGGCCAATACGATCAGCACCCGCATCAGCGGCAGATACAGACCGAATAGATGCAATGTGGTGGCGGGCAGGATGTTGTCGGGGTAAACCTGAAAGCGAGCCCCGTAAATCAGCATCAGGGTGTTTTGCAGAAAGATCGACGCGCCCAGCGCCGATACCACCGCCGACAAGCGGGGCGATTCCCGCAAGGGACGATACGCGGCCCGCTCCAGAATCGCGCCCAGCACCGCCACCAACCCCATCACCATCAGCACCAGCACCAGCACGCCCAGGGCGAAACCCAAGCGGTCGGTGAGCGCCAGCGAAGTCAGCAGAGTCAACCCCAGGTAGGCCCCGTAGGTGAACAGGTCGCCGTGAGCGAAGTTGATCAGTTTGAGCACACCGTAAACCATGGTGTAGCCCAGGGCGATCAGGGCATAGATGCCGCCCACGGCGAGGCCATTGGTGAGCTGCTGAAAAAATTCTTCCACGAGGTCGCTGGGGATTCAGGTTGGGGCGCGGGGAACGTCGCGATGACGATAAATATTCGCGCGGTCGAGACGGTTCCCTCCCGGCTGGGAAGGAACCACGACAGCGACTTACAGCTTCAGCAACACGAAATTGCCTTCGGCGTCCACCTGGTAGACCCGGTACACCTCGCCCTCGCGGTCGCCCTTGGCGTCGAAGGAGATCGGACCGCTCAAGCCCGGATAATCCTTGAGATCCTGGTGCAGGTATTCGGCGATCTTGTCGCCATCGGTGGACTGGGCGCCCGCGATACCGGCCACGATCACCCGGAAACCGTCTCCGGCCAGCATCGCCCAGATCGAGGGAGGCAACTCGTTATATTTTTTCTGGTAATCGGCCAGAAAGGCCGCCGCGTCCGGCGTATCGAGATCCCGCGGCTGCGGTGGGCTGAGAAAATAGAAACCTTCGGCGGCCTCCTTGCCGGCGATTTTGACCAGATCGACATTATTGGTGGCGTCGCCGCCCAGAAACGGCGTCTTCCAGTTCATGTCCTTCTTCTGCCGCAGCAGCAGGCCGGCTTCGGGGTAGTAACCGGTAAACAGCACCACGTCGGGATTGGCGCCCTTCAGCTTGGTCAAAATGGCGGTGTAATCGCGTTCACCGGGGGTCAGCGCATCGAAAAACACCACCTCCGCACCCTGACTCTTCAGCAGGGCATTGGCTTCATCCGCCAAGCCCTTGGCATAGGAGGTGTTGTCATGCAGGATGGCGATCTTCTTGAAACCCAGCTTATCGATGGTCCGCGCCGCCATGCGGCCCTGCTCGTCGTCGCGCGGCGCGGTACGGAAGAAATGCTTGAAGCCTTTTTCGGTCAAGCGGATCGCGGTGGAACCGTTGGCGATTTGAGGTAAGCCGACTTCATCGTAAATCGCCTGGCTGGCTTCGGTCACCGAAGAACCGTAGGTACCGACCACCGCCACCACGTCCCGGGTGGTCAGGCGTTGCGCGGCCAGCGAGGCGGTGCGCGGATCGCCGCCGTCGTCCTCGGTCACCACCTCGATCCGCTTGCCCAACACACCACCCTTGGCGTTTTGCTGCTCGGCCAGCAGTTCGACGATCTTCTTCATGCCCTGGCCTTCGCTAGCCCAGGACCCGGTCAACGGCGCCATCAAGCCAATCTTGACGGTATCGGCCGCCTGCGCGGTTACGCCGCCCACAGCCAGACCGAGCGCCGCGACCAACGCCAACAAGTGCTGCTTCATAAGGTGTTATCTCCTCGTGGAAGCCGGCTAGCGGGGAGGGAAGGATGCGATCAAGCAAAGCCGGCGTACCGCCAACAACGAAACATAGCAGCGAATTTCAAACAGCGTCAAACCCGCCGCATGGTCGGCAAGGGCAATCGCACTCCTCTTACATCCGGTTTCGCGTTCCCATTGACCAACAACGCCTCATTTTCCTCCTCATTCCATTCCGCCACGGCGCCATCGCTTCCGCCGGGCAGCCATTCCGGCGCCAGGCCGCCGTTGCGCGCGCCCAACCCAGCGAAATCGAACAAGCCGGTATCGGCCAGATGCGAAGGCGCCACGTTCCGCAGCGCGGCGAAGAGGTTCTCGATTCGTCCCGGAAACTGCTTTTCCCACTGCCGCAACATGGCCTTGATCGCCTGGCGTTGTAGCTTGGGTTGCGAACCGCACAGGTTGCAGGGAATGATCGGAAATTGCCGAGCCTCGGCGTAGGTGGCGAGGTCGCGCTCCCGACAATAGGCCAACGGCCGGATCACCACATGTCGACCGTCGTCGCTCAGCAACTTGGGAGGCATGGCCTTGAGTTTGCCGCCGTGAAATAGGTTCAAGAACAGGGTTTCCAGAATATCGTCGCGGTGATGACCCAACGCGATCCGAGTCATGCCGTGCTCTTTGGCGAAGGTATACAGAGTCCCGCGCCGCAACCGCGAACATAACCCGCAAGTGGTTTTGCCCTCCGGCACCACCCGCTTGACCACGCTGTAGGTATCCTGCTCGATGATATGGAACGGCACACCGATGCCTTGGAGATATGCCGGCAGCACATGCTCGGGAAAGCCAGGCTGTTTCTGATCGAGATTGACCGCGACCAGTTCGAAGCGCACCGGCGCCCGCGCCTGTAGCTTGCGCAGAATGTCGAGCATGACAAAGGAGTCCTTGCCGCCGGACAGGCAGACCATCACTCGGTCGCCATCCTCGATCATGTTGAAATCCTGAATCGCCTGGCCGACGTTCCGCCGCAACCGCTTCTGAAGTTTATTGAAATTGACCTGCTGTTTCTTGACCGCAACCGTCATCGCCCCGTCACCTTGGAAACCGTGTTCAACGTACTGACTTTACCTGAAACCGACACGGCCGCGCCAAGTCGGATACCTTGCCGGTCGTTCGGCGTAGGACTAGACTCCCCGGTTGTGACCACGACCAGCGCCGCGCGTTGGGAACCTGCCCGGTCCCGGTTTGCCGCGCCTGACAGAAAACCCGCCCTGCTTTGGAGAATCCCACAATGGAGAACAGTGACATCGAACACTATAAATACCGGCTCGTCGAACTGCGGACAGAGCATCGCGACCTGGACGATGTGATTACCCGCCTGGCCAAGGATCCGCTGGTCGACGAGCTTGAATTGAAGCGATTGAAGAAGCGCAAGCTGATGCTCAAGGACATGATCGCACATCTGGAAAGCAGGCTTATCCCCGACCTCAACGCCTGAGACCATTCCGTCACATGCGACCGCCCCGACCTGATGGCGCGGCGGTCCGGGTTCCCGCCGCTCGGGCCGATTCACGCGGACCGGATCGTTCCATCCAAGCTCGGCGCCCTGGTCGAACCAAACCCTATTCGGCAACATCCGCCATTGGCAACCACTGCGTTCCACGTACCGGATCGCGTTACACAGGCTTTGCGCACGATGCTTGCGAGGCCGTCCAATGTGCTCGGGTCCGAAAAAACGTTCGATCTCCGCCCACGCCCGGTCACTCACGTCGCTCGGATACCCCATCGCTCTGGCCTCCTCATGGACAGAGCTGCGCATCTTAACGGCCTTGTAAACAGTTTCTTAGGAAATCATACCATTTGTAAACAGCGTCTTAGGCGACAATGACTATATCCCCCACCATTCAAAACCGATTGCGCAGCGCTGGGTATCGATCTGCAAACGCCCGCGCGAAAAAACATGAAGGCACACCGGCCCCGTTGGTGGTCGAAGTGATTGCAGCGGATTCGCAAGCGGATCGAAGCCGTGATCGGCCAGCTCGAACAGCGCTTCAACTTGGCAAAAACTCCGGCGCGCGACGCCTGGCACTTGACCAATCAGATCACGCGCAAACGCTTGGCTCATACCATCGGCGTGTGGCTCAACCTTGAACACGGACGCGAGTCTTTACAGTTCGATGGCGTGATCATCGCCCAATCGGAAAAGTTGCACATCGCGTCGCTTACAATGCTGGGCGATCGCCCGCTGGGCAAGCGTGATCGGCGGTCTCGCAAACCGAGCCAACAAATGTGGACCACCGATACACAGCCCGTGGGGTCAGGGTCGGGACGAGGCGTCGTGTCGCGGCTTCCTGGACTTGAACAACACTCTGAATTTGGCTTTCAGACCGCGCCGCTCGTCCGACATGGCTTCCAGAAAATCGGACAGCAGCTTGGATTTCTCGATGGTGTACAGCACCAATACCGTGATTGGTAGAAACACACTCAAGAACAGCAGCAATCGATGCCACCATGGTTGGCCTGCCTCGTCGAAGACGTTCATGCCCAGAATCCCAGTGGTAATCGCACCGATCATGCCAAACGTGGTTACCACGGTCAGCCGCACCACGGTGTTGGCCTGTCGGCGCAGACCGTCGCTGTCCAGATACTGATTCATCTCCTTGACCGCTTCGCTGACATCTCGGTAAATCCGATCGGTGTCGAGATGTCCGGTCAACATCCGAAACAGATCCTTGGCCTGCGCCTGATTGGAAACCTCGTGAAACCAATAGCGGTGGGTAAAGCGCAGGAAGGTTTCGAAGATCCGACGAATTTCCCGTTTGAACGCCTTGACCGAATCCACATTGCGGATATCGAGCTGGCTGATCGCCGCGACCAGCCATTCCGAGAACAGCATCAGGGTAGCCTTGTGGAAATGAGCGATCAGGTTGACCAGAAAATACTGGTGACGGAACTGACCCAACAAACCGGTTTCCGCGTCGGCGAAGAAACGGTCGCCGGCCTTGCCGACCATCACGAAAGCGTGACCGCAGCATAAGTAGCGGCTGCCCAGCGCCGGATCGGCGGGATTCCAGAATTTGTCGTAGCAGTATTGCCGTTCGAAATCGGCCAGTTCCTGCTCGGAATAGGGCAGGACATTGGAGGGGCCTGGTTTGGTGACCAGAGCCAGGCGGGCAAAGTCGCCGCGAGTCAGCGCCCGCGGATCGTCGAAGCTGAGATAGGCCAGCAACGGCATGCGGTGGTATTCGATCTGCCGGTAACGAACCACGCCCTCGCGATCGGAGTGGTACAAAGCCAGCGGCCGCAGCAGATAGTCCCAATGGGCGGCGACGCAGGGAGAGCGGTGTTGACAGACGAAGTTGAGATATTTTCGCCGGTTTTCGTAGTCGGACACCGCCAGGGTTTCGCCACTCGCCGCCAGCCATTCCACCCGACGCGGGCACTGGCCACCCTGGCCGTTGGCTTCCCAGAACGCCGGATAGGCCCGACCCAGCTTGAACAGCGCTTCCTGGGCCAGTGGCAACGGCAAGTCATCGGCGTGGAACTCCACCGCCAGAACGACGATGTCGATGTCGTAGAAAAAATAAAGATCCACATGGGCGACTTCGAACTCCACCGGCGGCGATCGCTCGTCGAGAATGGCCCGCATCCGGGTGATATCGCGGCGGCGGTAGACTCGGATCGGCGATTTGCCGTAGCCGCTCAGTCCTTCGCGGCCCATACCCTCGCCATACAGAAAGCGCTGTACGTAGGGTAGGAAGGTGACGAATTCCTTGTAATGCCGCTCCTGAAAATCCTCGGGATCGCCGAACTCATCCGCCACTTCCCGCCAGGGGCACTGCTCACCCAGCGCATCCAGCAATTCCCAATACTTCGAGATATGCGGCTCCCGCACTCGGGCGTGCATCACCTGCAAGGGCCACAACAGAATCTGGCGGAAATGGCGGACCAGAGGGAAAGCGTGTTCGGTACTGTCGCTCACGAAGGTAAATCCTTGCTGATTCCGATCAGGGTCGTCGTATTCCCGTGGAGCCGGCGGCTGCATGGAGCGACGATTCGCGTCACGCGCCACGAAGCCCGCGTGTTCCCGCTGGTCAACCAGCCTGAGCGAAAGTCCCGCGACCGAATCCACGTTGCCGGTAGCGGCTCGTTCTCAACTGTTTGGCGCCGCCGGTTACACGATTGCCCGAACCTTGGGGACGAGTTCAAGGGTAAAGATTACACCGCGCCGTCCATTCCGCACGAGTGAAACTCCAATTGACGCGAACCCGACCGTCATCAGTAGCCGAGTTGGCGGCAACGATCATAGGCCGCGTGGACCCATGCGAAACCAACCGCCGCGCTATAATTCTCGCTCCGACAATGACAACGACGGGTTGCGACGAGCATCATGACACGACGGGAGTTACTGACGCGGTTGCTGCAACTGGTCGCCTGCGGAATGCCGCCGGCTTCCCTCGTCCGCGCCGCCACGGTGACGGGCATTCCCCCAGCCAATGGGCAAACGTTCAGCCGGGACTGGCTGCGGAAAACCGCCCAACAATTGGCGGGGGAACCCTATGCCGCTCCCAGTGATACCCGGCCGCCGTGGCTGGCGGCCATGAACTGGGACGACTACCAGGCCCTCAACAACTTCCGTATCGATCATAGCCTGTGGGCCGGCGGCGAATTGCCGTTCCAGGCACGCTTCTTCCACTTGGGGCTGTATTTTCACCATCCCGTCGCCCTGTATGAAGTCGCCGCTGGCCAGGCCCGACCGATCGTTTTCTCGCCGGACCTGTTCAAATACGGCCCGCGCGTCAAGGACAAGATCCCGGAACAGGTCGGTAATCTCGGTTTCGCCGGTTTCCGTGTCAACAGCCACACCGACTGGGACCGTGACATGTTCTCCTTCCTCGGCGCCAGCTATTTCCGCGCGGTCGGCGCCAGCAAGCAATACGGCCTGTCCGCCCGCGGCCTGGCCATCGACACCGGCATGGAGCACCCGGAGGAATTCCCCGAGTTCCGGGCGTTCTGGCTGGAGCGGCCGACGGCGGACGCCAAGGCCCTGACGATTCACGCCCTGCTCGATAGCCCCAGCATCACCGGCGCCTACACCTTCGTGGTCGAACCGGGCGACACCACGACCATGCAGGTCGAAACCCGGCTGTTCCCTCGCCGCCCAATCGAACGCCTGGGCATCGCACCGATGACCTCGATGTTTCAGTGCGGCGAAAACGACCGGCGGGTAGCCGACGATTACCGCCCGGAGATTCACGACTCGGACGGACTGGCGCTATGGACCGGCACCGGCGAATGGATCTGGCGGCCGATCCTCAACCCGCACTATCTCCGGGTCAATTCCTTCCTGGACGACAACCCGCGCGGTTTTGGCCTGCTGCAACGCGACCGAAATCCCGATCACTATCAGGACGATGTCTCCTTCTATCACAAGCGCCCGTCGCTGTGGGTGGAGCCGCTGGGAAACTGGGGCCGAGGCCTGGTGCAACTGGTCGAACTGCCGACCGCCGACGAAACCCTGGACAACATCGTGGCGTTCTGGAATCCGGCGGAACCCGCGCAACCGGGCAAGGAGATCGACTTCAGCTACCGCCTGTACTGGGGCGCGCAACCGCCGGCCCGGCCCACGGTCGCGGAGGTCGTCGCCACACGGCTGGGCAAGGGTGGGATGCCCGGCCAGACACTCACCGAGCCGATGCGCAAGTTCGTGATCGATTTTCAGGGCGGGCCGCTCGACAGCCTGCCCAAGGAGGCCCAGCCACAAGCGGTCGTCGCCGCCTCGCGCGGGGAAATCCGTGACCCGGTCGTCAAACCGGTCGCGGAATCGCAGCGCTGGCGCTGCCATTTCGATCTGGTGGCCAGCGGTCGCGAACCGGTGGACCTGCGCTGCTACCTGAGCGGCCCCGATGGAGCGCTGAGCGAAACCTGGTTGTATCAGTGGTCGCCACCGCCGCCAGCCGCCAGTCGCTGAAGAACCGACCGATCCCGACAGCCACCCTGCCTTCCGCCGCGTAAGCGAGAAATTCAGGCAAGACGCTTAACCGCCACTCGCCTTCAGCAGCGCCGCGCCCTTGCGCTGGGCCTCGGCGAACAGCACGGCCACCGCGCAGGAGGCCAGCCGAGTCTGGGCGCTGTCGGCGCGGCTGG
>JAGRHI010000228.1:0-1918 GCA_020445045.1 Candidatus Competibacteraceae bacterium
TTGACCCCGCTCGACATCGCGCCGAAGTTTCAGGAGCGGTTGGCGGCGCAACCGGGCGCTTGGGTTTTCACCTCGGCGACGCTGGCGGTGGGGCAATCGTTCGAGCACTTCGCGGCGCGGCTGGGGTTGCGGGATTATGCGGGGCTGCGCCTGGACAGTCCCTTCGATTTCGCTCACAACGCTTTGCTTTATCACCCGCCGGACTTGCCCGATCCCACCTCGCCGCGCTACACGGCGGCGCTGCTGGAGGCGATGTTGCCGGTGCTGACGGCCAGCCGGGGGCGGGCGTTTCTGCTATTCACCAGTTTTCGGGCCTTGCGCGAGGCGGCGGCGTGGTTGGTGGACCGCCTGGATTATCCACTGCTGGTGCAGGGCGAGGCACCGAAGGGCGTGTTGCTGCGCCAGTTTCGGGCCGCGGGCAACGCGGTGCTGCTGGGCACCGCCAGCTTCTGGGAAGGGGTGGACGTGCGCGGCGAGGCATTGTCCTGCGTGATCATCGACCGTCTGCCGTTCGCCGCGCCCGGCGATCCGGTGGTGCAAGCGCGCATCGAATCCCTGCGCCAGCGCGGCGAGGACCCGTTTCTGTATTATCAGCTTCCCCATGCGGCGATTACCCTGAAGCAGGGGGTGGGCCGGCTGATTCGCGATGTGAGCGACCGGGGTGTGCTGGTGCTCTGCGACCCGCGCCTGCTGACCAAATCCTACGGGCGCGTGTTTCTGGATAGCCTGCCGCCGATGCCGAGAACGCGGAAACTGGAACGGGTGCGGGCGTTTTTCGCGGGTGGCGATGGTTAGCGGTCGGGATCGTCCATGGATGAGGGGTTCTTGGCACTGGTGACTTCGCGCCGCCGCTGTTCCAGCCAGAAAGTCAGCGCCAACGCGCCGCCGCCGGTGATCAGCAAGCTGAGCAGCCATCCCAGATCTTCGGCGAGGTGGGCGAAGAACAGCGTATAGATTTGAATGATCAGGAAGGTTGCGCCGTAGCCGGTCAGCATCCGCATTGCCAGCCGCGCGCCCAGCCAGACCAACGATACATTCAGGCCCGCCCACAGCAGGTTGAACAGCGCCAGTTCGGCGGGGCCGCCCAAATGCCAGCGATGGCTTTCCAGATCGAAATTGCCGAATAGCGACAGCAACCATAGCGCCATTTCGGCGAAGAACAGTCCCCCGGACAACCAGATCTTGAAAAAGCCCCGGTAGGGCGCCAGCGGTCCCCGTTCACTCTGCTGGTGAATGACGGCGATGGCGATGATCGCCAGCGCCACCGCCAGGAAGCGCAGCGGGTAGCTCATCCCGAACCAGTAGGCGCCCCAGCCGGAGGCGTAGCCGGTAAAGCCGCCGAACCAACCGAAGAACACCACGGCGCTGAGCACCAGCAGCAGCGGGTTGTTGAGCGCGTAGCTGAGAGCGAGCAACGCCAGCAGATCGATCAGCAACAAGGCGGGCCAGTTGCCGGAACCGGTGGAAAAGATCGCGCCCAAGGTGAAGGTTAGGCCGATCAGTAGCAAACCACCCAGCAGCTCCAGGCTCGATGCGGTCAGCACCAGGCCGGGGCGAGTGCGCTTGAGCCATTGCGCGCCGCCGAAGCCGGCGACGGTGGCCACGCCCAGCAAGACCGCCAGTTTCTCCAGAGTGAAATCAAACAGGGTCCGGCCGAGAATGCCCAGTCCCGCCATGACGCTGATCGCGCCAAAGAGCAGGAACCAGCGTCCCAGCGAACGCCAGTCCCAGCCTTCGAGCGGGTAGCGTGCGCTCAGTTGGGTGTGTTGCGCCACGTCCAGCAGCCCTTCGCGCAACAGCTCGTCCAGTTCCCGGCGAACCCGGCGGTTTCGGGATGGCGGGTTCATGAGCGCGGCTCCAGGGGAGTGAGTTGGCTCCAGCGCTCGCAGGCATAGCCGAAGGCCATCGCCAGTGCGCC
>JAGRHI010000228.1:1929-2057 GCA_020445045.1 Candidatus Competibacteraceae bacterium
AACAGGCCGAGCGAGAGCGAGTCCCAGAAGCGTTCGTAGTAACGGGTGTACAAGTCGATGGCCAGAAATACGATGCCGAAGCCGGTGAAGCGGGCGTCGTGCAAGCGGGCGCCGACGATGATTTGGGC
>JAGRHI010000229.1:0-17411 GCA_020445045.1 Candidatus Competibacteraceae bacterium
TTGATATCGGGGACGTTCTGGGAAAGCGCATCATCTCCACGCGCATCCGTGGCACCGTGACGGTTCTGGAGGAGAATGCGGTCGCGGCATTGGAGGTCATGAGCCGTTTCGCCACCGACCCGCGCTGGCTCATTTACCTGCCGCCCACGATGTCGCCCTCCGACACCCGAAAGGATGGGCCGACGCTTGAGCATCCCGAGGAGAGCTTCCAGTACTTCCGCGCCAATGGCGTCCCGAAGGTGGTGTGCCAGGAAAAACACATGGGTTCACGGGCAGTCGCCGTTGTGTGCCGGGATGAAGGTGTGGCCGCAAAACGCTTCGGTATCCAGGGTCGTGGTATCGGGGCGTTGTACACGCGGACGGGTCGACCCTTCCTTGGCGATCCCGCACTGGAGTCCAGCTTCCTCGATCGTCTTCGCGCCGCGCTGACGAACGCTGATTTCTGGAAGAAGTTCGAATCGGACTGGTTCTGTCTTGACGCGGAACTCATGCCATGGTCCGCAAAGGCTCAGGAATTGCTGCGGTCCCAGTACGCGCCGGTTGGAGCCACGGCCCGAGTCAGCATGTCCGCCGCTCTGGCGGCCCTTCGACTCGCGGCGTCCCGCGCTGTGGAAATGAACGGTCTCGTTGACCGCTATGCGGCCCGTCAGGAGTGTGTCGAACAGTATACGGACGCCTATCGGCGCTACTGCTGGCCGGTCTCCAGCATCGACGATTTCAAGTTTGCGCCGTTCCACCTGCTCGCATCCGAGAGATGTGTTTATGCCGACCGGGATCATATTTGGCATATGAGTACGCTTGCCGAGCTTTGCGACGCAGGTGGCCGGATGCTGTACAAGACGGCATTCAAGATCGTCGATCTCACGAGCACGGAAAGTCAAGCCGATGGCATCGCATGGTGGGAAGATCTCACCAAAAAGGGTGGCGAGGGCATGGTCGTCAAGCCCATTGAATGGGTCATGCGTGGTAAGAAAGGGCTGGTCCAACCCGCGATGAAGTGCCGTGGTAGGGAGTACCTGCGCATTATCTACGGGCCGGAGTACACTCTGGAGGAGCACATTGAGCGATTACGCGCACGCGGACTTGGGCCAAAGCGGTCCCTGGCACTGCGCGAGTTTGCTCTTGGACTCGAAGCCTTGTATCGCTTTGTGGAGAAAGAGCCGCTGTATCGAGTACATGAGTGTGTTTTCGGGGTTCTTGCATTGGAAAGCGAGCCTGTGGACCCAAGCCTGTGAGGTTCCCCCAACAACGGAGTGGTCGAAAAGGCCGGACGGGTTTCGAAAGGCTAAGTCCGCCGGTTCAGCCCATCGCCAGCCGTCCGCCCTGGTACAGCCACAGCAGCGCGTAGGCCATCAGTAATCCGCCCAAACCGCGCATCAGCACGACGTAGCCTCGGCTACGCAGCGCGTGGCGCAGACGATTCAGCAGCAGCGCCAGCGCCACTTTCGAGCCGACCAGCGGCAGGTAAAACGCGGCTATGAAAGCGGCGGCCGCCAGCGGTTCCCGCCGCCACGCCGCCAGCACGGTCGGCGCGCCCACCGCCAGCCAGAACAAGTAGGGGTTGGGGTTGAGGATATTGGCGATCACGCCGCGCCGCAGCGCGTTGCCCGGCGCGACCGGCGGCAATGCCGCGCCGCGAAATCGCAGGCTTTCCAGGCTCAGCCAGGCCAGATACAGTCCGCCGCCCAGATGCAACAGCGCTAGTGGCGGATCCTGGCCGGTCAGCGGTCGCAGCGCCAGCAGGGCGGCCAACACGAGCGGTGGATCGGTTAGCAGCGGCGCTAGCGCCACCGCCACCCCGGCGCGGACGCCATGGCGCAAGGTCTCGCTGGCCACCAGCGCCAGCAGCGGTCCCGGCGTCAGCCCGCCGCTCAGACCCAGCAGCAGGCCGGCCGCCGTGAGGCCGAGGACCGTGCTCACGAGCCTGGCCGTCCCGCTCGGGCCGCCGTCAATTCCGCCCGCAGTCTCAGATAGCTGTCCAGTCGGCGCGGGACGATCTCGCCGCGCGCCAGCGCCGCCGCCAGCGCGCAGCCGGGTTCGCCCTGATGCCGGCAGTCGGAAAACCGGCAGCGACCGAGATGCGGCATCAGTTCCGGGAAACCTCGGTCCAGCGCGTCCGGGACGATTTCGCCCAATTCGAAACTGCGCACGCCCGGCGTGTCGATCAGATCGCCGCCACCCGGCAGGTGATAGAGCGTGCTGGTGGTGGTGGTGTGAGCACCGTGGCCGGTGGCCTGGGAGATGGCCTGGATGCGGATCTCGCGTTCCGGCAGCAGCGCCTGGACCAGCGACGACTTGCCCACTCCCGACTGACCGACCAGCAGGCTGACGTGTTCGCCCAGCCAGGCGCGCAATTCGTCCAGCCCCCGCGCGGCGCGGTTGCTGGCCAGCAGCAGGGGGTAACCGATGCGCCGGTAAGGTTCCAGCCGTTCCAGCAGCGCCGCTCGCGCCGCCGCATCCAGCAGATCCACCTTGTTCAGCACCAGCAGCCCTCGGACGCCGATCGCGGCGATCGCCACCAGATAGCGATCGAGCAAATATTCGCTGGGTTCCGGTTCCGGCGCCAGCACCACCGCCACCGCGTCGAGGTTGGCGGCCACCGGTCGCGGTTGGCCACGGTAATCGGGGCGGGTCAGCAGCGAACGGCGCTCGATCAGCGCCACCACCACTCCCACTCTTTCTTCCGCGCCGGACGGCTGCCAAACCACCCGGTCGCCGCAGGCCAGCCGGCCCAGGTTTTGTCTTACCGCACAGCGGTGCAAGCCGCCTTCGTCATCCTCGACGATCAGGGCCGCGCCATGATTGGCGATCACCAGACCGGTCCGTTCCGGGCCAAGCCCGACCGCATCCGGCGCCGGCGTCGGCCCGTCGGCGCGCTCGCGGCGGTGATCCTGCTGGCGCTGGATGCGCGCCCGCTGGCGCTGGGTCAGTCGCCGGTTGCTCATGACGCCCCGCCGTGGGCCGGCTGGCGTCGAACCGCCGCCGGAATCCGGTTAAACTGACCCTTCCCTTCCTTCCCCTCATATTCCAAAGACACCATGTCCCCCGACAACCTGATCTGGATCGACCTGGAAATGACCGGCCTGGACACCCAGACCGACCGCATCATCGAAATCGCGACCGTCGTTACCGACAGCCAACTGAACGTGCTCGCCGAAGGGCCGGTGCTGGCCATCCACCAGAGCGACGCGACCCTGGCGGCGATGGACGACTGGAACCGGAAGCAGCACGGCGGGTCCGGCCTGACGGCCCGGGTGCGCGCCAGCGGCTTGGACGAGCGCGAGGCCGAGACGCGCACCCTGGCGTTTCTCAGCCAGTACGTTCCTCCAGGCAAGTCGCCGATGTGCGGTAACAGCATCTGTCAGGACCGGCGCTTTCTGGCGCGCTGCATGCCGGATTTGGAAGGCTATTTCCACTACCGAAATCTGGACGTCAGCACGCTCAAGGAGTTGGCCCGCCGCTGGTATCCCGAGCGGATCAAGGGTTTCAACAAGAGCTCGACCCACTTGGCGCTGCAAGACATTCACGACTCCATCGAGGAACTGCGCTTCTACCGTGAACGCTTGTTCGTGCCGGCGGCGAGTCATGCCTGACGGCGGTTCCAGCCGCGCTATCCCTGCTGGATCACCCTTCCTCAGCGCTCGACCGGCAAGCTGGGATCGTTACCCCATTCCGACCAGGCGCCGGGATAGCCGCGCACCCGCGGATAGCCCAGATGGCGCAACACCCAGTAGGTATGCGCCGAGCGGTGGTGAGTCTGACAGTAGACGATCACCTCCTTGTCGGGCGTGACGCCGCGCGTCGCCAGCAATTCCCGCAGCACCGAATCGGGTTGCAGGCGCAACTGCCGTTGCGGGTCCATGGCATCGATCCAGTTCAGGTTGACCGCGCCGGGGATATGGCCGCCACGAGCGGCGCGTTGGTCCAGGCCGGCGAATTCGGCCGGAGTACGGGTGTCGAGCAGGGCCATGTCGGCATGTCCGAGCCGTTCCAGAATGTAGGCTTTGTCGGCCACCGCCGCTGGGTTGGCGAAACGGGCCGGATAAGCGCCGCGCGACGGGTGACGGAACTGGGTCTCCAGCGGTCCGCCGGCGGCATCCCAGGCATGGCGGCCGCCGTTGAGCAGCGAAACCGGTTCGTGGCCGAGTACCGCCAGCGTCCACAGCAAGCGCCCGGCGCGGCCGTTGCCTTCGTCGTCGTAGGCGACCACATGCCGTTCCGGGGTCAGGCCGAGCCGCGAACACACTTCGCCCAGCCACGCTTCGTCCGGCAGCAGGCCCATCGCCGGCGGTTCGACCCGGACCAGATCGGCATAATCGAGATGGACCGCGCCGGGGATGTGGCCGGCGGCGTAACTGGCCGGATTGGACAGGTCCACGATGAGAATCCTGGGGTCGGCCAAGTACGGTTGAAGCTGCTCCGGTTCGATCAGCAGCGGCGGATTCGAGGCGGCGGTCATGCGGGCTCCTGCAAGGTTCGATGCCATGATGGTTGCGCTTTTGACCCGCGCGAACGGCGCAAGGTAAGCGGAGATCACAAATCATTTCCCATCATCACAAGTTGCCGTCCCACGCGCAACGGTATCCGATCCAAGCGCAAGGCGGCGAGTGGCCAGCGATCCTTTCACCTCCTGACGCGAATGCCCACCGCGCAAGAAGGGTGGAAAAACCGCCGTTCGCTCAAACCGGCTCGGCTTCCGGCATGAACGCCTGCAACAGATCGTTCAGAAACCGCAGCCCCAGCTCGCTCGCTTGCAGGCGTTCGGGATCATTTTCCAGCAATCCCCGCGCTCGCGCCTGGCTCCAGCCTGGCTCCAGCGCCGCCAGCGGCAGACCGGCGCGCTCGCCGAACAGCGCCGTCGGCACGCCTTCGACCAGACGCAAGGCATTCATCAGAAACTCCAGCGGCAACTCGGCCGCGGGCACCGGCGCGTCGCCGCCGACGCCGGCCGGCGTGCCGGCCCGCGCCAGATAGTCGCGCGGGTGTTTGACTTTCCACAGGCGTTGAATGCGCCCGGCGGCGGGATCGCTCAGCTTGCCGTGCGCGCCGGCGCCGATGCCAAGATAGTCGCCGAATGTCCAGTAATTCAGATTATGCCGGCAGCGTCGGTCGGCGCGGGCGTAGGCCGATACTTCGTAGCGCGGGTATCCATGCCGGGCCAGTTCCTCCTGGGCACGGTCCTGGATGACGTCGATGATCTCATCGTCCGGCAAGCGCGGTGGCGACCGGTAAAATCGGGTATTGGGTTCGAGGGTGAGCTGGTAATGGGAAAAGTGCGCCGGTTGCAGCGCCAGCGCACAGGCGAGGTCGGTCCGCGCTTGTTCGGCCGTCTGACCCGGCAAGCCGAACATCAGATCCAGATTGAAGTTGTCCAGCCCGGCGGCATGGGCGGCCTCGGCGGCGGCGATCGCCGCGCGGCGGTCGTGAATCCGCCCCAGGGCGCGCAACTGCCCGTCATCGAAGCTTTGCACCCCGATCGACAAGCGGTTGATGCCGATTTCGTGGAATTCGGCGAATTTGTCCCGTTCGACCGTGCCGGGGTTGGCCTCCAGGGTGATTTCCAGATCGGGGCGCAGCGGCAGGCGGGCGCGCAATCCCGACAGCAGCCGATCCAGCGCTTCGGCCGAGAACAGACTCGGGGTGCCGCCGCCGATAAACACACTCTCGATACGTCGTCCCCAGACTCGAGGCAGATCCTGTTCCAGATCGGCCAGCAGCGCGTCCACGTAGGCCCGTTCCGGCAGCGGCCCGCGCGCTTCGTGGGAATTGAAATCGCAGTACGGGCACTTGCGCGCGCACCAGGGAATATGGACATACAGCGTCAACGGAATCGGCGCGGTGAAAACGGGCATCGCGCCGTGCTCAATCCATCGGCGGCGGCAGTGGGTTCAACTTCAGCGCTTGCGCCAACTGGGCCAGCGCCTGGCCGCGATGGCTGAGCCGGTTCTTGACCGCCGGATCGAGTTCGGCGGCCGTCTGGGCTTCGCTGGGAACGAGGAACACCGGATCGTAGCCGAAGCCACCGTCGCCATACGGCTCGAAGGTGATCAGCCCCTCCCAACTGGCTTGACAGATCAATGGCATCGGGTCGGCGGCATGGCGCAGCAAGGCCAGGGCGCAATGAAAGCGGGCGCCACGCCATTCGGCGGGGGTTTCGCCCAATTCCGCCAGCAGCTTGGCGATGTTGGCGCGGTCGTTGGCCTCGGGACCGGCGTAACGGGCCGAATAGATCCCCGGCGCTCCCTTCAAGGCGTCCACCACCAGGCCGGAATCGTCCGCCAACGCCGGCAGCCCGGTATGCCGGGTGGCGTTACGGGCCTTGAGCAAGGCATTCTCGACGAAACTCAGTCCGGTTTCCTCGACTTCCGGCACGGCAAACGCCGACTGGGGCACGATCTCCACCTCCAGTTCGGTCAGAACGATGCTGAATTCGCGGACCTTGCCGGGGTTGCCGGTCGCTAGCACGATCTTGCGCATGGTCATGCTCCGCCCGCGCTCAGGCCGATAGTCCCAACACTTCCCGCTGCTTGCGCAACAAGCGTTCGATGCCGCCGCGCGCCAGTTCCAGCATCGCCTGCAATTCCTCGATGCGGAAGGCATGGCCCTCGGCGGTGCCTTGGAGTTCGACGAAGGCCCCGGCGTCGTTCATCACCACGTTCATGTCGGTTTCCGCCTCGGAATCCTCGGCGTAGTCCAGATCCAGCACCGGCGTGCCCTGAAAGATACCCACCGACACCGAGGCCACCTGCCCGTGCAGGGGGTTTCTCTTGAAGGATCTTCGGCCGATCAAGTGGCGCACCGCGTCGGCCAGCGCCACGAAGCCGCCGGTGATGGCGGCGGTGCGGGTACCGCCATCGGCCTGGATCACGTCGCAGTCCAGGGTAATGGTGCGCTCGCCCAGCGCTTCCAGATCCAGCACCGCGCGCAGCGCCCGGCCGATCAGCCGCTGGATTTCCATGGTTCGCCCGTCCTGCCGGCCGCGGCTGGCCTCGCGGCTGGAGCGGGTGTGGGTGGCGCGCGGCAACATACCGTATTCGGCCGTCACCCAGCCCCGCCCCTTGCCCTTGAGGAAAGGCGGCACCCGCTCCTCGACACTGGCGGTGCAGATCACCCGGGTGTCGCCGAACTCCACCAGCACCGACCCTTCGGCATGCTTGGTGAATTGGCGGGTCATTCGGATCGGGCGCAGTTCGTCGACGGCGCGGTTGCTGGGGCGCATGGCGGGTTTCCTGTGGTGAAAGCGTCAAGATTCGAAGGGGCGGCACTATAGCAGAACCGACGCCAAGTCAGCCGACGGTGAGGGTCCGCCGTCCCGTTTCGAACGGAGCCGTCAGGAAAATTCAGCGCGATGGCGGGCTAATCCCAGCGGCTCGACCTAAGATAAAAGGAACCATCGAAGACGAGGATAGCCCATGTTACGCAGCATGACCGCCTTTGCGCGCCAGGAGCAGTCCAGCGCCTGGGGTAGCATCACTTGGGAATTGCGCTCGGTCAACCACCGTTATCTGGAAACCACCATCCGTCTGCCGGATGCGCTGCGCGGATTGGAATTATTGGCGCGCGAGCGTATCGGTGGGGTGTTGAGTCGCGGCAAGGTGGAGTGCACCCTCAAGCTGCAAGCCACCGGGGCGACGGTGGCCGCGCTCACGTTGAACCGACCGCTGGTCGAACGTCTGCTGGAGGTCGCGGCGGAGGTGGAACACATGATGGGGCCGGGTACCGGTCTGCGCTTGGTGGACGTGCTGCGCTGGCCGGGCGCGGTCAACGAGGCGGAGCCGAATCTGGACGAAGTCCGGCTGGCCATTCTCGACTGCCTGGACGCGGCGTTACGGGATCTGGTCGTCACCCGGGAACGGGAAGGCCAACGCACCGCCGAATTGCTGCGGCAGCGTTGCGACGCCATGCGGGTCCAGGTCGAGTTGGTGCGCGCCCGCCGGCCCGAGGTGTTGGCGCGTTGGCGCGACAAGCTGCTGAGTCGGCTGGCCGATATCCCGGTCGACGCTGATACCAGCCGCCTGGAACAGGAACTGGTGCTGATCGCGCAGCGTCTGGACGTGGACGAGGAACTCGACCGGTTGGATACCCATCTCGACGAGATTCAGGCTGTGTTCGAACGCGACGAGGCCGTCGGTCGGCGGCTGGATTTCCTGATGCAGGAGCTCAACCGGGAAGCCAATACCCTGTCCTCGAAATCCGCCGACGCCGATACCACCCGCGCCGCGGTCGAGCTGAAGGTGCTGATCGAGCAGATGCGGGAACAGGTGCAGAACATCGAGTAAGGTTTCATCCCGTTTCACCTCGTCTTATACCATTTCAGCTCATGGGGCGAAAAATGTGAACCTCAACAGCCACAAAGTCTACCTTCAGCAGTATCTCGCGATCCATGAATGGGCGCACAACCTCAAGGAGATGACTTTGGAGTTTCTTCGTGTCCTATGCGGCGTCACACAGTTAGCCTCATGAGCCATCCTTTTATTTTATCAGCCTTTATAAAATTAAATCTATAAGGAAATGGTATTACTTGCAAGTTATAACAAATTGAAATCGTAGGTAAATCGCTTCCAATAAAATCCAATACCTATTCGGAAATGGTATAAAACGACAGGGCCTGACAACCGGGCCTGACTGATAGCCAATTGATTTAGAAGACTTTCAAAATTTTCGAGGGTTTGGGCTTAGAACCCCGGTTTGTCGGCCGCCGAGCAGTTCTATTCTCTTGCAGCCTAATTGCGCCTGATATTCGCTCAGGTTCAAACACAGCCCGCTCCACGGAAATTAACGCAGAGGAGCCCTATTAAATCCCCGGCTTCCGTAGGGGTCATTTAACTTGTTGATAGGCTAAAAGTGCCTGCCATGGTTTCTTTCGGGAGGGGATTAGCTATTGTTATAACAATGACGTCAAACACTAGAACCGAACACGGACTACCCTATGCAAGTCACTGAACCCGTACAATGTTTGCACAATAGCGCCTCAATGCAAGCGCTTAATCCAGCACAACTGATTACGGCGGTCGCCAACGATTCCAGCCTGCTCGACGATTCCCAAACCCGCAAGCGCCACGAACAACTGCTCGCGCACGCCAGCGTTTGCAGTTACTGCGGCGTGGGTTGTCCTTACACCGTCGAAACCGACGCTCGGGGCAAGCCGCGCATTTATCCGCTTTCGCCGCTGGGCCTGTGCGTCAAAGGCAAGACGTCTTTGCAAACCGGAAGCGACCAGGAACGCGCGGCCCGGTTGGCTAAACGCGGTCTTCCAGATGATCGGATTCGTGCGCCGATGATCCGTGGCCATGATGGTAAAATGCGTGAAGTGAGTTGGGATGAGGCCTTGGATCGTGCCGCCTGGCTGTTTCTGCACGCCCGCGAGTGGGTTGGCCCCGATGCCGTTGCTGTATACGGTAATGGCCAGAAGACCATCGAGGCCATCTGGATGGCTAGTTTGTACAAACTGGTCTTCAAGCTGCCCACAATGGGCGCTAATTCGGAACATTGTCTCACCAGCGCGGGCGCGGCGCATACGCTCAATTTTGGTAATGAGGCCAGTTTTACCTGGCGGCAATTCGAAGAACTTGAACTCTGCGATGTGGCGATACTGCATGGCACCAACGCCTTCGTCACCTTTCCGCAAGCCTACGAGAAACTGAAGCGCAACGGTGCCGCGGTCAAAGTGGTCATCGACCCCACTCGCAGCGACACCGCCAGTGATCTGGAACACAGCGACCCGCGCACGATGCACATCCGCTTTCGCCAGGGCGGGGATGCCTTGTTCAATCTCGCGGTTTCGAGAGTGATTTTCGAGAATGCCTGGGACGATCAGGACAGCCTGTCGCGGCGGGTCGATCCAGACAGCTTGGCCGCTTTGCGCGAGCTTTGCGCCACACCTCGTTGCCAGCCCGACGAAGCCGCGCGACGCATTGCCTTGCCCGGCCAGAACCCCGAAGAACTCGCGGCGACGATTCGGCGCTATGCGGAACTGATTGCCAAGCCGCGTGACGGCTATCGCCCAAAGTTGGCGTTTGTCTCCAGCATGGGTATCAACCAATCCACGGGCAGCTATGGCTTTTCAACCAATCTTAATCTGCTATTACTGACCGGGAATGTCGGTCGCCGTGGCGCGGGTTCCCTGCGCATCGCGGGCCAGTCCAATGCCACCAGCGAGCTGATGATGGGGTTTAACAGCCGCCGTCTGCTGTTTAATCTCGACCCTAGCCAAGCCGAGCATCGCGCGGCTCTGGCCGAGGTGCTTGATTTGCCCGAGACCAATATTCCCGCCCATCAGGGCACACCCGTGGCGCATATGGCCGATGATGACCGGCTCTATTGTTTTATTTTCATCGGCACCCAAATGACCAAGAATATGCCCCGGGTAGGCTATTGGTCACGCCGCCTGGGCCGCGCATTCAATATTGTGATTGACAGTTTTCTGGGCGAGGGAGTGCTGGAACATGCCGATGTGCTGCTGCCCTCGTACACGTATACCGAGCGCACCGGCGTTATCCAGCGCGGTGACCGGACACTACAGCTTCAGCAACAGATCAGCCAACCACCCGCGCTCGCTTGGTCAGACAGTAAAATTCTAGCGCGGCTCGCACTCAAAATCGCCGAGCGTTTACGCGACCCGGACACGGCCGAACTCAACGAACTTGATCCGGATGTCGTACACCGCACGTTTGCGCGTTATTTGGACGACCAGGGCGAGGCCGTTCCGGCACGCATCTTTGATCATCTGGTCGCCGTCAACCGCCAGCTGAATATGTACAGCCGGCTGGAAGACGCCAGCGGTACCCCGATCAGTCACGACATGCTGCGCCAACACGGGGGAAGCGGGGTTCAATGGGGCGGCAATGGACGTTATCAGGATGCCGACGGACAGGGTGCTATTTTTCCCAGTCTGAACCGCAATACCCTCAACCGGGCGCGTTTGGTGCGCCCACCGGATGAGTTTCTGGATCGTCTGGAAGCGCCACTGCCGCCCGGCACCTTGTCGCTTATCAGCGGTCGTGGCCGTCCGGGCCGCCGCGCCACGCAGGGACGCGCGCGGTACAACTCAGGCATCAAGACTCTACCAATTTATGGTCTTGATCCCGACGAGCACTATGTTGAAATCCATCCCAAGGCCGCGGCTGAACTGGGCTTGTCTGAAAACGAACCGGTACGCTTGCTCAGTGACCATGGCGTGGTGGTCGCCCTGGTGACCTACAATGACCGCATTGCCAACGGCACGGTTTTCATTGATTTCGTGCCCGGCGAAGTCAATCGGCTAACCAATTATGTCGAGGCTGACCAGTTCACCCATCAAAGCCTGATCAAACGCACTCCGGTACAGTTGCGGGCGCTACGCCCCATGGAAATGGCGTTGTGGCAAGCGCCTAACCGCGCAACCCTCATCAATGCGGTCGAGACGGTATTTGCCGATTGGCGAAGAACATTCCCGAACGACGAGGATTGGTTGGCAAGCCAGCGCGATACCCCGGATGAACTGCATTGGCTGCCGCCCGAGCAGCTCAGGAATCCGTCCGATGATGATGCGGTCAAACTGAGCGAAGCTGTCGGCGCTTTGACCGTATTTTTCCAACGCTATATGGCCGACGCTCACTATAAAAAGGTAGCCGGTTCGATACTTCATGCGCTGGAAGGCACGACACGTGATCGCTTCCTGCGGGTATTCCTGCCGTTGCTAAGACGCCTGGATTACCAGAACGTGCTGCACACCATCCTGGCCGATATGGTCGGTAGTGTCAGCGTGGTGGATCAATCGGGTGCGATCGCTGAACTCGATCTGCTGACCGCCCATAAAAGCGCTGTTCTGGAGTTCAAAGAAGAAATCGTGGCGATTCAGCTATTCATTGCCATCAAACGCGGTTTAGAGCTGCTTTATGGTCTTGATACGCAAGTTTGCCGGGATGATTTAGCTTTTGTCAGTGGTGTTGCCATTCCTTGCGCGGGCGATGTGCCCGCGCATTTCCTGGGTATATCGCCCGCCGATTTGGGCGCCGCGCTACTGGTGCATTCACGGGCAATTGGCAACAGCGCCTTGATCATTGTCGATCGCAAGCAAAATCGTGCGGTTCGGGTTGATGTAGTGACCGGAGTATTGCCTAAAGATCCAGAACTTGCTCGACTGCGCGGGCTGGTCATTAACCATAAGCGCACGGCCAGCGGCCGGCAGCATCGGCGTTTTTTTGATCGTCTGGGTGAGTTGATTGTCGACTACGTGCGCACGGGCGATGAAAATTTTAAACTCTCGGGGCCGGTATCGCTGGATTGGGAAGAATACCGCTCCAAACTGTCTTTTTCGCCCGCGAACCGGCGCGGCTTTGCCCAGCATCTAGTGAATCAGCAGGTTTCATTTGATTTGGCCAATGCTTTAGTAACTCTGGGCGTACTCGATCTAGAACGCGACCATGAGGCTTTAGAGCAAATTCGCACCAATCCCTGCCAGGACGCCGCGAAGGCCGCTGTATTTGATCACGATCAACTGTATGCCGGCACCCTTGGCGAGCGGGTCGATCGGGTTGTGAAATCCATCATTGAGCCTGTACTGGCTAATGATGGCGGCAAGCTGGATATATTGGCCATCGATGAGAGCGTCGGAGAATTACACGTGCGTTTCGTCGGTAGCTGCGCCAACTGCCCCTATTCGCTCCTCTCGATGGAGCAGATTGTCAAACCGACGCTGCTAACTATTCCGGGGGTGCGGCGCGTGGTGCATCGCGCCAAAGCACGAAAAGCGGAGCTGGCGTTAAATTTCGCGGAAGATGCATCACCTATGGCGCAAACCTTATAATTCCGCGCCTTAGCTGGATATATGGACTCTTCCTAACTGCAAGAGTGCGCTGGCACTTTTTGGGGAGTTATACCATTTATTACGGGCGTAACCAGTCGAGCGCGCCCTTGGGTCAAGCCACAAGGCGAAGCCGGATGGATGGAGGGGAGAGCTATAGTTCAATCGATGGCATCCTAACGGGCAAATTTGCACAAGGTACGGGCGCCGAATTTCGACAACTGAAATAGGGGAAGACTCCATGAAACATCGGGCTTGGCGCAAAGCGGGTTTTCGGGCCGGACTCTGCTGGGTCGTGTTGCTGATCCCCATGGCTCTGGCGCAGGCGGGGGCGGTTTCTCGCGACAAGGTGATGGCGGCGCTGCCGAAACTTGGTGAGATGGCCCGGGCACAGATCGAAAGTGGTGGTGTGCCAGGACTTGCCATCGCAGTCGTTCACGACGACGAAGTGGTCTATCTCAAGGGCTTCGGGCTGCGCGAGATGGGCAAGCCGGAGACGGTGGACCCGGATACAGTGTTTCAACTCGCCTCGCTGTCCAAGCCGATCTCCGCGACGGTCGTGGCCGCGCTGGTGAGCAAGGGGGTGGTCGACTGGAACACACGCGTCGCCGATCTCGCACCTGAATTCCAGCTCCACGATCCCTATCCGACCGCCGAGGTCACGATACGGGACTTCTTCAACCATCGCAGCGGTCTGCCTGGCACCTCCGGCGACGATCTGGAGGATATCGGCTACGGGCGCGACCATGTCCTGCACCAGTTACGGCTCGTACCGCCATCGTCGAGCTTTCGCGCAGGCTATTCCTACAGTAACGCTGGGTTGACGATGGGTGCGGTCGCGGCAGTCAGACCGACCGGGCAGGATTGGGAAACCGTCGCCGCGGAAAGGCTGTTTGGCCCGCTGGGCATGGCCTCGACAAGCTATCGCTACGGTGATTTCCTCAAACGGCGAAACGCCGCTGCGCTGCACGTCCGGGTGGATGGAACCTGGGCCGCGAAATTCAAACGCGATCCCAGTGTGCAGGCCCCCGCGGGGGGCGTGAGCTCGACTGCCCGCGACCTGACGCAGTGGATGCGCCTGGAGCTCGGAAAGGGAGTGCTGGATGGCGAGCCAGTCATCTCGGCCGATGCGATCGCAGCGACCCATGAACCGCTGTTCGCTCGGGGGGCGAGTCCGGTCGGAGGAGGATCCGCCTTCTACGGTCTTGGCTGGGGCGTTGCGTTCGGCCGGCATGGCCTGAGCTGGGGTCATGCCGGCGCATTCAGCGTGGGCGGACGGTCGCTCGTCACCCTCTATCCGGACGCGGGGCTCGGCATCGTGGTCCTTTCGAACGCCTTTCCGACCGGCGTACCGGAGGGACTGGCCGACAGTTTTTTCGATCTGGTCTTCGACGGATCGGTCCGGCAGGACTACGTTTCGGCGTGGAACGCTGTTTATGAGAGCCTGTTCGGCCCGGCAATCGCGGCGGCGAAGGCCCGCTATGCGCAAGCCCCGGTTCCACCGAACCTCGCCCTGCCCGACGCGGCCTATCTAGGGGACTATGCCAACGACTATGTCGGGCCGGCGCAGGTGGTTTTGCGCAATGGCGTACTAACTCTCGTGTTGGGCCCGGAGGGCGCGCGATCCTATCCGTTGCGGCATTTCGACCGCGACCTCTTCCTCTACGTACCCGATTCGGAGATGCCTGACAAGCTGTCGGCGCTGAGTTTTACCGTCGGCTCGGACGGGCGGGCGGAGGCGATGACCATCGAATCGCTCGACAGCAACGGCCTGGGAACGCTGCGTCGCAACGGGACGTGACGCCGCGGAGCGTCGCCACGAGATCGCTGTAGTCGGTGAACCGCCGCAAAACCTTACAGCCGATTCAGACACAAGCCGTTTATGTCCGCAATGGGTCGTTTTCGGGCTGTCGCCGAGGCTTCCTCGTGCCGAAAATACTGTTTTATAGTCTTTCTAACCCGGATTATTCATAAAAAAGCGAACCTCGCTCAACTCATTGATATAATTAGTGTTATGCCAATAACGCTTCGGAGAAGCCAAACGAGGTCGCCCATGGATCAGTCTACTTCAGAATCACTGCGGTTTCCTCCCGTTGCGGGGATGACGGTACGCGCTGAATTCGACGGTGGGGCGCTGTCGTCGGACTTTGGCCCCCTGATTTTACGCGGCGTCGACCAGCAAATCGGGCTGATCGACCGTCTGGTCCAAGCCGTCGACGACCGGCGTCATTCGTCGTATGTTGCGTACTCCCCGCACGATCTGTTCACCCAACGGATTTTTCAGATCACCTGTGGCTACGCCGACGGCAATGACGCCAATGCGCTGCGGACCGACCCGCTGTTCAAGCTGGGGGTGAATCGTCATCCCTTGGTCCAAGCCATGGACTTGGCCAGTGGTCCCACCTTCTCCCGGCTGGAGAATGCCGTCTCGACCCGGGATATCTATCGCCTGGCATGGGCCTTCGTCGCGCAGTTCATCGCCAGTTACCCCATGCCCCCGGCGGTGATCGTGTTGGATCTGGATCATTCCGAGGATCCGACGCACGGGCAACAGGAATTCAGCTTCTACAACCACTATTACCGTCATCGCTGTTACCTGCCGCTGTTTCTCTTCGAGGGACTCTCGGGCAAATTCATCACGGCCGCGCTGCGCCCCGGCAAGCGCCCGACCGGCGCCGAGAATGCCATGATCATCAAGCGGGTCATCCAGCGGTTACGCACGGCTTGGCCCGAGACCCGGATTATCCTGCGGGGCGACAGCCATTTCGCCAACCCCGAACTGATGCAACTGGCCGTGGCTAACCCGGCCATCGACTTCATCTTTGGGCTGGCCGGCAACCGCGCCTTGTCGCCGCTCGCCGAACCCTTCCTGGCCCCTCACCGCCGCCGGGTTGAGAACGCCCGTCGGGTCGGGTACGCTCTGTCGACCGCCACGCACACCTACCATGACCTTGCCTACCGAGCCGAGTCTTGGCCGCGGGCGTTTCGGGTCATCCTCAAGGCCGAGGTGATGGCCTTGGGTGATAACCCGCGCTTCGTCGTCACCTCGCTGGACCTGCCCACACCGGCGTGCCTGTACCGGGATCTCCATAGTGCCCGCGGCCAGGATGAAAATTTCATCAAAATGCTCAAGAATGACTTGGCCAGCGATCGGACCTCGGACCAGCGGTTCCTCGCCAATCACCTCCGGCTGTTTTTCTCCCGCGCCGCCTATGTCCTGCATCAGGCCCTGCGCACCGAGGTGCTGGTCCATACCGAACTGGCGAAAGCCCAACCGGTCACCGTCATCCTCAAGCTGTTCAAGCTGGCGGTGCGGGTGGTGGCCTACCAGGACCGGATCAAACTGCACTTACCGACGAGTTGTCCCGTTAAAGACCTGCTGCGCCGGGTCACCGACCGCCTGTTTCTGACCCGCCCGCCGCCGCTCCCCGCTTGACCTCGCCGGTCAACCCGCTCCTTGAACCTCCAGGCTCGTCCGGGCCGGTAGCGTGCTGCCCGTCGGGTCGCCACGGTACCCGCAGGCATGACCGCGACACCCGGTTAGCCGGGACCACCTCGACTTCCGTTACCCATCCGGGTTCCGATAACCCGTCCGTCAATGTCGGTCACGCCTTGAATCCGATGCCGTAGGTCGGCCTCTGGCGCCGATGGCGGTTTTATGAAATATTCGGGTTAACTTTGACCACGTCACCCCCAGTCGGTGCCGGGCGAGTGGACATCCAGGCCCAACTGGGCTACGAGTTCAGCGACCCCAACCGCCGATTGGCGCGATCTGTGTCAACGTCCGCCTCTCTGGTTGCGTCCACCCCGATTTAGGCGTTGCGTCGGCGTCGCCAAAATCGTCTCCAGTTGTTCGATATCCAGGTACTGGGGCTCGTAGACCAAGCCCTGAGCCTCGATATTGCGCACGAACGCCCGTAGATGGTTGCCGGAAGCCGCCAGCAGGTTTTCATAAGTCTGGCGCAAATCCGCTTGGTCAGTCTCGGCGATGGCCTTTTCCAGGTCGAGAATATCGATCTCCTCGATCGCGGCGCCCACGTACAACGCCTCCGTAACGGACTGCTGGCCTCGGATGACCAATTCATCGTACAGAGCTTGCAATTCCGCGTCGCTGAACAAGCCCCTCGTTGGCAGCGCGGGATCGGTGAGCTGGTAGCGTTCGAGCAGAACCAGGATTGCATCCATGTGCTGCTGCTCGGATTGGGCGATGTTGGCAAATACCGGTTGCGACCAAGCTTCGTTCAGGGTCAGGTAAACGTCGCGGGCCAGCTTTTCTTCTTCGCGCATTAAACTCAGGGTTTGTATTTCCTCGGTGCTCAGGACCGCGGCTTGTGCCCAGGAACCGGTGAGCACCGCGATCAAAACCAAAGCGCGCCCTATTTGCGTGAAGATGGGAAGGCTAAATGTGCTGTGCATATGAGTGATCCTATGTTCGTTATTCAATTGTCCACAAAGCATTTTATACACGTTCGATAAAATAACATTTTTAAAAAAGTGGTCTTGTAACGATTTGTGTCAAGTCTGCTGGCTCGCGCGGTCGAGCGTCTGAGGGTGAGCCGCGTAAGGCAACTCGCCATTCAGTGGCACGTCAGCCCTGGGGCGTGTCGGGCCAGCGCGGCGCAGGCAT
>JAGRHI010000229.1:17492-17813 GCA_020445045.1 Candidatus Competibacteraceae bacterium
TAATCTGGCGGGGTGTGAGGTCCGGTGTCTGTTGCAGGAGCAGCGCCACCACGCCGCTGACGTGCGCGGCGGCCAGGGAGCTGCCGGAAATCAGGGTGTGACGGTCGTGGGGAATGGGGGCGACCACCTCGATACCGGGCGCCGCCGCCACGAAGCTCGGACCCCGCCAGTGGGGCGCCTGGATGCGGCCGTTCGCGTCACAGGCCATCACCGGAATCACCGTTTCGAGCGAGGCGGGAAAACCGGGTTCGTCACGGCCTTCCAGGGTCGCGGCCACCACGACCATGCCGCGTCGGTCGGCGGCGGCCAGCAAGCGCGCCA
>JAGRHI010000230.1 GCA_020445045.1 Candidatus Competibacteraceae bacterium
TCTTTTTCGACCACGAAATTGGTGAAGAACCCCAGCGGCGTTTCGAACGCGACGGTGGATTTGGCGAACTGGCTGTAGAAGGAGCGATGATCGCCGAGCAAACGATACATGTGGTCCTTGACATGGCGCAGTAAGTTTTCGTCGCCGGCCACCGCCGTGGCGTCGAAGAAGATGGCGAATTGCAGAAAGGCATCGTGAGTCGGTTGGACGATCCATTGAAACAGTTCATCCTTGAAGGCGGCAACCGATTTGCTCCAGTACGGGTTCGACACCATGATGTTACCGGGACAGCGCGGATAGCCGAAATCGATCAGGCTTTCGGTGAATTCGCGGGTGATTCGCTCCAGGTCGGGGTAACTGAAGCCGTCGCGTAGGATCAGGGCATTATCCTGATCGGTCTTCAGCACCTGCTCCTCGCGGCCTTCGCTGCCCAGCACCAGCAGGCAGGCGTTTTCCAGCAGTACCGGCGGTGCGATCAGGGCAAACAGCTTGCGCAACAGTTTCTTGTTGAGTTCCGACACCAGTTGCATGATGTAGCGGATTTTGATGCCCTTGTCGTGCAGGTCACGGATCACGTTGACCAGATCGTGGCTGGCCCACTTCAGATCTTCCCGGGAGCGCGCCCGGTCGATTTGCAGGGCGATCAGATGTGAGTGGTTGGAAAGGTAACTGAGCAGATCGATCTGTTCGAGAATGCCGTGAATGGTTTTGCCGTCGCGGATCACCAGCCGGTTGATGTTGTGATGGGTCATTCGCAGCAGGGCATTGAACAGAAAATCCCCCGGCTCCATGTCGATCAGGTCATAGGTGGCGAGCGGTCCGATGGCTTCGTCCACGGAGCGCCGCTGGATGATGGCCGCTTCCCGTAGATCGGTGGCGGTGACGATGCCGACCTCATCGCCATACTGGACCAGCACCGAATTGGTTTTGTGGGCTTTCATCGCCAACGCGGCTTCGTGTATGGACGCTTCGGCGGTCACGAAGACCGGCGGATGAATATAGACGTCCTGAATCCTGGCGATGGTGAATGCCGCCAATTCCTGGCGGTCGTCGGTTTCGCGCAGGATGGCGAGTCGCTGGGAGATTTTCTGGTTGTAGAAAGCAGCCAGCGATGGATGATTCTGGACAGCTTGCAGGAAGACCGGTCGTGACATCCGCAAGCAGCGGGTTGGCTTGCCGACCACAAAGCTGTGCGTACCCGTGCCTTCCAGCAAGGCGCCGGCGTCAAAGACATCTTCGGCGCCATACAGGGCGATCACGCACCACATGGGTGGCTCATCGTTGGCGAGCGCGGCGGTCTCCGTGCTCGTGCGACTCGGAAGCGTGGGGTCGCCGTCCACCTCGTAGACCAAGCCGTCGACGATGAGGTAGAGGCAGGCGGGGACTTCACCCGCCTTCTGTAAGATTTCGCCTGGTTGAAAGTGGCCGACCTTCAGTTGGTCGGCAAGGCGCGCCAGATCCGTTTCGGAAAGCTGGTTAAAGGGAGCAAGGCGTGCAAGGAATGCCTGATGGTCCGGGATAGTCACGGCGGTGGTTCGATTCCGAGTGGTCAAACAAGAACCCCTTCGCGGCGCGAACCGGAAGGGGCTCAATCATAGCAGGATTCGACCGGGCTCAGACGATCGCCGCACTTGCGCGGCGACCTCCCGACCGGGTGGACCACTGCCTAGTGGCTGGCCGCGCCCTCGGCACCGATGCCGGTCTGGCAACGCACGTCCTGCGCTTCGAAGGCTTCATGTTCCCGCTTGGCACGTTCGCTGCCATCGGTGATCGAACCGATCCAGATGCCCAGGAAGGCGATGCTCATCGAGAACAGCGCCGGGAACTTGAGCGGGAAGATCGGATCGCCCATATGGAGGATATCCCTCCACACCGTCGGGCCGACGAACACCAGCACACTGGCACTGATCAGGCCCAGCCAGCCGCCGATCAACGCGCCACGAGTGGTCATCTTGCCGTAGTAGATCGACATGAACAAAATGGGGAAGTTGGCGCTGGCCGCCACCGAGAAGGTCAGCGCCACCAGGTAGGCGACGTTTTGTTTCTCGAAGGCAATGCCGAGGAAGATGGCGATGATGCCCAGCACCACGGTGGCGATCTTGGACACCCGCACTTCATGTTGCTCATCCACATTGCCGTGTGCCCACACGTTGGCGTACAGGTCATGGGAAATCGCCGAAGCGCCGGCCAGGGTCAGACCGGACACTACCGCCAGAATCGTCGCAAAAGCCACCGCCGAGATGAAGCCGAGCAGCGCGTTGCCGCCCACCGCTTTGGCGAGATTGACCGCCGCCATGTTCTGTCCGCCGATGATGCCGCCCGTCGCCGAGGGATCGGCAAAGTCCGGGTTGCCGGTCAGCAGCACGATGGCGCCAAAGCCCATCAGGAAGGTCAGGATGTAGAAATAGCCGATCCAGCCGGTGGCGAAGAATACCGACTTGCGTGCCTCGATGGCGTTGCCCACCGTGAAGAAGCGCATCAGGATGTGTGGCAGACCGGCGGTGCCGAACATCAGCGCCAAGCCTAGTGAGATGGCTTCAATGGGGCTAGTGACCAACGTGCCCGGTCCCATGATCGCGTCGCCCTTGGGGTGTACCTTAATGGCGTTTGCAAACATCTTCTCGGGACTCATGCTGCCATCCGAGGCCAGGTACAGGGCGCCGAAGGCAATGACGGTGGCGCCGGTCAGCAGCAGTCCCGCCTTGATGATCTGCACCCAAGTGGTGGCCAACATGCCGCCGAAGGTGACATAAATGATGATCAGCACACCCACGATGATGACTGCATAGACATAATCCAGGCCGAACAGCAACTGGATCAATTTACCGGCGCCGACCATCTGGCCGATCAGGTACAGAATCACCACGATCAGCGCGGCGGTAGCCGCCAGGGTGCGCATCGGCACCCGCTCGAAGCGATAGGACACCACGTCGGCGTAGGTGTATTTGCCGAGGTTGCGAAGCTGTTCGGCGATCAGGAACATGATGATGGGCCAGCCGACCAGCCAGCCGACCGAATAGATCAATCCGTCATAGCCGTTCAGGAACACTAGGCCGGAAATACCCAGGAATGAAGCGGCGGACATGTAGTCGCCCGCGATTGCCAAGCCATTCTGGAAGCCGGTGATGCCGCCGCCGGCGGCGTAAAAGTCCTTGGCGGTCTTGGTGCGTTGCGCCGCCCAGTAGGTGATACCCAGGGTGAGAGCGACAAACACCAGGAACATGATGATGGCGGGAATGTTGACCGCCGACTTCTTGACTGCGCCCAGGTCGCCGCCGGCGGCCAAGGCGCTGCCAGCGACAAGCATCAAGAGGATCGTCGGGAAAATGCGCTTCCAGAAACTCATAGCACTTCCTCCTTGATTTCGCGGGTGAGCTTGTCGAAGACGGCATTGGCCCGGAAGACGTAGATGCCCGTCAGGACAAAAGCGAAGATGATCACCGCGACGCCAATCGGGATGCCGATGGTGGTGACGGAACCGGCCGAGAGCGGTTGGGCCATGAATTCCTTATCGAAGGCAATCGTCAGGATGAAGGCGTAGTAGACCACCAACATGATGATCGCCATAATCCATTTGAACGAATTGCGTTTGGAAACCAGTTCGTGATACTTCGGATTACTTTTTATCTTGTGAATCATGTCGTCTTGCATCGTTATTTCCCATCGGTGGTAGGTGAAATGACGGGGATGTCGTGATGAGCGGGACTTGCGGTTTGAACGCGACCGCGGGTGGGGGTGGACTCACCGGATTCAGATGCCTCCCAGGAATCAATCCCGCCACACCACGTCCTTTAGTGGTTGCTCTTGGCTGCGGAGAAACCCCGCAAGCCTCAAAAAGTCTAGTCGTATCCCTCGTCAAGTAAAGGGTCGGTGACGAAGTTATTTTTTCAATGCTTTGAAATTGTTGAAAATCAGTTGTGGGAAATCGTTGCGCATTTTCCGGGTTTAAAATTTTTAATATTTTGATTTACATTGATTTATTCTGATTCGATCATTGATTGCGCGCGACTTGGTCCGAAGGATGGAGCGGACGGGTGGGCGATGCGATTTCAGGAGGGCGTTCAGAAGAGTTCCGCCGGGTCGATATCCAAGGACCAGCGTACCCGGCGATCCGCGTGCTCCGCCCGCAATCGCGCGATCCAGGGATCCAGGAAACGATGCAGATCCTGACGCCGCGCCGCTTGTAGCAGTAGCTGCGCTCGGAAGCGACCGGCCCGGCGCTCCATCGGCGCGGGCGCCGGACCCAGCAGTTCGACCCCGTCGGCACAGAGATCGGCCAGCGTCCGCGCGGCTCGTAGAAACGCGGTGGCCCGCTCCGGCTCGGCCGCTTCCGCCCGCAGCAGCGCCTGATGGGCGAACGGGGGTAGCCATGCCGCTTGCCGCTCCGCCAGCGCCGCCGCCGCGAACGCCGGATAACCCTGGGATACCAGCACATGCAGCAACGGGTGGTCGGGGTGGTGGGTCTGAATGATGACCGCGCCCGGCTTTTCGGCGCGGCCGGCGCGGCCGGCGACCTGAAGGACCAATTGCGCCATGCGCTCGCCGGCCCGAAAGTCGATGCCGTACAACCCCTGGTCGGCATCGACGATCCCCACCAGGGTCACCTCGGGGAAGTGATGGCCCTTGGCCAGCATCTGGGTACCGATCAGGATGCGGCGACCCCCGTCGTGAATGTCGGCCAGCAGAGTTTCCAGACTGCCGCGGCGGCGGGTGCTGTCGCGATCCATGCGGGTGAGGTCAGTCTCTGGAAATTCCCGCCGCAGTGCGGCCTCCAGGCGTTCGGTGCCGTGGCCGAGCGCCCGCAGGTCCACGCTACCGCAGAGCGGGCAGGCGGCATCCACCGGCTGGCTGTCGCCGCAGTGGTGGCAGATCAGCCGGCGCTGGCGCAGATGCAAGGTCATGCGGGCGTCGCAGTGGCGGCATTGACTCAGCCAACCGCATTCGTGGCAGAGCAGAATCGGGGCGAAGCCGCGCCGGTTGAGGAATAGCAACACCTGCTCGTTGCGGGCCAGATGGATCCGCATTCGCTCCAGCAGTGGCCGCGACAGTCCCTCGGCCATCGGTTGGCGACGCACGTCCAGAATTTCGATGGGTGCTTCCGCGCCGCCGCCGACCCGTTCCGGCAGTTGCAGTAAGCGGTAGCGGTCGCGCTCGGCGTTGTGACGGCTTTCCAAAGCCGGGGTGGCCGAGCCCAGTACCACCGGAATCCCGAGTTGTCGGCCACGAACGACCGCCAGATCGCGGGCGTGATAGCGAAAGCCATCCTGCTGTTTGAAGGATG
>JAGRHI010000231.1 GCA_020445045.1 Candidatus Competibacteraceae bacterium
GCTGGCGATCCGCCAGGTGGTCGAGAGTGGCCAGGCCGCTGGCAAGCCGGTCGGCGTATGCGGCGAGATGGCCGGCGACCCGGCGTCCGCCCTGTTGTTGATGGCGATGGGCGTGGATAGCCTGAGCATGAATCTGGGCAGCCTGCTCAAGATCAAGTGGATGATCCGCAGCATTCGCCATGATGCCGCTCAGGATATGCTCGCCGAGGCGATGCGGATGGACAACGCCACCGCCATCCGGGAGCACGCCAATCTGTTCCTCGACCAGCAGGGCTTGAGCAGCCTGTTGCGGGTGGGGAAGTAGGACGCGGATACCGCTCCCGGCCCGGCGAATGGCCGTGCCCGAGCCCGCCGTTCAGAGCCACATGACGAGCTTGTCCGGGTTCGTAACGCCCCACCATGGCCGGTGAATCGGCGATTGCTGCTATCATCCACGCTTTCCAGCCGATCCAGGAGAGTGTTCGCGATGCTGCGTTTCCGTGGAAGCCCCGCCCTGTCGCCGTTCCGTCTGGAGAAGCTGCTGACCGCGTTGCGTCGGCGGGTTCCAGTGGTCACCGCGGTCCACGCCGAGTTCGTCCATTTCGTGGACGGCCGCTTGCTCACGCATGATCGCGAGGTATTGGAGCGATTGCTTCGATACGGTCCCATCGTGACTCAGCGCCATCTCGGCGGCGAGCCTACCTTCCTGGTCGTGCCCCGTCCCGGCACCCGCTCGCCCTGGTCGTCCAAAGCCACCGACATCGCCCATAACTGCGGCTTGCAACACGTCCGCCGCATCGAACGTGGCGTGGCTTATTATCTCGAATCGGCACGGGCGTTGACCGCCGAGGAGCAGACGCTCCTGAAACCGTTGCTGCACGACCGCATGACCGAGGCCGTGCTGGAGCCGAACGACGATCCCGCCCTGCTGTTCGCCCAGGCCGAACCGGCGCCGCTGACCAGCGTGGACCTGCTCGGCGGTGGGCGCGATGCCCTGGTGATCGCCAACCGCGAACTGGGATTGGCGCTGTCGGAGGACGAAATCGACTATCTGCTCGACAGCTTCATCCGTCTGGAACGCAACCCCACCGATGTGGAACTGATGATGTTCGCGCAGGCGAATTCGGAGCATTGCCGGCACAAGATCTTCAACGCCGACTGGATCGTCGATGGCGTCGCGCAAGATCGCTCGCTGTTCGCGATGATCCGCCACACCCACGAGTGCCACCCCACCGATGTGCTGTCGGCCTACCACGATAACGCGGCGGTGATGACGGGATTTCCCGCCGGGCGTTTTTTCCCCGATCCGGCCGACAATCAGTACCGCTATCACCCGGAAGACGTGCATATCCTGATGAAGGTGGAGACGCACAATCACCCGACCGCCATTTCGCCCTTCCCCGGCGCGGCGACCGGTTCCGGCGGCGAGATCCGCGACGAAGGCGCCACCGGGCGCGGCGCCAAACCCAAGGCCGGCTTGTGCGGTTTTTCGGTCTCGCATCTGCGCATTCCCGATTTCGTCCAGCCCTGGGAACGGGATTACGGTAAACCGGACCGTATCGTCTCGGCGTTGGACATCATGCTCGAAGGCCCCATCGGCGCGGCGGCGTTCAACAACGAGTTCGGCCGCCCCAACCTGGCCGGTTACTTCCGCGGTTTCGAGGAAGACGGTCCCGACGGACAGCGGCGTGGCTATCACAAACCGATCATGATCGCCGGCGGATTGGGCAATATCCGCGAACCGCATGTCCACAAGGCCGCGCTGCCGCTGGGCACCGCCATCGTTGCCTTGGGCGGGCCGGCGTTGCTGATCGGACTGGGTGGCGGCGCGGCCTCCAGCATGGCGGCCGGCAGTTCGCACGCGGAGCTTGATTTCGCTTCGGTGCAGCGCGGCAATCCGGAAATCCAGCGTCGCGCCCAGGAAGTCATCGACCGTTGCGCGGCGCTGGGCGCGGCCAACCCCATCCTCTCGATTCACGATGTCGGCGCGGGCGGGCTGTCCAACGCCGTGCCGGAAATCGTCCACGACGCCGGGCGGGGCGGGCGCTTCGAGCTGCGTGACGTGCCGAACGACGACCCCGGCATGTCACCGATGCAGATCTGGTGCAACGAAGCCCAGGAGCGCTATGTATTGGCCATTGCCGCCGAGGGGTTGGGAGTTTTCAAAACGTTGTGCGAACGCGAGCGTTGTCCGTATGCGGTGATCGGCACCGCCACGGAAGCACCACGCTTGACGGTCGATGATCGCCAGTTCGATAACCGGGCGGTGGATTTGCCGATGAACGTGCTGTTCGGCAAACCGCCGAAGCTGCTGCGCGAGGTGGCGCGCGAGCTGGCCGCGTCTGGGGCGCTCGATCTGGCGGGCGTCGAACTGGACGAAGCGGCGGCGCGGGTGCTGCGCTTCCCGGCGGTGGCCGACAAGAGTTTCCTGATCACCATCGGCGATCGCACCGTGACCGGCCTGGTCTGCCGCGACCAGATGGTCGGACCGTGGCAGGTGCCGGTGGCCGATGTGGCGGTGACCGCCACCAGTTTCGATGCCGACACCGGCGAAGCGATGGCCATGGGTGAGCGCGCGCCGTTGGCGCTGCTGGACGCACCGGCCTCCGGCCGGATGGCGGTTGGCGAGGCGCTGACCAACATCGCCGCCGCCCGCATCGACCAACTGGGCGATGTCAAGCTGTCGGCCAACTGGATGGCGGCGGCCGGTCACCCCGGCGAGGATGCCCGGCTGTTCGATACCGTCTGGGCCGTGGGGATGGAACTGTGCCCGGCGCTGGGCATCGCCATTCCGGTCGGCAAGGATTCGTTATCGATGAAAACGGTCTGGGACGCGGGCGGCGAACGCAAGAGCGTGGTGGGGCCGCTGTCGCTGATCGTCTCCGCCTTCGCGCCAGCGCGGGACCCGCGCCATACCCTGACGCCGCAATTACGCACTGACCGGGGCGATACCGATCTGATCCTGATCGATCTTGGCCGTGGCCGGAATCGGTTGGGCGGTTCGGCGTTGGCGCAGGTTTACAATCAGTTGGGCGACGTTGTTCCTGACGTGGACAGGCCGGAAGACTTGGTGGCTTTCTTTGCGGCGATTCAGGAACTCAACGGCGCCGGGCGGTTGCTGGCCTATCACGACCGTTCCGACGGCGGCTTGCTGGCGGTGCTGGCGGAGATGATGTTCGCCGGTGGCTGCGGAGTGACGGTGCTGTTGGACGATCTGGGCGAGGAGTTGCTGCCGGCGTTGTTCACCGAGGAACTGGGTGCGGTGGTGCAGGTGCGGGCGCGGGATCGCGGCGTGGTGTTGGGACGCTTGGTCGCCGCCGGCTTGGGCGAGTGCAGCCACGTCATCGGTGCCCCGAACGACCAGGACCGATTGGTTCTGCGCCATGCCGGCGAGACCGTGTTTGCCGCCAGCCGGGCCGAACTGCGGCGGCTGTGGTCGGAAACCAGTTATCGGCTGCAAGCGCTGCGCGACCATCCCGAGTGTGCCCGCGAGGCGTTCGACGCCGCCTGCGACCCGGCCGATCCTGGTTTGAACGCACGGTTGAGCTTCGATCCCGCCGAGGATGTGGCGGCCCCGTTCATCGCCAACGGCGCGCGTCCGCGGATGGCCATCCTGCGCGAGCAGGGTGTCAACGGTCAGGTCGAAATGGCGGCGGCCTTCGACCGGGCTGGTTTCGCGGCGGTGGACGTGCACATGAGCGACATCATGGCCGGGCGGGTTTCGCTGGCCGATTTTCACGGGCTGGCGGCCTGTGGCGGATTTTCCTACGGTGACGTGCTGGGCGCCGGCGAGGGCTGGGCCAAGTCGATCCTGTTCAACTCCCGCGCCCGCGAGCAGTTCGCCGCGTTCTTCGCCCGTCCGGACAGTTTCGCGCTGGGGGTCTGCAACGGCTGCCAGATGTTGTCCAATCTGCATGAACTGATCGCGGGTACCGAACCATGGCCGCGTTTCGTGCGCAATCGGGTGGAGCAGTTCGAAGCGCGCTTGAGCCTGGTGGAGGTGTTGCCGTCGCCGTCGCTGTTCCTGCGCGGCATGGAGGGCTCGCGGCTGCCGGTCGCGGTGGCGCACGGGGAGGGACGGGCGGAGTTCCGCGATGCGGGCGGCGCGGATGCGGCGCTGGCGGCGGGTTTGGTCGCGCTGCGTTTCGTGGACCACCACGGTAAGCCGGCCGAAAGCTACCCGGCCAATCCCAACGGCTCGCCGGGCGGCATCACAGGCCTGACCAGCCGCGACGGCCGTTTCACCATCCTGATGCCGCATCCGGAGCGGCTGTTCCGCACGGTGCAGCATTCCTGGCATCCCGATGGTTGGAGTGAAGACGGGCCTTGGTTGCGGCTATTCCGCAATGCCCGGCGGTGGCTGGGATGATCCAAACCTGTTTGGATACAAGAGTGACGCGCGGATTTTCCAAGTGCTACCATACCAACCCTCCGCTATTAGAAATAAAGTTATGAACTCGCTTATGACGCTCGTCGAACAAATAGCTACTCAGCATAATGCTGATGTTTTCTACTATGCAGGACCGATTTCACGAGAAGGTTATGATCTGATTACGCAGTGTTGCGTAGCTCATGTTCCTAAAAAGAATGCCTGTCTTTTTTTAGCGACATACGGTGGCGATGCTGATGCGGCTTATCGAATCGCCCGAGCATTGCGCCACAATTATGAAAAACTGCATATTTTTATCCCTCGCGAATGTAAGAGCGCCGGAACGCTGCTGTTGATCGGTGCGACATCGTTGATCATCAGTGATCGTGGCGAACTGGGACCGCTAGATGTACAACTAAGCAAGCCCGACGAAATTTTTGAGCGCAGCTCGGGTCTAGATATTATGCAATCGCTTCGAGTCTTGCGAGAAGAGACACTCAGTTTTTTCACCCGTTACCTGATCGATATCAAGGTTGGCAGCGGCATTACGGCAAGAACGGCGGCAGAGATCGCATGCAAATTGACGGTGGGAGTTTTCTCCCCTATTTATGCTCACATCGACCCACTAACGCTAGGTGAAGTTCAGCGGGCTATTGCGATTGCTTATGAATATGGGGAGCGCCTTGATAATTATGATCATAACTTGAAACCGGATGCTTTGGCCCGTTTGGTGACGGGTTATCCTTCTCACGGTTTTGTTGTTGATCGAAAAGAAGCTCGTGACCTCTTTGTCAATGTTCGTGCTACTGAACCAAACGAAGAGCAATTTGGTGAGATGCTGTACCAACATGCACAACCTGGCCGTGATATACCCTGGGTATCCAATTTAACTATCGCTCTCCAGAGCGAAATCAACCACACTGAGGATGAAAATGAGCAAACCCAATGCACCAATCCAAAAACCGATAGTTCCTCGTGAACCATCGCATTCTCCTCCTTTGCCGGGTATCAATAGCAAGGCCGATCAATTAATCCGGCGTGTTATTGAGACTCAAAAAAAGTACCCCCTCCCTAAACCAAGCGGCCCTACCTTTTCTTCTCGCTAAATTATCCCTCTTCCTCAATGTTGGGAGAGGAAATATTCAGCACGCATTCACCTAGCCTTACGAAGGTTCTGAATTTCATTGAGGAGAAGGTCATGCCCAAAGCCATTCGCATTCATGAATACGGCGGTCCCGAAGTGTTGCGCTGGGAAGAGGTCGAAGTGGGGGAGCCCGGCCCCGGCCAGCTGCGGGTGCGCCACGGCGCCGTCGGTCTCAACTACATCGACGTCTATCACCGCACCGGTCTGTATCCCTTGCCATCACTGCCCTGGACGCTGGGCATGGAAGGCGCGGGACAGGTGGAGGCGGTCGGCGAGGGGGTGACCGAATTCAAGCCTGGCGACCGGATCGCCTATGCCAGCCCTCCGGTCGGCGCCTACGCCGAAGCCCGACTGATCCCGGCCGATCGGGTGGTGGCGCTGCCCGGCGCCATCGACGATCGAACCGCCGCCGCGATGATGCTGCAAGGCATGACCGCGCAATACCTGCTGCGGCGCACCTACCGGGTGCAAGCGGGTGACGCCATCCTGTTGCACGCCGCCGCCGGCGGGGTTGGACTGATCGCCAGCCAGTGGGCGCGGCATCTGGGCGCGACCGTGATCGGCACGGTGGGCAACGACGAGAAAGCCGAATTGGCCCGCGCCCACGGCTGCCATCACGTCATTGTCTACAGCCGCGAGAATTTCGTGGAACGGGTGCGGGAAATCACCGGCGGCCAGGGCGTGGCGGTGGTCTACGATTCGGTCGGCAAGGAGACTTTCATGGGTTCGCTGGATTGTCTGCGGCCGCTGGGCATGATGGTCAGCTTCGGCAACGCCTCGGGGCCGGTGCCGCCGTTCGAGCCGGGAATTTTGGCCGCCAAGGGTTCGCTGTTCTTCACCCGGCCCAGCTTGATGGCCTACACGGCCCAGCGTGAGGATTTGCTGGCCAGCGCCGCCGAGCTGTTCGAGGTGGTTTCCAGCGGGGCGGTCAGAATCGAAGTGCGGCAGACCTATCCGTTGGCCGAAACCGCCCGCGCGCATCGCGACCTGGAAGCGCGCAAGACCACCGGTTCCACCGTGCTGTTGCCTTGAAACGGCGGCCGTTGACGCAGTTGCCCACCCCATCTTGGAGAAGATGAAGTGCACCCCTACCAGATCGCTGTGATCGGCGCGGGAATTACCGGTCTGACCCAGGCCCTGTGCTTGCAACGCCAAGGGCATCGGATCACCCTCTTCGAACGGGGTGGCGAGCGCCTGGACCATCATTGCAGCCATGTCGGGGCGGGGATGCTGGCTCCGTACTGCGAGTTGAGCGAGGCGGAGGTCGAAGTCGCCCGTTGGGGCGTCTCCGCCCTCGCGTTATGGCGACGGATCGTGCCGACGCTCGCCCAACCCGTGCACATGAGCTGCGAAGGCACGCTGGTGGTCGCGCATCATCGGGATCGGGCGGGCGTGCAACATCTGGCCGAGCGGATCGAGCACGCTGGCTTCGGCACGCATCTGCAATGGTTGCGGCGCGACGAGCTGCGCGAGTGGGAACCCGAACTGGAAGGCCGCTTCGGCGAAGGTCTGTACCTCTCTCCAGAAGGCGAGATCGACCCGCGTTCCTTGCTGCCGTCCTTGGTCGAAACGCTACGCCAAAATGGCGCGACGTTGTGTTTCGAGACCGAGGCTCAGGATTTGGCGCCGGGAGCGATCACGGCGCGGGGCGAACGCCAGACCTTCGACTGGGTGTTGGATTGTCGGGGGTTGGCGGCCGGTGACCAGATGACGGATTTGCGGGGCGTTCGAGGCGAGATTCTGGCCTTGCGCGGCGACGAGGTTCGGCTGCGCCGTCCGATCCGCATGATGCACCCCCGCTATCCGCTGTACATTGTGCCGCGTCCTGGAAATCGTTTCGTGGTCGGGGCGACCAGCATCGAAAGCGACTCGTTGCGGCCCGTGACCGTCCGCTCCGCCCTGGAACTGCTCTCGGCGGCCTACGCCTTGCACCCGGCTTTCGCCGAAGCGGAGATCGTGGAGATGAAGGTCCAGTGCCGGCCGACCCTGCCCGATCATTTGCCGCGCATCGTCCAGCAAGACAAGCTGTTGCGCATCAACGGATTGTACCGGCACGGCTATCTGCTCAGCCCGTTGGTCGCGGAGACCGTCGCAACCTTCATTCGCGACCAGCGCCGGCCCGCCGAGACGGCGAAGCTTTGGGACGCGCCCGCCCCGCGCTAGAATGCGCACCGTTGCGGTAATCCGAGAATACGTTGTTGAGGTCGTGCATGATCATCGAAGTCAACGGAGAGCAGAAAACCTTGGAAAGTCCCCGTTCGCTGGCGGAAGCCATCCGCGATTTGGGCTACGAAGGCGCGCGGATCGCGGTGGCGCGTAACGACGAATTCGTGCCGCGTGGCGACTATGCCACCCGTCAGCTTCAGGACGGGGATCGCCTGGAAATCGTGGCGCCGATGCAGGGAGGTTAGCAGTGGCCGATTCGAACCCACCAATCTGGGATATTGGGGGCCGCCAGTTGCGTTCACGGCTGCTGCTGGGAACCGCCCGTTATCCGTCGCTGGCGGTGCTGCAACAGGCCATCGCCGCTTCGGGCGCCGAAATCGTGACCGTTTCGCTGCGGCGGGAGTCGGCGACCGAGCGAACCGGAAACCGTTTCTGGTCCACGATCAAGGCGCTGGGGGTACAGATCCTGCCGAATACCGCCGGTTGCAAGACCGTGAAGGAAGCCGTGACCACCGCCGAGATGGGGCGGGAAATTTTCGAGACATCGTGGTTGAAGCTGGAAGTGATCGGCGACGATTACACCTTGCAACCGCACCCGTTCCTGCTGGTCGAGGCGGCGGAAG
>JAGRHI010000232.1 GCA_020445045.1 Candidatus Competibacteraceae bacterium
GTTGCCGCAGACCCATACCGTGGACCGCATCATGGCCTTAAGCCAACGGAATCTGTTCAAACCCTCCTTCGGCGTTGAACTGATCGAAGTCTTCACCTATCTGTCCACCTTGCGCGCCGAGGCCGGTCTGCGCAAAATCAAACAGGGAATACCGCAAGACAATTACCTGAACCCCAAGGATCTCAACAAACTGCAACGGGAAGTGCTGCGCGATTCGTTCAAGATCGTCAACGAATTCAAAAAATTCATCACCTATCACTTCAAACTGGGGATGATCAGTTAACCGGAAAACCCCCATGAGGCTTTCCCCTTGAAAACGCATCTGCACCACCTCATCGCCCAAGCGCTCCAACAACTCCAACGGGAGGGGGTGCTGGTCGATGTCGATCCATCCTCGATTCCACTGGAACGTACCCGCGACCGCACGCACGGCGATTTCGCCAGCACCATCGCGCTGGCCCTGGCCAAAACCGCCCGCCGCAAGCCCCGCGAACTGGCCGAACGCATCGCGGCAACCCTGCCCGCCTCCGCCCATGTCGCCAAGGTGGACATCGCTGGGCCCGGTTTCATCAATTTCTTCCTGGCGCCCGCCGCCTATCAAGCGACGGTCGGCGAAATCCTCGAACGGCGGGACGGTTTCGGCCGGAGCGCGCTCGGTGGCGGCCAGCGGGTACAGGTGGAGTTCGTCTCCGCCAACCCCACCGGCCCGCTGCATGTCGGCCACGGCCGCGGCGCGGCGTTCGGCGCCACCGTCGCCAACCTGCTGGAAGCGATCGGCTACCGGGTTCACCGCGAATACTACGTCAACGACGCCGGCCGGCAGATGAACATCCTGGCCGTCAGCGTCTGGCTGCGCTATCTGGAGCACTGCGGCGAACGGTTTCGCTTTCCCAGCAACGGGTATCGAGGCGATTACGTGCGCGACATCGCCGTCCGCCTCCACGCCGAACACGGCGGCGCCTATGTGGCTTCGGCGGCGCAGGTGTTCCAGGACATGCCGCCGGACGAGACCCGCAACGAAGCGGGCGAGGTGGTCGCGCCTGGCGACAAGGAAGCCCACATCGACGCCCTAGTCGAGCGTGCCCGCGCCTTGCTGGGCGCCCACCACTACCGCTACATTTTCGAACTGGGCCTGAACACCATTTTGGATGACATCCGCGACGACTTGCTGGAGTTCGGCGTGCTCTACGATGAATGGTATTCCGAGCTCACCCTGACGGAACGCGGCGCGGTCAACAAAACCATCAACCGGCTGCGCGATACGGATTACGTTTACGAGCAAGATGGGGCGCTCTGGTTTCGCTCCAGCGCCTTCGGCGACGAGAAGGACCGGGTGGTGCAGCGGGAAAACGGCCAGACCACCTACTTCGCTTCGGATATCGCCTATCACCTGGAAAAGTTCGAGCGTGGCTTCGACTGGGTCATCGACGTCTGGGGCGCCGACCATCACGGCTACATCCCGCGAGTCAAGGCCGCGCTACAAGCGCTGGGCGAAAATCCCGACCGGCTGGACGTACTGCTGGTGCAGTTCGCCATCCTTTACCGTAACGGAGAACGAGCGCAGATGTCCACTCGCTCCGGCGAGTTCGTCACCTTGCGCGAATTGCGCCAGGAAGTCGGCAACGACGCCGCCCGTTTCTTTTACGTCATGCGCAAGAGCGAGCAGCATCTGGATTTCGATCTCGACTTGGCCAAGTCGCAATCCAAGGACAATCCCGTATACTATATTCAGTATGCCCATGCTAGAATTTGTAGCGTTCTGAGACAATTGCATGAAAAAGATCTCTCCCACGACCCGGCGCGCGGCCAAACCCGGCTGGCGCTGCTGGTCGAGCCGCACGAGGAAGTCCTGCTAGTGGCACTGTCGCGCTACCCCGAAGTAGTGGAAACAGCCGCTCTCAACCACGAACCGCACCAATTGGCGCATTATTTGCGGGATTTGGCCAACGCCTTTCACACGTACTACAACGAACATCGGGTCCTGGTGAGCGACGACGCGCTGCGCGATGCTCGGCTCAATCTGAGCGTGGCCACGCGGCAGGTGATCAAAAACGGCCTCGCCCTGCTGGGCGTTTCGGCCCCGGAGGTCATGTGAGCATCCGACGCGACTACAAACCCGCCTCGACCTGGCAGCGCCGCCGGCAGTCGGCGCGCCGTCATGGTCTGCTGGTGGTGACGCTGGTGCTGGTCGGCCTGTTCGGTGGCTTGCTGGCCTACATCAAGGACGACCGGACCCAGCAACATCCGGCGGTTTCGACCGTTGCGCCCAAGCAACCCGCGCCGTCGACCGGCAGTTCCGCCGCACCCCAACCGCCGCCCGCCGCCCCCGAAATCGTGCCCGCGCCGCTCAAGCCTAAATACGATTTTTACACCGAACTGCCCAAGCGGCAGATCAACTTTCAACGGGACCTTCCCGGTCCGCGTGATGTCTCCCGCCCACCGTCCGCCCGTCCGTGGCCGGTGATCGAGCCGTCGCGCAAACCAGCGCCGCCGGCGGAACCCCAGCTAGCACCGACCATGATCCAGACCACCACCGGCCAGGGCATGGCTGATCACTCATGACCCTCATCCCGTGTTTCGGACCGAAGCAACCGTTCTCCCATATTTGAGCCCTCTTTCCGACCGACGCAACGACTACCGCCATACCCTTCCAGAGCCACCACCATGAACCTGCCCGATACCGTTCGGAACTACTTGGACCAGCGGCGGCTGCCCTATCGGACACTGGCTTGCCCAAGCGGTGAAACGCTCGGTCAGGTCGCGACGCGGCTTGACCTCTCCCTTCGCCGGATGGTGCGGATCGTTCTGTTGAAAGACAGCTCCGGCTTGGTCATGGCCATCCTGCCGGGTAGCCACATCCTGGATTTTTCCATGCTGTGCCAAGCACTGCGGCGCGATCTGGCACCCCTATACGGCGCCGAAACCAGCCGTTTTTTCCAAAACCGAGGTTGCAAGGCAGGTTCCTACCCACCCATGCCCGAAGCTTTCGGTATCTCCGGACTGGCCGACGATGGTTTGATCCTGGCGGACGAAGATGAAATCTACTTCGACGGCGGTAGTGGCGACACCCTGATCGGCATGCGCAACATCGATTTCCGGAGTCTGCTCGGCCAAGCGCGTTGGGAACACTTCGCGGTTCCCGTCGACGATCTCGACTCCTTGCTCAGCCAGCAGGCCATTACCCCGCAAAACCTGACCAGCCTTACCAATCGTTATACCCCGACGGGATTGCGGGAAGGAATCGAGGCCATCACCGAACTGCCGGTCATGCCGCAAACCGCGCAGCAGATCCTGCTCCTGCGCGCCCACCCAACCACCAGCGCTCAGGATATCCTTCGCATCGTCGAGCGGGACCCCAGCCTGGCCGCTCAAGTGGTGTATTGGGCCCGCTCGCCGTTGCATGGCCATCCGGTCATCGTGGATTCGTTGCAAACCGCGATCGAGCAGGTGCTAGGCGTCGATAACACGCTCAACCTGTTGCTTGGCTCCAGCATGAGTCAGACCTTTCGCATCCCGGCCGACGGCCCGGTTGGTTTGAAAGCCTTCTGGCGGCACAGCACCTACTGCGCATCCCTAGTCGGCGAGCTAGCCAAGCTGCTACCCGAGTCGGTGGATGTCAAATCGGAGCTCGCCTACTTGTGCGGGCTGCTGCACAATTTTGGCTACCTGGTGCTGGGCCACGTCTTCCCCGCCCGCTTTTTTCTGTTCAACCGGTTTCTGGCGGTCAACCGGCATGTACCGGTCAGCGCGATCGAGCGTTATGTCCTGGGCACCGAGCACTGGCATATCGGCGCCTGGCTGATGCAATCGTGGTCCATGCCCGAGGAAGTGATCGCCACCGTGCGCTGGCATCACCATGAAGACTGTACTCAACCGTATGCGGAATACTCCAACCTGGTACTGATCGCCAACCGCCTGCTGCATTACATCGGGGTGGGGGATGAGGAAAACAGCCGCTTGCCGGCCCTGGCCATGTTCACGCTCGGCATCGGTCACGACCAAGCCATGACGGCACTGGCGCAGGTACAAGCCAGCATGCAAGCGCTCGACACCCTGTCGGAAGTGCTGCAATTGCCCGCCGAAGGTTAACCGAGACCACGACATCATCCCCGCCAGGGTTCCAGATTACAACGCCGCAATCCATCGCGCCGCGCTGCCATGCCGGAGTTCATGCGGCGAGCACCAGCCGAATCGATCTGAATCCGCCGCGCTGAAACGCAAAGGGCGAAGCCGCCGGCTCCGCCCTGTCCGATGCGCCGCCTCACGGGCGGGTTACAACGCGCTGGGACCGATTTCGCCGGTGCGAATCCGGATTGCGCGCTCCAGATCGATGATGAAGATCTTGCCGTCGCCGATCTTGCCGGTGTTGGCGGTGGAGCAGATCGCTTCCACCACCTTGTCGACCAAACTGTCGTCCACGGCGATTTCCA
>JAGRHI010000233.1 GCA_020445045.1 Candidatus Competibacteraceae bacterium
CGCTTCCAACGCCACTTTCGCTTTAAACTCCGCGCTGAATACTTTCCTCTGCATCGCTCGTCTCCACCTGTTCTTGTGGTTCTACCCCATCCGTTTACCCACAAATCATCCATCTCTGGCATACACGGTACGAGTGGCCTCAAAAGCAATGGCAAACGCGCTGACTTTTTGCATGCCTTCCCAGAGCGCTTTGGGGCCGGGATAGCCATCGTGTTTGCGACCGAGAAAGCCGCCGAAGGCGGCGACCAGCCGCACCATCTGACCCAAGGGCGGTGGGGTTTCGGGTGGTGGGGTGCGGTGCGCCACGATCCAGGCGGCCTGCCATTCGGCGGGATCGAATACCACGTCGCAGGGCAGATTCGGACCGTCCCGCCCCCAGGTCACCAGGTGCAGGATGCGCCAAGCGATGATCAGATAAATGACCAAGGCTCGTTCCAGTCGCTCCAAGGTGCCCAGCTGCAACGCTTCGACCCGGCAGCCCGATTTCCAAATTCGGAAAAAAATTTCGATCAGCCAGCGTTTTCGATACCAATCAATGAGTTGCACCACATCTTCCAGCGTTTCCGCCGTCCGATTGGTCAGCAGGCGCCATTCAATCGCCGGCTCGCCGGCCGGGGGGTGTTCCTCGCGGGCCAGGATCGCGGTCACCGGTACAGCGGGTTGGCCGTGATGTGCCGGCAGCGTTACCACGGTGCGATACAGGGTCTGCCGAACCGATCGGGCCGGGCGGGCCGGCGTCGCCGGCAGGGTGAATTCGACCTCTCCGAGCGGTTCGCTCTGTATCAGCCGATCCCACAGTTTCTCCCCGCTGGTCGTTTTGCGGTTGTGCTGGGAACGGATCAGCCAGTCCGCCGACGTGCCGCGCCGGGCCGCAGCGTCGATCAGCGCCCGCAGGTCGCCTTCCCGATCCGCTATGTAGACCAGCCGGGTGTCAGGCACGGTGTCGGCCAGGTCGGCGACGATCTCGTGGCCTTCGACCCAGCGGGTGCTTTCCTTGAGGTCGGGCTGGTCTTTCGGCTTGCGCGCCCACATCCACGCGTCGAGTACCCCCAACGCCACCCCTGTCGGTGTCACCGCCAGCGTCGGATGCACGTACAAGCCGTGCTGCGCCTCGTAGCTCAGCCGCCCCAGTCCGGCAATCCCCGGTTGCGAGGTGAAATCCAGTTCGGTCGTGTCTTGAAGGCACAATACCACCGGCTGGCCCGCCAGGCGTTCCACCGTCCGCGTGCTATGGACCTCCAGAATCTCACGCCACTCCACCGCCGGATTGTCCAGCAACCGGTAGGCCGCCTTGGTCTCCGGCCAGCCCCCACAGGCCAGTGGGATGCTCCCCGTCGGTTGCCCCGACAGATCATCGACCAGCTTGATCAAGCGCTGACTCCGCCGCGCATCCCCCAACTCCAGGTCTTTGAACTCCTCCCGTGCCCAACCCATGCCACCACCTCTCAAATACTAGAAAATCTATATTATACAAGTAGTTGGGATTTGTGGGTAATCGGATGGGTTCTACCCGTGCAGAGTACTACCTTAGTCACGCGCCACCCGCATAG
>JAGRHI010000234.1:0-3081 GCA_020445045.1 Candidatus Competibacteraceae bacterium
GTGGTTTACTTAAATTTCAATTATGACAAGGATTTTACGCAGTGGCGCTGGGGGTTTGCGCCGGATACGGGAACAAGCGGTTGGCGCCGTTTCCAGCGACCATCCATGCCTCGAATGGCACTTTGCCTGTCCATGCCATCGGTGTGACTTTCGCCGGCCTGTCCAGCGGATAGCCGTACTGACGCGACATGCGCTTCACGTAGACGTGGAAGGGTGAAAGCTACTCGCATAGGGCATTCGTTTGACTTTCGTTGCAGTATTCGGTTTGATCGGGAAACCGCTATCCGTCAGCGAAAGCCCCATCCCGTGATCGCGACGGCACGGCCTTCATGCGCACGCCATACCACGGCGAGCACAAGGAGATTGGTAGGGAATCGTTGCTTATGGTGCCGGGAGAGAGACTCGAACTCTCACGGTATCACTACCGGCGGATTTTGAGTCCGCTGCGTCTACCATTCCGCCACCCCGGCAGGGAGGGATGGGTGATTATAAGGGTTTTCCAGCGCCGGGCAAGCCGCGACCAAGCGACTCATGTCGATACCATGCCGGTCGGGTATGATTCCACCCTTACCAAGACCCGGAAAGCGACAAGTTGAATTTCAAGAGCCTGAAGGCGGAATTCCTGCTGCTGCTGACAGCATTGATCTGGGGATTCGCCTTCGTCGCCCAACGGGTCGGCATGGACCATGTCAGTCCCTTCACCTACACCGGGGTGCGTTTTTTGCTGGGCGCGTTGTCGCTCCTACCCCTGCTGTTGATCGGCTCGCGCACCGCCCGTCCAGCTTCGCCGAGAAATTGGCGGACGATTCTCGCCGGTAGCCTGTTGGCCGGGCTGTTCCTGTTCGCGGGCGCCACGCTGCAACAGCTTGGCCTGGTCCATACCACCGCCGGCAAAGCCGGTTTCATCACCGGTCTGTACGTGGTCATCGTGCCGTTACTGGGTTTGTTCTGGCACTCCACTCCGCCAAGCACTTGGATCGGCGCGGGGCTGGCCGTGGTTGGCTTGTATCTGTTGACCATGACCGACGGCCTGACCTTGGCCGAAGGCGATGGCTTGGTGCTAGCCGGAGCGTTTTTCTGGGCCGGGCATGTGCTGGTGATCGGCTGGCTATCCGGGCGGATCGAGCCGGTATTGCTGGCCTGCCTGCAAATCACCGTCTGCGGTGTGCTGAGCCTGGGCGTGGCACTGGCCATCGAGCCGATCTCCCTGCGTGGCCTTCAAGACGCGACGCTGCCGATCCTGTATGGCGGTCTGCTTTCGGTCGGCATCGCCTACACCCTGCAAGTGGTGGCTCAGCGCGACGCCCCGCCGTCCCACGCCGCGATCATCCTCAGCCTGGAAACCGTGTTCGCGGCGCTGGGCGGCTGGCTGCTGTTGGATGAAGCCTTACCCGGCCGCGGGCTGCTGGGCTGCGGCCTGATGCTCGCCGGCATGTTGCTGTCGCAACTGGGGCTGGGCAAGGCCGCGCCCACGCCAACCGAGCCGGCGGTGCCCGCCGCAACGCTGGCGGCCGACGAACGCCGTTAATCGTCCTGACCGGCGTCGGCGTCGGGTTCCCGCGAAGTTCCGGGTTCCTCCGGCGGTGGCGATCCCGGTTCGCCGTCCTTCGATGGGTCGCCGCCCAACCGTTCCTGATACCAGCACTGGTAACAGAGCCGCAAACCGTCTTGGCTCAGAAAACCGGCCGGCGGCCCGAACCGCCCGCATAAATCGCAAATCAGATAACTGCTGACCATTGCCCGCTCCCGTTTGGTTCAGTATCCCAAACAGATAGCCGTCCTGTCCGTGTTTCTCCACCCGCCGCCGGCGAGGCACAAAAAACCGTCCGACCACAGCGGCAACTGGCACCCTGGACCAACCGATTGACCCCGATGCGGGCAGTGGTCGGCAACGCGGAGCCCCACCATCCATGAGGATACTGGCGTCGTGCGTGCGAGGGGGAAACCTGTCCCTGAATCCGGCCGCTCAGCTCCACAAGGCTCGCACGCCGAAATAGGCGATGTCCTTGAAGCGACGGATCGTACCTTTGAGCAATGACGCTTGCGCTCGGGTACAGAAGGTCATGCTCAGCATCACCCGCAGCTCATCCTCTTCCAAGCGGGTGACCTTATGGAATACCTTCGCCCCTTCGAACACGATCAAGGTATTGAGCGGCGTGGGCACCATCACTTCCTGGCCGTCCTGGCGGATCATCAATTGCGCCGACGACAGCCGGTCTTCGTGGAGATGCCGGTTGACCAACGGCAACAACACGGTGAAATGCCGGCCGTTGTAAAAGTTGTAGTCGTAGTGCCAGCCGATATGGTCGCGCGGTCGGTCGTAAAACAGCAGCGAACAGGAACTTTGGTCGTTGAGCGGCGTGGACACGACCGGCTCGCCGATCACCGCCGCGCACAAGCCGCGCAGGTAGTCCGACTGATAGAAGGCGACGATTTCCGGCGCGACCTGGTGCAAATCTTCATAGGCGACGGTGCCCCCCTTCTTGTGGACGGGGAAATAGCTACGCTCGGTGCGAACGTGACGCAGCGCGGCTTCCCGCAGCGTTTCGAACGCGCCCGCCGGCAACGGCTGGGGCACGACGGCGATGCGCCGCTGGAAATCAGGCAACGTATCCGGCAGCCGTTCGGGTAAATTCAGACTGGCTTGGTAATGAACGACCAGATCGCGCTGGCGGACTTGCAGTTGACGGTACTGGCGCTGCTTACGCCATTTGAGGCCAGTGAAAGCCAAGGCCCCGGCGGCGGCGGGAACGAGCAGAATTTCCTGGAACATACGGCGATCCGATAAGGTTGAGCGGAAAATGGGCGGTCCCGGCTCGAAGCTGGACTCGATCCGTCAACTTAATCGGGTGCCGTGAAATTCTGATGAAAGCGCCGTGTGAACGTAGGCGCCGGCGCGCGGATCGCCGCCCCGGTCAAGGCTTCTCTTGATCTACAATCACGACCTATCCGTCACGCGCACTGGCCACCACAACCATGTCCCCGCTCTTCCGCCTCGCCTTGCTCGGCTGTCTGCTCCACCCCGGCTGGCTGGCCGCCGAACCCGCCGTCCCGCCCTTGCCGTTGCACGATTTCGAGCAC
>JAGRHI010000234.1:3106-5002 GCA_020445045.1 Candidatus Competibacteraceae bacterium
TGAGCGGCTGGACCACCGCGCCGGACCGCCGTGCCGGCCAAATTGGCTACCGGCTGGAACCGGCGCGACGGCCAGATTCCGCGGACAGCCGCCGGGCGCTGCATCTCCGCTACCGCTTCGCCCCCGACACCATGGACGACATCGGCTGGCAACTGACCCTGCCCGATCTGGACGCCTCGGCTTACGATCATCTGGAATTGTGGATTCGTGGCGACGCTCGGGTCGGTTTCGCCGATGCCTTGAAACTCGAATTCAAGCAACCACTGGCGGGAGCGCCGCCCGGCCTGCTGCGCCGGGGCAGCGCCGTGATCGATGGCATCACCGATCGCTGGCGGCGGTTCCAGGTCCCCTTGCGGCGGATGAACGGCATCGCCGATTGGCGCCATCTGCGCCAACTCGCCCTGGTGCTGCAACCGCGCCGCTCGCCAGTTACCGGCGCCTATTGGCTGGACGACATCGCTCTGATCAAGACCGGTCAACCCGGCCCCAGCATCCATGATCCAGTGATTCCACCCAACAAGACCGCCTGGGAAAACCGCCTCGGCGGCAAGGAAGCAGCCCAACCTTACATCCAAGCCCGGCTGGCTGGCTGGCCAGCACGCCTGCTGGCGAATCCGGCGGAACTGGCCGTTGATGACCGCGTGTTCCTGGAGCGGCTGGCGCGCGATACCTGGCGCGGGCTGGCGGCCCTGAGCGACCGGGAACATGCCCTGCCGCTCGATACGGTGCGCCTCAACGGCTCCGTCGCCCCCGAACGAGCCTGGGTGGGCGACTACACCAACGTCACCAACATTGGCCTGTATCTGATCGATGTCGTCGCCGCGCGGGAATTGGGCCTGATCGACCCGGACGAGGCGCGGGCGCGGCTGCGCCGGACGCTGGACACGCTGGAGCGACTGGAGACCTGGCAAGGATTTTTCTTCAACTACTACGACACCACCAGCCTGGAGCGCACCAGCCATTTCATTTCCTTCGTGGATTCGGCCTGGCTGAGTGCTGGGCTGATGGTGGTTCGCAACGGCGTGCCCGAACTGGCGGCGCGCTGCACCCGGTTGATCGACCGCGAAAATTACGGCTTTTTCTACGATCCGGTCGAGCAATTGATGATGCACGGCTACTACGTCAACCTGCCCGGCCGTTCCGAATACAGCTATGGCCTGCTGTACACCGAATCGCGGCTGGGCAGCCTGATCGCCATCGGCAAGGGCGAGGCGCCGGTGGAACACTGGTACCGCATGGCCCGCACCTTCCCGCGCGACTTCGACTGGCAGTCGCAATCGCCCAAGGGCCGTACCATCAAGACCGTGAACGGCCACACCTTCTTTGGCGGTTATTACATCTGGAAAGGGCTGCGCTACGTGCCATCCTGGGGTGGCAGTCTGTTCGAGGCGCTGATGCCGCTGCTGGTGTTGGACGAACCGCGCCTGGCGCCCGCCAGTCTGGGCCGCAACGCCTGGGTGCATACCCAAATCCAACGCCGTTTCGCCCTGGAACATTTGGGCTATCCGGTGTGGGGCTTGTCGCCCAGTTCGAAGCCGGACGGCCGCGGTTACGGCGAATACGGGGTTCGCCTGCTGGGGGCGCGTGGCTATGCGGCCGGCGCGGTGACTCCGCACGCGGCGGCGCTGGCCCTGCTGACGGACCCGGCGGCGGCCGTCACCAACCTGCGCCAACTGGCGGAACGCTATCCAATTTACGGCGATTTCGGTTTCTACGACGCCGTGGACCCGCGTAACGGTCAGGTCGCCTACCACTATCTGGCCCTGAATCAGAGCATGATCCTGATCGCGCTAGCCAATCATTTGCGGGACGGTGTCATTCAGCGCTATTTCACCGCCGACCCGATCATCCAACGGGTGTTGCCACTGCTCGGCGCGGAACGGTTTTTCGATTGAC
>JAGRHI010000234.1:5048-5588 GCA_020445045.1 Candidatus Competibacteraceae bacterium
CCCAAGCGGTCTTCGATTTCAATCTGACCGTTGCCGACGGGGAAGCGCTGGCGCTGGTCGGTCCCTCCGGCTGCGGCAAATCTACCCTGTTGCGGTTGCTGGCCGGACTGGAAACCGCGACGCGCGGCACCCTGCGCATCGGTGGGCAAGCGGTCAACGACCAGCCGCCGCAGCGGCGCAACGTGGCGATGGTGTTCCAGGATTACGCCCTCTACCCGCACATGACGGTGCGGCGCAATCTGGAATTTCCGCTGAAGATGCGTGATTTGTCCCGCGCTGAAATCGAGCGGCAGATGCGGTGGGCGGCGGAATTGCTGGGTCTCGATGGCTTGCTCGATCGCTTGCCCCGGCAATTGTCCGGCGGCCAGCGCCAGCGGGTGGCGATGGGCCGGGCGCTGGTGCGGCAACCGGCCGTATTCCTGATGGACGAACCTTTGTCCAATCTGGACGCCCGGTTGCGAGTGCAAATCCGCGCCGAATTGAGCGATCTGCTGGAGCGGTTGAGCGCGACCACGATCTACGTCACCCACGATCAGGCCG
>JAGRHI010000234.1:5765-10832 GCA_020445045.1 Candidatus Competibacteraceae bacterium
ATGCGGGAGGGCTGCGGTTACGGGCAGGCGATCAGTCGGCGCCCCTGGCATCATCCGCTGCCGCGACCGAATGCTGGGGGGATTATTTGGAACAACCGCTGACCGCCGGTCTTCGTCCCGAACATTTATCGCTTGCCACTGAAGCGGAAGCGGGATGGCGGGCGACGGTGCATGACGCCGAATATCTGGGTCACGAAACCCTGCTTTATCTGCGGCTCGCCGGCATGGCCGACCCAAATCCGATCCTGGTCGCGCGCCTGCCGGGCATTCGTCCCTTTCACAAGGGCGACGTGGTGAAACTGCGGCTGGATTGCGAGCGCTTGCATCTATTCGGGCCGGATGGCGGGAGGAAATAGCGGATCGGTCACGATTCATTCCATGTGACGACACTATTCCGGCCAATAATCCTCGCTCAGTAATTGCTCGGCGCTGAAAGGACAGAGCGAAGGAAACGTCTGTTTGTTCAGCAATTCCCGGCGCGTTGATTTATAAGGACTTTTTTCGTATAATTAAATGACGTTTATTAAAAATATTCTTAAAAATCTATGTCACAAAAATAAGAGACCGGGAATCGCTGCTGTTTGTTGTCAGTCGGAAAGTCGGAACGATACACCGCGGGTCCCGACGGTTATTATCGGGATGTTTCCCGGATCATGGAGTCAAATTTTCGACAGGCACTTGAAAAACATCATGCACGAGGAGGATTAACCATGATCGAACAACTGCCATCCGCGTCACCGGCGATCCTGGGCTTCAAGCTCCAAGGCAAACTCCACGACCGGGACTATCAAACCTTCGTTCCCACGCTCGAAGCCGCGATCGCCGCGCACGGCAAGATCCGGTTGCTGGCCTGGTTCGAGGATTTCCACGGCTGGGATCTGCATGCCATGTGGGACGATTTCCAGTTCGGCGTCAAACACTATTCCGATCTCGAACGAATCGCCATCGTCGGGGACCGCAAATGGGAAGAGTGGATGGCAAAGCTTTGCAAACCGTTCACCAAGGCCAGCGTGCACTACTTCGACATCAGCCAAACCGACGCGGCTTGGGCTTGGCTGCGCGAGGGCGCTTGATCCTGCCCTGGTATCGGCAAAGCGGGCCGGTGCCTTGGCGCATGGCGCCGGCCGGCGCCGTGGGGAAATGGCGGGACCGGCCCACGCTCGGCGCGCCGGCTCCCTATCTTGGATTACAGCTCGATCCGAGTGCCCAGCAACTTCAGGAACGCGCTCAACCAGGTGGGATGAGCGGGCCAGGCCGGCGCGGTGACCAGATTGCCCTCCACATGCGCGTCCTCCAAGCCGATATCGGCATGACGGCCGCCGGCCCGTTCCACGTCGGGACCGCAGGCCGGATAGGCCGAGCAGGAACGGCCTTCCAGCACGCCGGCCGCCGTCAACACCTGCGCGCCGTGGCAGATCGCCGCGATCGGCTTGTCGGCTCCGGCGAAGTGGCGAACGATCTCGATCACCGTGGGATTCAGCCGGATGTACTCCGGCGCCCGCCCGCCGGGGATCACCAGTGCATCGTAATCCTCGGCCCGGACCTCGGCGAAGGTGGCGTTGAGGGTGAAGTTGTGGCCCGGCTTTTCGCTGTAGGTCTGCGCGCCGTCGAAATCGTGAACCGCGGTGCGGACCTGGTCGCCGGCCTTTTTATCCGGACAGACCGCCTCGACCGTGTGCCCGACCATTTGCAGGGCCTGAAACGGCACCATGACTTCGTAATCCTCGACGTAATCGCCGACCAACATCAAGATTCGTTTGGCACTCATGACGGTTCTCCTGGGGTTTCGAACGGTGGGTTGAGATCCAATTTCACCACGACCTGATGGATGTTGCCGTCCCGAAACAGCGGCACGCAAGCCGCGCCGTCGTCGATCATGCCGGGCGCATCGTCGATTTCCACCGCCGCGACCCGCTCCGCCCGATCGTTGGGATTGCACACCTCGATGTCATACATCGCCTCGCCGTCCGGCAAGCGGTAGCGCAGGCTGAAACCCGGCCAACTGTCCGGGATGCGGGGCCGCAGACGCAGGGTATGCCCCTCGACCAGTTCCAGGCCGAGAATGGATTCCAGCATCACCCGCAGCAACCAGCCGGCCGAACCGGTGTACCAGCTCCAGCCGCCACGGCCGACATGCGGGGGCGCGCCGTACACATCGGCGGCCACCACGAACGGTTCCAGCCGGTAGCGCGCCACCGCCTCGGGGGTCGAGGCGCGACTGATCGGACTCAGCATCTCCAACAACTGGACGGCCCGATCACGCCGGCCCAGCTCCGCCAGCGCCCGAACCACCCATAACGCCGCATGGGTGTACTGGCCGCCATTCTCCCGCACCCCGGCGACATAGCCCTTGATATAACCGGGATCATGCGGGGTGTGTTCGAACGGCGGCGTCAGCAAGCGGATCAAGCCCTCCTCTTCCGAGATCAGATGACGCTCGACCGCATCCAACGCCGCTTCGGCGCGGGCCAACGGCGCGGCCTGGGAGATCACCGCCCAAGCCTGCGCCAGCGCGTCGATCCGGCATTCGTCGCTGGCGGCGGAGCCCAGCACCGCGCCATCGTCATACCAAGCGCGGCGGTACCATTCCCCATCCCAACCGTCCCGATTGAGCGCCTCGGCCAGATGGCGGCGAAACGCGGCATAGCGCCGCGCCCGGTTGTGATCGCCGTGCTGGCCGCACACCCCCACGAACTCGCCGAGGATGTGGTAGAGAAAAAAGCCCAGCCAGACACTTTCGCCGCGCCCTTCCCGGCCGACCCGGTTCATGCCGTCGTTCCAGTCGCCGCCGCCCATCAGCGGCAAGCCGTGCGCGCCCTGGGTCAACGAGCGATCCAGCGCCCGGCAGCAGTGTTGGTACAGACTGGCCGTTTCGTCCGTCTCTTCGGGTTCCAGGAACGCCTCGTCTTCGCCCGGTTCGAGCAGCCGCGCCTTGATAAAGGGCAGCGGTTCGCCGAACAGGCTCCAGTCGCCGGTGGCGCGGGCGTAAAAAGCCGCCAGGCAGGGCAACCATAACAGATCGTCGCTGAAGCGGGTGCGGATGCCCTGACTCAACGGTGGATGCCACCAATGCAGCACGTCGCCCTCGACGAACTGGTGGGCGGCGTGCAACAACAACTGCCGGCGAGTCAGTTCGGGATCGTGGTGGATCAGCGCGGCGGCGTCCTGCAACTGGTCGCGAAATCCGAAGGCGCCACCCGATTGATAGAAGGCCGATCGACCCCAAAGCCGGCACCCAAGCGTCTGGTAAACCGCCCAACCGTTGACCAACAGATCGAGCGCCGGCACCGGTGTCTTGACCTGCACCGCGGACAAGCAGTCCCGCCAGAACGCCTGGACCTCGGCTAGCGCCGCCGCCACCGCGCCGTCTTCGCGGTAGCGAGCCGTCAATCGGCGCATCTCGTCCCGGCCGCCGGCTTCGCCCAGCAGAAAAGCCTGCTCCAGCATCGCGCCCGGCTCCAGCCGGATCGTGGTTTGCAGCACGAAGCAGGGATCGAGATCCGAACCCAGCCGCCCGCTCAGCATTTGGCCGCGCAGCGCCGCCGGGCAGGCGGGATGGCCGTGACGACCGATGAATTCGGCGCGGTCGCCGGTAAAATACAGCGGCACGCTATCGAAGGGCGCGACGGCGGCGAAGGCGACCCGGCCGGAAAATTCCCGGTTGTGGTTTTCGGCCAGCAGGATGCCAGCCGCCGCATCCCGCTCGATCCGGGTCCGCGCCGCGCGCTCGCCCGGCAACACGCCCAGCACCAGCCGGGCATAGGCGAACAGAGACAAGCGGCGCGGCCGGCCGCTGGTATTGCGCAGCCGGACCCAGGCGATTTTGACCGGGTCCTCGCGCGGCGTGAACAAGCACAATTCCTGCTCCAATCCCTGGCTATGATGGCGGTAGCGGCTGTAACCGAAACCGTGACGGACTTCGTGAGACACCGGTTGCGGGATCGGACCGGGCGCCAGCGACCAGTACCCACCGTTGTCCTCGTCGCGCAGGTACCAGGCCTCGCCATGCGGGTCCAGCACCGGGTCGTTGTACCAGGGGGTCAGCCGGTTCTCGCGGCTGTTCTGGCTCCAGGTGCAACCGGCGCCGGTCTCGCTGGCGATAAAGCCAAATCCCGGGTTGGCGATCACGTTGCTCCAGGGTTGCGGCGGCAGGCGCAATCGACCGCCGGCCTCCGGTTGGAGTCGAATGACGTATTCGCGACCGTCGGCGCTGAAACCGCCATGGCCGTTCCAGAACTGGAGCGGCTCCTCGTCGAACGGGGATTCGGCCACGCTCACGGCGGGGCACGCCGGCGGCGGCGCGGCGGTTTGCGCCGCGATCCGGCGGGTTGACACCGGCTCGGTCGGGCCGCCCGACGCCGCCCGAAATGCTTGTTCGACCGCCGCCGCCGAGGCATGGCGCGCCACCAGCGCCAGCGTCTGTTCCCGCGTGGCCGCCGCACCGAGCAGGAAAGTCAAACCGGCCTCCCCGCCGGGCGCCAGCTCCACCGTCCGGCGCAGGCAGACGATCGGGTCCAGCACCTTGCCGACCGTGCCGGACAAGGGCGCGGATTCCACCAGAGCGCGCGGCGCGGCCAGCGTGTAGCCTCGGCCGATGAAGCGAGCGCGGTCGGTTTCGTAGTGTGGCGATTCGGCATGATCCGTTCCGCCGATCAGCGCATGGACCAGCCAGCATGCCGGTTCGTCCGTAACGCGCGGTCGCCGCCGCGCCAGCAGTACCCGCGCCTCGGCCACCCATTCGGTCTGCACGAACAGTTTGGAAAAAGCCGGATGCGCGGCGTCGGTGGCCCAGTCGTTCAACACCACTTCGGCGTAACTGGTCAGTTCGATCCGCCGGGGCCGGTCGCCGAGGTTGCGCAGGGTGACCCGCCGCAATTCCCCATCGATGTCGGCCGGCACGCAGGCTTCGAGGCACGCGTCGATTTCTTCATGACGGCATAGCAGTTCGGTCAGGGCGGGACCGAAGCGGCCGGAGCGGCGTTCCGCCGTCCCCGCCGCCGGCTGCTGGCCCAACGACCAGAACGCGCCGCTATCGAGATCGCGCAGGTACAGGAAGAAACCGTCGCC
>JAGRHI010000235.1 GCA_020445045.1 Candidatus Competibacteraceae bacterium
CTCGGCGGCACGGTCGCCGAGGCGCAGAATCTAGCCTACAACCTGGTCAAGCGGGTGCGTTGGGAAGGCGTTTACTACCGTACCGATATCGGCTATCGGGCCATCGCTCGGGAACGGGGAGAATAAGCCGGATAGCCAGACAAGACGATTTAACAACTTAAACAATATAACCATTTTGAGGAAGAGGAACGATGGAGAAGAACATGCCCGTATTACTTGCTTGTCGGAGTTTGGCGCGTCTGGTTGGCGTCAGTGTATTGATGCTCGGTCTGCTGGCTGGTTGCAACGACGACGACAACGATCCGGCTCCGCTCAACTACGCGGAAACCATCGCCGACGGCCGCGTCGCCGTGCGGCAGGCGCTCGTCGATACCGATACGCCCTCCGCGTCGGTAGCGCTGATCGACGGCGATCGCATCGTTTGGAGCGAAACCTTCGGTTACATCGACCAGGCGACGCAAACCGCCCCCAGCCCGACTACGATGTACGGCATCGGCTCGGTCAGTAAGGTGTTCCCCGCGATAGCGGCCATGAAATTAGTCGATCAGGGCAAGATCGATCTCGACACGCCACTCGTACAGTATCTGCCTGATTTCCGCATGGCCGCGTCGGAATATCCTCAGATCACCGTGCGCATGTTGCTCAATCACTCGGCGGGCTTTGGGGGTACCGACTATCGCAACGCCTTCACCAACGTCGCGATACCAGGCTATGCCGCGCAGGTTCAGCAATCGTTGGCGACCCAACGACTTAAGCACCTGCCGGGCGAGATGGCGGTGTATTGCAATGACTGTTTCACGATGATCGAGCCGCTGGTGGCGACGGTATCGGGTCGATCCTATACCCAGTTCGTGGCGGATGAGATCCTCACGCCCCTGGGCATGACCCACAGTCGTTTTGCGCTGGAGCCCTTTCCGGCGGGCTCGTTCGCGCCGGGCTACACGGGTGACCGCGCCGATCCCCAGGAATACACCAACGCCTATGCCACGGGCGGTCTCTATTCGACGCCCAACGACATGGCCCGGCTGGCGATGATGTTCATCAACGGCGGCCGGCTCGGAGATGTCCGGGTGCTGTCGGCATCGTCGGTGGCCGAGATGGGCCGCGACCAGACGCGGAATTTGCGCTTCAACCCCATACCCACATTTCACTGGGGACTGGGCTGGGATGGCGTGGCGCAGGCCGGCCTCGCCGCCGTGGGCGTGACGACCTGGCATAAGAACGGCGGCACCCTGACCTACGGTTCCGATTTCTTCGTGGCGCCGAACGAGCGGCTGGCGGTGATGGTGACGGGCGCTTCCGTCAAATTCAGCGTGGGCCAGTTGGCCGAGCGGATCATGCTGCACGCTCTGGCCGAGCGCGGCAGCATTTCCGCCGTGCCCACCCCACTGCCCGACACGCCGCAACCCAAGCAGCCCGCGACCGATGCCGATCTGGCCGCCATCGTCGGCGATTACGCGCAATTCGAGGCCTTGCTGCGAATCGAGGCTTTACCTGACCGCAGCCTGAAGATTTCCAGGTACAGCGACGGGGTCTGGACCGAAATCGCCAACGATCTGAAACGGCGCATCGACGGCAGCTTTTC
>JAGRHI010000236.1 GCA_020445045.1 Candidatus Competibacteraceae bacterium
AAAATTGAAATTAGCTAAAGTATATTTGTTAGCTTCTTTTGTTAATATAGCTATTAATTTGTTCTTCACTCATGCCAACAACCATGCGCTCTAATTCATCCAGCTTTTTCATGATCGTTTTAGATTGTTGTTCCAGTACCTGAAGCTTATCCCTCGCAAGCTTTTCATTTTCTTTCGAGCTTTTTTGAGCCTTTCCGAAAAATCTACTAAATAGCGATGCTTTTTTATCCCCTTCAACAAAAAGGAGTACAAATATCTCTCTATAGGTTTGGTGAAGCGCATCATGGTGGCCCTCAATTTCTTTAAAGTTTATCATTGCTTTTAGCGCTTGACCTTCACCGTAGTACCATTTCCCAAATTGACAATCAGTCGAGTTGACAGGCACTTGCTCTTTATCTAAGGGCATTCCTTCAACCAATGACCGCGCATTTTCAAGCCACGTCTTGTGAGAACGCTTGGCACTTGTAATTATTGATGCAATAGTATCTTTGTTCATTAGCTTTCCTCACCATATGGACATTGGGTGATAATCAGCCCAATAATTGAGTGATAACCAACCCAATACATTAACAAGCTGTTTAGGCTGCTACACATTATCAAAACACAATGGCTCACAAGTAATTTGATTCTCTACGTCAATGAAAACTTCGAATCCAGTGTTTTCATCACCAATCCCATTCGGTGGCGCGAAGCGCTACCGTCTTTAACTTACAAGCAGCGGACTAGAATCCGCTGCTCCGTTGTCGCGGGCGCGAAGCGCTGGGCTCTACCCACAAATCAAGTAACTTCAAGAAAATCAACCACATAGTAAATATTCTACGCTCTTGATTTGCAAGACTTTTATGACTTATGGGTAAAGGCTACCATCACAAAGGCTGCCTTATTAATTAGACTATTGTCACAAGTATATCTTCCGCCGACGTCTTGATCAAGTTCGCCCACCTTTCAGAAAAAAACCGCACAAAGCATCGAAACTCGAAATACCTCACACACCATAACCCCGGCAGGCCGCCTGCCCCAGAAAATAGGCGGCTTCCGCCTTTAACCACGCTTCCCCCTCGGCGCCAAGGCTTTCGAGAGCCCCCTCCAAAACGATTTCACCCTGAAGCTCGTCTCCTCGGAGATTGAAACCAAGCTTGAGCACGATTGACCCGCCTGCGGCGCCCTGCCGACCCAAGGGATACAGCGCCACGCGAACATCCAACGCCGCCGTGGCCACGTCCAAGCGCTCCACCACCCCATCGGCCCGTTCGTAACCCGCCGCCCGACACTGCTCCAGCAGAGCAAATAGCAGCTCGCGCGCTACGAATGCCCGGAGGGACTCCAGAATCTCCTCCAGTTGCGCCTCGACCTGGCGCAAGCGCTGAGAACAAGGCCGTTCCTGTTCGTTTTCCAACCCGATCACCTGCCTGAGCTCGGCAAATGCCCGTGGCAGCGCGCCCGAATGAAAGCCCGGCCGCAACAAGACATACAGCGTCTCCCGGTGCGGCCCGAAGTGCGCCGCTTGCACACGGTCGGGATGATTGGCGTGATACAGCTTCCAGTTCTCCATCAACTCCCAACCCAGAAACCCGAACAGGCTGGGCGACAACAGCACGGTCACGGTGGCCAGCGGCAAACTGAGCAGCCGTGGCAGGATCGGGTCCAACAGCGCCAACAGCGTGGCCGTCAACACGGGAAAAAACGGCAGCATCAGCTTGTCGGCCACCATGACCACCGGAAAATGCTTGATCGGATTGATCTGGGGTTCGATCAGCACCGCCGCGTAGAAATGAATGAGATAGCTGAGCGCGCGCCACGGCGGACCGACGATGGCCTTGACCACCATCATGTTGCGTCCCTCGTCGCGGTGGTGACTGACCGCTTCGTCCACCCGATGCAGCGCCTGTTCGATGCCCTGCATCAACCAACCAAACAGGTCGATCACCCAATGAACCAACCCGATCAGCAGGTGACGGTGCACTCGGCGCCAAAAGACAACGAAGCGGGTAATGGCGGCATCCAGTAGCCGTCGCCCCGCTTGGCTGTTGCGCAGAATGCTGCCCACCGTGAAACCGAACAGCAAGAATGCCGGCAACCCATCCACGCCGAGACCCAGCCCACCGGCGATGCCGATCAGCGGCAGCGCCAAGACCAGGCCGATCAGCAATGGTTCCAGCAAGTAACGCGAACCTCTCCGAATCAGGGGATAGCGAAACCAGCGGGCCGTCCGCCTCCACCGCAGCCACCATGCCAAGCCCTGATACAACACGTCGGCGAACAGCCAGTGCATCCCCCGACCGACAGTAGCCGCCGCCGCCCGTCCCCGCTCGGTATGGAGCACGACAATCAAGCCCAGGCCGACCCCCAGCACCCACCCTGGACCATCCAAGCGAACCGGACCCCACGCCGCCGGCAGCAGCTTCAGTAGATACCCCAATGCTTCCAGCCCGATGAAAGCGACACCGAACGGCAGCAGCAGACATCGGGTGATCCACCGCCCGGCGGATGTGCCAAACAGTGGTGCGCTCAACTGCTGCAAGCCCTTCAGATAAAACTCGCCGGACTGGTAAACCCCCGGCAGCGCGGCGCTGGCCCGGCGATTGAAGCGCGCCAGCCGATCCCCCAGCAACAGCTCGCGCCAATTCGGGTCCGGCAACCGCAGTTGGTTGCGGGCCACGCTGTCCCGCAAATCAGTGAAGCGGAGATGCCAACGCCGTAGCACGATGTCGAACAGTTCTTCCTGAAGTACATGCCGCGCGACCCGCTGGCGATGATCGTCCGCCAGAAAACCAGCGCTGCCGAGCAACTCACGCAAGCGTGGCAACACCTGTCGGCGGAGTCGCTGGCCGATCCGATCACCCAAGGTTTGCAAGGGTGCGCTGAAATAAGCCACTTCGGCCCCGGACCACGGCGACTGGTCAAGACGGGTTTTCGCGGTGTTCAGGACCCGTAGGGCTTTCAGCGAACCCTGAAACGGCAACCCCAGCCGCAACGGCTTTTGGCCACCACTCCACAACCAGGCCAGCGGTTGCAAGCGGTAATAACTGGTCCGTCCCTCCAGAAAAATCCGCTCCAGATCGTACAACAAGCGAGAACACGGGCTGGAAGGCCGGGCGGTGGCCGGTTCGTCCAGCAAGCGTTGCATCAAATGCTCCAACACTCGGGTGGACTGGGCATCCAAGCGCCAGGTCGCGGCGAGACCGTGGGCCAGCGCCTCAATGATCTCCTCCTGTCGCGCTTCCAAGATCCGCGCGACCGACTCGGATTCCGCCTCTCCCGAAGCAGTGGGGCTGGGAGGCGGCGGAAAAATACCGACGATTTCCCGATACTGATGCACCGCCACGCTCAGATACCGCAGCGCCGTGCCATAACGACCGGCCATCTCGGCCCGAAACGCCGCCTGGACGCCACGACGAAACAAGCGCAAACGCGCGTCGAGAACCCATTCCAGCGGCGCGCCATCGCCCCGCGCGACCGAACGCCGATTCAGCAGTACGGCCAACAGTTCCATGACTGGCGTCATGCGTCCGGTCAGATCGCGCCAGATCGAGACGATCCAGCTTGGTTTCCGCGTCAGGATGGACGCCCGCCGCAACGCCTCCCGGCAACGCGATTCGACCTGCAAGGCGATCCGGTCGCGGGCCGCCGTCGCCCGGTTCGGACCCGTTCCCCCGCAAGGATTACCGAGCAAGCTTGGCGCGGGTTTCGCCAGCAGAGGCAGAATGGTATTGACGCCATCGGCCAAATCGGGATCGTTCCGCCCGAACGGTAGCCGCAGCGGCAATTCCGGTTCGTAATCCGGGGCGCCGTGAAAACCGGATGGACGACTTCGGGTCAAAAGATGTGGCCAGCGGCTGCCGTGGCGGGGTGGCGGCAGGTCCAAGCCGCTATTTTTCAACCAGCGATCCAACTCGTCCCAATCCCGAACGGCCGGAAAAAAATAAGCCCGCGCGCCGGGAATGAAATAGCGCAAATAGGTCACAAACCCGACCAGATGACGACACAGCGTTTCGTCGTCCAAACCCAGCACCACCCGCTGATCCTGTTCGAGCAGGCTCCGCGCCTCGCGAAACGCCTTCTCGCCGATCCGCTGGACCCAAGCGCGCGCGCCAAACGAGTCCCGATCCTGATGGTCGTGACGAGCCATCTGCCAGGCGCGCGCCACCTCGGCCGCGAACCGACGGCCCCAGTAAGCGCGCAACCAGTGCTCGGCCGGGTCGGTGGCCAGCTCCTGGGCCGATGGCATCGGCAACAGAATCACCCAATCGGGCAGATTGAGCCCCTCGATGACCGACAACGCATCGGGATTCTCGTCCTCCAGAGCGATCAGCAAGATCTCTCGCGGTATCAGGTAATAGCGGAGTAGCGGAATGGCCGAGCGCGGTGCATCGTCACCCAAATGGCGGCGAATCAAGCGCTGCAACACGCGGGGATGAAAGAGAAACACTCCCTCCGCCGGCCGGAGTACCCGCCGCCGAAAGGCCCGCGCCGTCAACGGGGAAGTCATGACAGTGATCGATTCCTTATAGATTCAGGCTATCTATTGCTTCGTTATATTCGATTTTTAGTAAAACGCCTTTTTTGCGACAGTGAATTCCGCAGGTAATGCCGCCCACATCATTCGCGGGAATTCATGATGCACGAGACGCGGATGTTCACCGCCAGCGCCGGCGCCACGCCTGTCACCGACCCCGTTATTGGCCGTAACACGCCGATCCACAATCGAGGAGAAAAACGCCATGAGTGACCAAAAGAAACTGACCACCAATGCCGGCTGTCCGGTCGCCCACAATCAAAACGTGATGACCGCGGGGCCACGTGGTCCACAACTCTTGCAGGATGTCTGGTTTCTGGAAAAACTCGCGCACTTCGACCGCGAAGTCATTCCCGAACGGCGCATGCATGCGAAAGGTTCGGGTGCCTACGGTACCTTTACCGTCACCCATGACATCACCCAGTACACACGAGCCAAGATCTTCTCCGAAGTCGGCAAGAAAACCGAGTTGTTC
>JAGRHI010000237.1 GCA_020445045.1 Candidatus Competibacteraceae bacterium
ATCGGCTGCGCCGGGCATTCGAGCGGGCGGCGGCCAGTTACGACCAAGCCGCTGTCCTGCAGCGTGAAATCGGTGGCCGACTGCTGGAACGGCTGGACCTGATCAAACTCCAGCCTGAATCGATCGTCGATGTCGGCTGCGGAACCGGAGCGATCACGGCGGCGCTGCTGAAGAAATATCGCAAGGCTCGGGTGATTGGGTTGGAACTGGCACCGGCCATGGTAGCCGCCGCCCGCAGGCGTGCACCCTGGCTGCGTACCTTGCACGGCGTGGTCGGTGAAGCCGAGGCGCTGCCATTGGCCACCGCCAGTTGCGATCTGATTTTTTCCAACCTTGCCTTACAATGGGCGCTGGATTTGGATCGCGTGTTCGCCGAGTTTCAGCGGGTGCTCAAGCCGGGCGGCGTGTTGCTGTTCAGTACACTGGGACCCGATACGCTGCTCGAACTACGTCGCGCTTGGGCGGCCGCCGATGCTTATCACCACGTCAACGCTTTTTTCGATATGCACGATATCGGTGATGCCCTGATGCGGACCCGTCTGGCCGAACCGGTGATGGATACCGAGCGGCTGACTCTCACCTATCGGGATGTGGATGGGCTGATAAGCGACCTCAGGGCGCTCGGCGCCGGCAATGTAACCGCTGGCCGACCCCGCGGCCTGACGGGTAGGCGGCGGATGCGAGTCATGCGGGAGACCTACGAACGGTACCGCCGTCCCGATGGGTTGCTGCCAGTCGCCTGCGAGGTGGTTTATGGCCATGCCTGGGGGCCGCTCACCAGCTCGCCGCGCACTCGGACGGCGGGTCCGGCGGTATTTCCGTTGTCGCAATTGCGCCACCGTGGCTGGAAAGAAGATTGAACCTGAACTTCGTCGCCTTTGCATCGATCCGCAAGGTACAAATCCCTAGTTTTAGGCAGGGGTATTGACAAGAGCCGCATATCCCGTTACTTGTTAATAAGGCAAGGCAAAGCAGGGGAATTGCCGGATTATGGTCGCGGTCGAGAGCGGTATGGCAGAGTGTCAATATTGTTATGTGCTTCGTCCCAACCGATCGCTGTCGTGGCGGCAAAATCTGGGGGTGTTCGGCGCTTTGTGCCTGGTGACCCTGATGCTGGTGCTTCCCCTGGTCTCCATGGGGTTCTGGCTGGTGTTGCCGTTCGCCGGTCTGGAATTGCTGGCGGTGGGGATCGGGCTATACTTTGTGACTTGCCGCTGTCATGAATGTGAAGTGATCTGCGTCGCGGCGGACAGCATCCGGATCGAACGAGGGCGGCGACGTCCCCAGCAGAGCTGGGTGCTGACCCGGCATTGGGCGCGGGTGGTGCTGACGAATTGCCCCCGGCAGTGGTATCCGAGCCGCTTGCAGATCCGTGCCCAGGGTCGGGCTGTCGAGGTTGGGCGTTTTCTGATCGAAGAAGAACGGTGCGAGTTGGCTCGGGAACTGACCCGTTGCCTTCGCGCCAATCCATAAATCTCTCTACCTTTTGATGCAGTCGGCGTCAATCCGGCTGTTTTGTATGTTTTACGCTAGGCGCCGCCGGTCCGGGCGCGTCGAACTATCTGGATGAGGAGGAGTATGGCAACCAGTCGCATCGCGCACGGGGGCGGTATCGCCTTGAGTGCAGCACTATTGTTGGCGTGGAGCGTGGGGGCGCACGCCGATTTGGCGTTGAACATGCCGCAAGGCGTCACCGCCATCAGCCATGATGTTTACCATCTGCACATGCTGATCTTCTGGATTTGCGTGGTCATCGGCATAGTGGTGTTCGGAGTCATGTTCTGGTCGATCTACCACCACCGCAAATCGCGCGGCGCGGTGCCTGCTCAGTTCCACGAGAGCACCTTGGTCGAAGTATTGTGGACGATTGTCCCGATGATGATTCTGATCGGCATGGCGGTTCCCGCCACCGGCACCTTGGTTCGTATGTACGACGCCCGTGATGCCGAATTGACGATCAAGGTCACCGGCTATCAGTGGCGCTGGCAATACGACTATCTGGACGATGGCGTCAAGTTTTTCAGTACACTTTCCACCCCTCAGGCACAGATCCGCAATCTCGCCCCCAAGGGCGAGCATTATCTGCTGGAAGTGGATCATCCATTGGTGTTGCCGGTCGGCAAGAAGGTGCGCATCCTGACCACCGCCGCCGATGTGATTCATTCCTGGTGGGTGCCGGAACTGGGCTGGAAAAAAGATGCGATTCCCGGATTCATCAATGAGGTCTGGACGCAGATCGAGAAACCGGGCATCTATCGCGGCCAGTGCGCCGAACTGTGCGGCAGGGATCACGGCTTCATGCCGATCGTGGTCAAGGCCGTGCCCGAGGCGGAATTCCGGCAATGGCTGGAGCAGATGAAGAAAGATTCAACCCCGCAAACCGCGCAAAGCGACTCGCGCGCCCCCATCGTTCCTGGAGGTCAGACTCTATGAGCACGGCATCGCATACCACCGATCACGATCACGATCACGATCACGGACCGGCGCACGGCCTGAGCCGCTGGCTGTTGACCACCAATCACAAGGATATCGGCACGCTTTACCTGCTGTTTTCGTTGCTGATGTTCTTCATCGGCGGCGCGATGGCGTTGGTGATTCGCGCCGAGCTGTTCCAGCCGGGCCTGCAAATTGTCGATCCGTACTTCTTCAACCAGATGACCACCCTGCACGCGCTGGTGATGATCTTCGGCGCGGTCATGCCCGCTTTTGTCGGGCTGGCCAACTGGCTGCTCCCGATGATGATCGGCGCGCCGGACATGGCGCTGCCGCGCATGAACAACTGGTCGTTCTGGATCATGCCGTTCGCTTTCACGCTGCTGCTGTCCACGCTGTTCATGCCCGGAGGCGGTCCGGCCGGTGGCTGGACCCTGTATCCGCCGCTGGTGTTGCAGACCGGCAGCGCCTTTCCGTTCGTGATCCTGGCGGTCCACATGATGGGTGCTTCCTCGATCATGGGCGCGATCAACATCATCGCCACCATTCTCAACTTGCGCGCGCCGGGCATGACCCTGATGAAGATGCCGCTGTTCGTGTGGACCTGGTTGATCACCGCGTTCCTGCTGATTGCGGTGATGCCGGTGTTGGCCGGCACGGTGACCATGTTGCTGACCGATAAATTCTTCGGCACCTCGTTCTTCAACGCCGCCGGTGGTGGTGACCCGGTGATGTTCCAGCACATCT
>JAGRHI010000238.1:0-218 GCA_020445045.1 Candidatus Competibacteraceae bacterium
CTGATCACCCCAACCAGGTGCGCTCGCGACTGCAAATGCTTGAGTTCGTTGATCTCAAGACGCTTGGCCAGCAGGACGATGTCGGAAACGGATGACGGCACGGTATTTCGGATTGTCGTGTTTTGCGGGTTCATGGCCGCATCACCTGATTGTTGCCCGTAATACGAGGCGTGGCGGGTTTCCCGGTGGACGGATACCTGGGCAGCATCGCGATTCAT
>JAGRHI010000238.1:301-2653 GCA_020445045.1 Candidatus Competibacteraceae bacterium
CGACGGTTCCGCTTCAAGAGATGCTTTCAGCGCATCAACCCATTCCGCCGCATCCGTAAATGGTGGCTGGTCTCGGCCGAACCACTTTCGGCCGAAGCGCCGGAGCGCGATACACCAATGGTCTTTCCGTCCCTCGGCATTACCACAGTGAAATGCAAACTCCGCGCCTTGCGGAGTGGACCACTCCACGTACCAACCCCAGTCTTCGGATTCCGGGTAGCTGGATGCCAGACCGCGCTTCGCCAGTTCCTGGGCGACCCAATAAGCAAGTTCCGCGCCGTACACTTGCGGATTGACTTGGCTTTCCTCGGGCAAAACGGGAGCGAACCGGACCGAGCGGAACTCCGCGATGTCAATGAGGGTGGTCATCGAAATTCTCACCGCCTATCAGTCCCGGATCACGCAGTTGATTTGCGTCATTCCGCCGCCGCGCGATCATGCCCTAAACCCGATCGCTCAATCCTGGCGGATCGCTCGCCAGTGTAGCGGCGGCTGGCGCCGTATCGTGCAATTGCGCCGTCAGCCGCCGTTCGATGGCATTGACCGGCCGGGTGAACCGCGCCAGCAGATCGTACAGCACCGGAGTCAGGAACAGAGTCAGCGTGGTGGACAGCAGCAAGCCGCCGATCACCACCACGCCGATGGCGATCCGGCTTTCGGCGCCGGCTCCGGTGGCCAACGCCAGCGGCACCGCCCCCAACACCGTGGACAACACGGTCATCAGAATCGGCCTCAGCCGCTGACTGGCGCCAGCCAGCACGGCGGCACGCGGGTCCAAACCTTGCGCCCGCATCTGGTTGGCGAATTCCACGATCAGAATGCCGTTCTTGGCCATCAGACCGATCAGCAGCACACAACCGATCTGGCTGTAGAGATTGATCGACTGGCCGGTCAGCCACAAAGCCAGCAAGGCGCCAGTCACCCCGACCGGCACGGTCAACAGAATGATGAACGGATGAATGAAACTTTCGAACTGGGCGGCCAGCACCAGAAACACGATCAGCAGCGCCAAGCCGAAGGTGAAATACAAGCCGCCCGAGGTCTCCAGAAACGACTCGGCGGCACCGGTAAACGAGACCCGCGCCTCCGCCGGCAAGGTTTCGGCGGCGATGCGGTTGAGATCGGCGATGGCCCGGCCGAGATCGTAGTCACCGACCAGCGAAGCATCGATGGTAACCGCCGGCAGGCGGTCGAAGCGGCGCAAGGCCAACGCCGAGTCACCCTCACGCAGATCGACCACCGCGCCGAGCGGCGCCAGTTCGCCGCTCTTGTCGGCCCGCACGAAGATCCCCGCCAAGTCGCTCGGCTGGCGCCGGTCGGCGGCCCGTGCTTGCAGTAACACGCTGTACTCCCGGCCCCGGTCGATGTAGGTGGTGACCTCACGCGAAGCCAGCAGGGTCTGCAAGGTGGCGGCGATGCGTTCGATCGGGATGCCCAATTCATCGGCCAGGGCGCGGTCGATCTCGACCCGCAGGGTGGGCTGACTGGCTTGATAATCGCTGTCGATGGAGGTCAGCCCCGAATTGTCGCGGGCGCGGGCCATGATCGCCTCGCTCCAGGCCACCACGGTCGGATAATCCGGCCCACCGATCACCAACCGCACCGCTTGCGAACTGGCGCCGCGCCCCAGGTTGGAACGGCTGATCGGAATGGCCCGTAGGTCGGGAATCTCACGCAGATCGCCGCGCAGCGCGTTGACGATGGCCTGCTGGCCACGCGCGCGCTGGCTCCAGTCGCTGAGGCCGACCACCACGAACGCCCGATTGCTGTCGCCCCGACCGACGATCGACACCAGCCGCCACGCCTCGCCGCACGCCAACAAGGGTTGCAAGATCCGCTCGATCTTGCGCACCCCGGCGTCGGTGAAGGCCAGCGTCGCGCCTTCGGGCGCCTTGACGGAGATGAAAAAGACCCCGCGATCCTCGCTGGGCACCAATTCCTGGGGCAAAGTGCGATACAACAGCAGCGCGGCGACGCTCAGCAGCACGGCGGCGACCAGCACCACCAGCGGCATCGCCAACGCACCGTGCAAGGCGGTCCGATAGCCGCGTTCCAGGGCGGCAAAGGCGCGCTCCGCCCCCCGCATGAAGCGGTTGGGCACGGCGCCGCGCCCCAGCAGTTGCGAGCACAGCATGGGGGTCAACGACAGCGCCACGAAGGTGGAAATCGTCACCGCCGCCGCCAACACCAGCCCGAATTCCCGAAACAGCTTGCCGATCTCGCCACCCAACAGCGACAGCGGCACATAGACCGCCACCAGCACCGCGCTGGTGGCCAGCACCGCGAAAGTCACTTGACGGGTGCCGCGATAGGCCGCGACCAGCGGTGGTTCGCCGTGATCCACCCGGCGCT
>JAGRHI010000238.1:2689-3260 GCA_020445045.1 Candidatus Competibacteraceae bacterium
TCCACCACCAGCCCGATGGCCAGGATCAGGGCCAACAGGGTCAACAGATTGATCGAGAACCCCAGCGCCACCAGCAACATGAAGGCACCAATGATCGAAACCGGGATGGTCAAGGCCGGAATCAGGGTGGCCCGTAGCGAATAGAGGAAGGCGAAGATAACCAGCACCACCACGCCGACCGCGATCAAGAGCGTCACCACAACCTCGTCGATGCTGGCCTGGATGAACAGGGCGTCGTCGGTGGCGACGATCATCCGCACTCCGTCCGGCAGTTGCGGGCGGATGCGCTCCAGCTCGGCCCGCACCCCGGCCGACACCGCCAGGGTATTGGCCCTGGATTGGCGGATGATCCGCAAGGTCACGGAGTTTTCGCCGTTGGTGCGTACCAGGGAACGGTCGTCCTCCACGCCCGGTTCCACCTTGGCCAGTTCGGACAAGCGGATCGGGTAACCGTCGCGCTGAGCGATGGCGAGATTGCGGAATTCCTCGATGGTTTTCAGCCGGCTATCGACCCGCACCGCCAGTTGCCGATTGCTGGATTCCAGTCGGCCGGAGGGCAGTTCCACATTGG
>JAGRHI010000239.1:0-354 GCA_020445045.1 Candidatus Competibacteraceae bacterium
GGCACGTCAAGGTCGATTTTCTGCATTATCTCCGCCCGGAACAACGCTTCGAATCGCTGACCGCCCTGCAAGCGCAGATCCGGCGGGACGAGCAAGCCGCTCGCGTTTATTTCGCCGAACGGGGCATACCCCTCCCTCCACCCTCAACCCCGCTCCCGCCACCGGGAGCGGGGCGCTCCCCACACGCTCTCCCAGAAGGAGAGGAGCGTTCTCGCATCGGTTCTTAGAGGCTTACCGTGGCTGATTACAAAGACACTCTCAATCTTCCCCAAACCGCTTTTCCGATGAGGGCGGATCTCGCCAAGCGCGAGCCGGATCTGCTGCGCCACTGGCGGGAACTGGATCTGTACCGCC
>JAGRHI010000239.1:372-5437 GCA_020445045.1 Candidatus Competibacteraceae bacterium
GCCGCCAGCGCGCCGAATTCGCCGGCCGGCCGAAATTCGTGCTGCACGACGGCCCGCCTTACGCCAACGGGGTGATTCATATCGGCCACGCCGTCAACAAGGTATTGAAGGACATCATCGTCAAATCCCGGACCCTGAGCGGCCTCGACGCGCCCTACGTGCCGGGCTGGGATTGCCATGGCCTGCCGATCGAACAAATGGTGGAAAAGAAGCTGGGCAAGGTGGGGGTCAAGGTCGGCGCCCGCGAATTCCGCGCCGCCTGCCGTGCCTTCGCCACCGAGCAGGTCGCCCATCAAAGCACGGACTTCCAGCGCCTGGGCGTGCTGGGCGATTGGGAAAATCCTTATCTGACCATGGACTTCCGGGCCGAGGCCGACATCGTGCGGGCGCTGGCGAAGATCGTCGCCAACGGCCACCTGTACCGCGGCTCCAAACCGGTGTACTGGTGCATCGACTGCGGCTCGGCGCTGGCCGAGGCCGAGGTCGAATACGAGGACCGCGATTCGCTGGCCATCGACGTACGCTTCCCGGTGGCGAATCCCGAGGCCCTGTTGGCCCGCCTGCGCCATGTCGAGGGCCGTGAAGGCAAGGGGCCGTTGTCGGTGGTGATCTGGACCACCACGCCCTGGACCCTGCCCGCCAATCAGGCGGTGGCGCTCAATCCGGGCTTCGAATACGTACTGGCGCAGGTCGAAACCGACCGGGGCCAGGAACGTCTGCTCGTCACCGAGCCGCTGCTGAAAGACTCGCTGGCGCGCTGGGGCATCGACCAATACCACGTGGTCGCCTACGGCCTGGGCACCGACCTGGAGGGATTGACGCTGCGCCATCCGTTCCACGATCGCGAGGTACCCATTATCCTCGGCGATCACGTCACCACCGAAGCCGGCACCGGCGCGGTGCATACCGCCCCCGCCCACGGTCAGGAGGACTATGTGGTTGGCTCCCGTTACGGTCTACCGGTGGACAATCCGGTCGGGCCGGACGGCAAATTTCTGCCCGATACCCCGCTGTTCGCCGGCCTGCACGTGTTCGCCGCCAACGAACGGGTGATCGACGTCCTCAAGGCGCACGGCATGCTGCTGCGCGCCGCTCGGCTGACCCACAGCTATCCGCACTGCTGGCGGCACAAGACCCCGATCATCTTCCGCGCCACCCCGCAGTGGTTCATCGGCATGGATCAACACGGGCTGCGCGCCCGCGCGCTGAGCGGGATCGAAAAAGTGCGTTTTACCCCGGACTGGGGCCAGGCTCGGATTCAAGGCATGGTGGCTAACCGCCCCGACTGGTGCGTATCCCGCCAGCGCTCCTGGGGAGTACCGATCACCCTGTTCACGCACAAGAAAACCGGCGAATTGCATCCGAACACCCAAGCCCTGATGGAACAGGTGGCGCAACGCATCGAACAGGGCGGCATCGACGCCTGGTTCGAGCTCGATCCAGCGGAGTTGCTGGGCGCGGACGCCGCCGAGTACGACAAGGTTCCCGACACCCTGGATGTCTGGTTCGATTCCGGCACCACCCATCTCTCGGTGCTGGAACGCCGCCCGGAGCTGCATTTCCCCGCCGAACTGTACCTGGAAGGCTCCGACCAGCATCGCGGCTGGTTTCAGTCCTCGCTGCTGGCCTCGGTGGCGATGCGCGGCGTCGCCCCCTACAAGGGGTTGCTGACTCACGGCTTCACCGTGGACGCCCAGGGCCGCAAGATGTCGAAGTCGCTGGGCAACGTGGTCGCGCCGCAAAAAGTGGTCAATTCGCTGGGCGCCGACGTGCTGCGGCTGTGGGCGGCGGCGACCGACTATCGCGGCGAGATGAACGTCTCCGACGAAATCCTCAAGCGCATGGCCGATTCCTACCGGCGCATGCGCAATACCGCCCGTTTCCTATTGGCCAATCTCAACGGCTTCGATCCCGCGCGACATCGTTTGCCACCGGAACGGATGCTGGCGCTGGACCGCTGGGCGGTGGACCGCACCCGCCGTTTGCAAGCGGAGATCCTGGAGGCGTACGACCAGTACCTGTTCCATCTGATCTACCAGAAAATCCATAACTTTTGCTCGGTGGACATGGGCAGTCTGTATCTGGACATCATTAAGGATCGCCAGTACACCACTCAACGCGACAGCATCGCCCGCCGTTCGGCGCAAACCGCCCTGTACCACATCGCCGAGGCCATGACCCGCTGGCTGGCGCCGATCCTCAGCTTCACCGCCGAGGAAATCTGGCGGCATCTACCGGGCGAGCGGGGTCCGTCGGTGTTCCTGACCACCTGGTACGATGGACTGTTCGCGGTCGATGACGCCGAACCGCTCAACGCGGCCTACTGGGACCGGCTGATCGCGGTGCGCGAGCTGGTGAGTAAGAAGCTGGAGCGCTTGCGAATCGAAGGCGGCATCGGTTCGGGGCTGGACGCCGAGGTGGATCTGTACTGCGACGGCGCGCTGGCGACGGATTTACGGCGGATCGAAGACGAGCTACGGTTCTTCCTGATCGTCTCTTATGCCCGGCTGTGGCCACTGAGCGAAGCGCCGGACGACGCGGAACCAAGTTCGCTCGACGGTCAACCGCTGGCGATCCAGGTCGTGCCCAGCGTCGAGGACAAATGCGGGCGCTGCTGGCACCATCGCGCCGATGTCGGCCATGATCCCGAACATCCACAGCTCTGTGGGCGCTGCGTGGACAATGTCGTCGGCGACGGTGAAACCCGGCGTTACGCTTGATGGCCGCCCGCCGCTGGTACTGGTGGTTGAGCGGGTCGGTGATCGTGCTGGACCAGGGCACCAAACTGCTCGCCGAGACGCTACTGATCTTTCACCAGCCGGTGCCGGTATTGCCCTCGTTCAACCTGATGCTGACCTATAACACCGGCGCGGCGTTCAGTTTTCTCGACGATGCCGGCGGTTGGCAACGCTGGTTCTTTCTGGGGCTGGGACTACTGGTCAGCATCGGCCTGATCGTCTGGTTGCGGCGACTCAAATCGGAGGATCACTGGCTGGCGGCGGCGCTGGCGCTGATTCTGGCTGGCGCGGTCGGCAATTTGATCGATCGCGCCTGGTTCGGACAGGTGATCGATTTTATCCAGGTTTATTACGATCACTGGTATTTCCCGGTTTTCAATATCGCGGACATTTCCATCAATATCGGCGCGGCGCTGTTAGTGCTGGATAGTTTGCGGCGGAGAAACGCATGAGCGCGCATATCCATCTCGCCAATCCCCGTGGCTTCTGCGCCGGCGTGGACCGCGCCATCGGCATCGTCGAGCGGGCGCTGGAACTGTTCGGCGCGCCGATCTACGTCCGCCACGAGGTGGTGCACAACCGCTTCGTGGTCGATGATCTGCGCCGCCGCGGCGCGGTGTTCGTCGATGAATTGGACGAGGTGCCCGAAGACGCCACCGTGATCTTCAGCGCCCATGGCGTCTCGCAAACCGTGCGGGAAGAAGCGGCGCGGCGCGGCCTGAAGGTATTCGACGCCACCTGTCCGCTGGTCACCAAGGTTCACATGGAAGTCGCCCGCCACGGCCATGCCGGCCGGGAAGTGGTGCTGATCGGTCACGCCGGCCATCCGGAGGTCGAGGGCACCATGGGCCAGTACGATGAAGCTCAGGGCGGGCGGATGTATCTGGTGGAAACGGTCGAGGACGCGCGGACCCTGAGCGTGCGCAACCCCGCCGAACTGGCCTATGTGACCCAAACCACGTTGTCGGTGGACGACACGGCGCGGATCGTCGCCGCCCTGCGCGAACGGTTTCCGGCCATTCAGGGACCGCGCAAGGACGACATCTGCTACGCCACCCAGAACCGCCAGGATGCGGTGAAAGAGCTATCGGGCCACTGCGAACTGATGCTGGTGGTCGGCTCTCGCAGCAGTTCCAATTCCAACCGGTTGCGGGAATTAGCGGAAAAACAGGGTACACCGGCCTATCTGATCGACGGTCCCGAGGATATCGAGCCGGCGTGGCTGGCGGGCAAGACGACCATCGGCGTGACGGCCGGCGCCTCGGCGCCCGAAGTGCTGGCGCGGCAGGTGATTGCCCGCCTGCGGGATTTGGGCGCGACGGCGGTCAGCGAAAGCGCCGGCCGCGCCGAAAACGTGATTTTTGCACTGCCCAAGGAATTGCGCTAATCACTCACTTCCGCGCGAAACTTTACGCCTCCACGATGCGGATTCCCTTCAATCCGCCACATCAATCGAAAATCTCCCGCCACATCGTTCTTTTCACTGAACCCGCGGCGGCTCCAGTCGGGCTGGGTAGATCTTCGACCGTGACGGTCCCAGTGGTATCCGTCACAATGGCAACCGTTTTACCCGTGACCAGCTTGACAACCTTAATGCCCGCGACCAAGGCGTTGGTCGAAAGACGAACCCCGACTTGTGTGCCTTGTTCCGGCGCCGTGGAAAGACCGCCACCCGTATCGATGTCGATATTGTACAGAAATCCATAGCCGCCCACGTTGCAGGCATTTGGATCGGGTACATTAGTGGCGACCGTGAGAATGTTGTATTGTTGTTGCATCTCAATATTTACCCGTTCGCCAGGCGAAAGATTTGCCGGATCAAGATCAAGATACCAACCGTTTTTCGTAGCCCAGTCAACTGGATTCTGACTAGCGGTTCTTATGACCCTTCCAACGGAGTTGGTTTGCTGGGTCAATGTTTGTTCCACAAGCTGGTTGCCTTGCCGAACATTTCCCAGGCCGGTGCTGGCAAGCGTGTCTTTCAGAGCATAGATGGATTGTTGCTCAACGTTGGAGAGATCGGGAATGCCGAGGTAACGTCCCGTGCCAACGAATACAACATCGTACAGGTTATTGACCTTAGCGAGTTCAGGCTTGGTGGTAATGGGCTGCGGGTTCCCACTCACACGTAATTCGGCCAATTTCACCGCTTCCTTACCCGCTGGCGAGTAATTATCGTCAAAATCAAAGCGCCAGACATTACCCAACAAGTCACCGCCATAAGCGCGCTTGGCCGTATTATCGACATCACTTTCTATCCAGGCATTGATCTTGGCAAGGCCACTCGGAGTTGTTGTCGAACCGTAACCGTTCAGTCCCTTATTGAG
>JAGRHI010000240.1:0-975 GCA_020445045.1 Candidatus Competibacteraceae bacterium
TGTGGGCGCTGGGCACCGGGGTCATGGCGTTCCTCGGCGCCGGCGTATGGGGTTTCCTGCACACCTTGGCGCCGATCAACTACTACACCCACGGCAGCCAGATCACCGCCGCCCATGGTCACATGGCCTTCTACGGCGCCTATGTAATGGTGGTGCTGACCATCATCTCCTACGCCATGCCCATCCTGCGCGGGCGTGAGGCCAACCCGGAACGCGCGCAGGTGTTGGAAATGTGGTCGTTCTGGTTGATGACGGTCTCGATGGTGTTCATCACCCTGTTCCTGACCGCCGCCGGCATCCTGCAAGTGTGGTTGCAGCGAGTCATCCCCAATCCGCAAGCGTTCATGCAGGTACAGGATCAATTGGCGCTGTTCTACTGGATGCGCTGGCTATCCGGCATCGTATTCTTCATCGGCCTGGTGGTGTACATCCACAGCTTCTTCGCCCAGGACAAGCCGCAAACCGTCGAGGTCGGCACTGCCCAACCCGCCGCGACTTGAGCGCCCAAGCACCTCAGCCTCTCCCCCATGCCGGGGAGGGAGAGGTGGCCATGAAACCGCCGATCGAACCGCACGCATTGGAAACCCCTTACTACGAACCGTCCGGCGACGAGTGTGCCGTGTTCGAAGCGGCTTGGCGCCACCGCCTGCCGCTGCTGATCAAGGGACCGACCGGTTGCGGCAAGACCCGCTTCGTCGCCCACATGGCGGCGCGGCTGGAGTTGCCGCTGCACACCGTCGCCTGCCACGACGACCTGTCGGCCGCCGACCTGGTCGGGAGGCATCTGCTGCAAGGCGGCGCGACCGTCTGGTGCGATGGACCGCTAACCCGCGCGGTACGCGAGGGCGGCATCTGCTACCTCGATGAAGTGGTGGAGGCCCGCAAGGACACCACGGTGGTGCTGCATCCACTGGCCGACGACCGACGGGTGCTGCCCCTCGAACGGACTGGCGAAATCCTGACGGCGCCGCCGTC
>JAGRHI010000240.1:1000-2407 GCA_020445045.1 Candidatus Competibacteraceae bacterium
ACCCCGGCTACCAGAATCTGCTCAAAAGCCTGAAACCCTCCACCCGCCAGCGTTTCATCGCGCTGCGCTTCGATTTTCCCAGCGCCGAGCGGGAACGGGCCATCGTCATGGGCGAGACCGGTTGCGATGCCGCCACCGCCGAGCAATTGGTCGAACTGGGCCGCGCCTTTCGCGCCTTGGGCGAACACGATCTGGACGAAGTGCCCAGCACCCGGTTGCTGGTGTACGCCGCGCAGTTGATCCACGGTGGCATGGATCGCGTCACCGCCTGTCGGGTCGCGCTGATCGAGGCGCTGACCGACGACCAGCAAACCGCCGCCGCGCTGCTGGAGGTAGTGAATGCCCACTTTGCCTGAACCGCCGGCAATTGACGATACGCCGCCGCCCGGTCAGGATCTCGCCGTTGCCGCCGAGTCGCTGTATCTGATCAATCTGCTGTTGCTGCCCGGCCTGGGGTTTCTGCTGCTATTGGGGTTGTATTGCCGCCATCGCGACAGCGCGCCGCCGCTGGCGCGGGTGCATTTGCGACAGACGGTATCGGCCAGCCTATGGGCGGGCGCGCTGCTGATCCTGGCCAATCTGCTGATCGTCGTTCTGGGCGGTTATCATGCCGCCTGGACCTGGATCATCGTCATTCTCTATTTCACCACCGTCCACGCCACGTTGGTGCTGCTCGGCATTCTCGGCCTGGCGCGGGCGCTGGCCGGACAGCCGTGCCGCTATCCCCTGGTCGGAACCCTGCTGTCATGACTCGCTTTCAACGCCGGCGCGTCCTGGTTCAGGGCAGCTTCTTCATCCTGTTCGTGGTTGCCCCGATCTTCGACTTGTTGCGCTTCGATCTGACCCAAGGCCATCTGATCGTGTTCGGCCAACCGTGGACGCTGGGCCTGGACGATGATCTGGCTGGCCGTATCGACACCCAGCAAATGGCGCTCAATATTTTGTTGCGAGTGATCGTGCCGGTATTGGTGTTGGCGGCGACTGTGCTCGGCGTCGCCTGGCGCTGGGGCCGGCTGTACTGCGGCTGGTTGTGCCCGCACTTCTCGGTGGTGGAAACCATCAATCAACTGGTGCGCAAGGCCAGCGGCAAGCAGAGTATCTGGGATAAAAAGCCGGGGCCACCCTGGCATCCCGACGGCACGCCGGCGCCCACCGATGCCCGTTACTGGGTGTTGGCGGTTCCCTTGGCGCTCGCCTTCGCTTTCCTGTGGGCGGTGGCGCTGCTCAGCTACCTGCTGCCCCCGGCGGAGGTCTACGGCAATCTGTTCGAGCTGACCCCGACCCGCAATCAGGCGTTGTTCGTCGGCGTCGCCACCATGGTGTTGTTCATCGAATTCACCCTGGCCAGGCATCTGTTCTGCCGTTACGGCTGCGCGGTCGGCATGTTTCAAAGTCTGGCCTGGATGG
>JAGRHI010000028.1:0-19683 GCA_020445045.1 Candidatus Competibacteraceae bacterium
CGCCCAACTGATGGATCGGGTTTGGCCCGACCCCGCCGCCAGCTTCGAGCGCAGCGTGGACACCCACATCAAGACGCTACGGGCCAAGCTGCGCGAGATCGAACCGCGCTTCGATCCGATCCGTACCCATCGCGGTTTGGGCTATTCAATCCGAGTCGCGGACCGATCCTGAAACCGCGCCGTCATGCGTCTGGGTCTCAAGCTGTTTCTCGGCTATTTCCTGATCGTCGGACTGGGCGTGTATTTCTCCCTGAACATCTTCGGCAAGGAACTCAAACCGGCCTTCCGCCAGGCGACCGAGGACACGCTGATCGACACCGCCAACCTGCTGGCGGTGCTGGTGCGCGACGACCTGCTCGACGGCGGCATCGCCGATGGCCACTTTCAGGAGCGGCTGACGGAATACGCCCATCGCGCGCCCAATGCCCGGATTTGGGATATCGCCAAGCAGGCATTCGATCACCGCATCTACATCACCGACCAACGAGGTGTGGTGCTGTTCGACTCCAGCGGGCGGGATGTCGGTCAGGACTATTCCCGCTGGAACGATGTCTACCTGACCCTGCGCGGCCAGTACGGCGCCCGCACCACCCGCGACGACCCACACGACGAGCGAACCTCGGTGATGTACGTGGCGGCGCCGGTTCGGGATGGCGCGCGCATCGTCGGCGTGCTGACCGTGGCCAAACCCGGCGCCAGCGTCCAGCCCTACGTGGACCGGGCCGAAGCCAAGCTGTATCGCGCCGCCGCCGTGCTGGTGGCGGTGTCGCTGACCGTGGGGCTGGCGTTCTCCTGGTCGCTGGCCCGTTCCATCGGCCGGCTGGCCGGCTACGCCCGCGCCGCCGCCGACGGTCGGCGGGCGCTCGCGCCGAAAGGCGGCGGACCGGAATTGCGCGCCCTGGCGGAAGCGGTGGAAACCATGCGCGGCAAGCTGGATGGCCGGGATTACGTGGAGCGCTACGTCCATACCCTGACCCACGAAATGAAAAGCCCGCTGGCGGCCATCGCCGGCGCCGCCGAACTGTTGCAGGGCGAGCTGCCAGGGCCGCAACGCGAGCGTTTCGCCGGCCTGGTCGCCGGGGAGGCCGAACGGCTCCAGCAATTGGTCGAGCGTCTGCTGGCGCTGGCCACCGTCGAGCAGCGGCGCGAACCGCAGGAGCGGCGACCGGTCGAGTTGCGTCGAACCGTGGAGGAATGGCGGATCGCCCGCGCACCCGCCATCACCCGCAAGGACTTAGGGATCGACAACCGGATTACCGAGGGCGCGGCCTTTCTGGGCGAACCGTTCCTGCTGGTTCAGGCCATCGGCAACTTGCTCGACAACGCGCTGGATTTCACACCCATGCACGGAACCGTGGTGATCGAGGCCGACCCGGTCGGCGACAACCGGCGGCTGACCGTGACCAACGGCGGCAGCGCCATTCCCGACTATGCCCGCGAGCGGCTGTTCGAGCGCTTCTATTCCTTGCCTCGCCCGGACACCGGCCGCAAAAGCACCGGGCTGGGGTTGGCCTTCGTCCGGGAAGTCGCGCAATTGCACGGCGGAACGGTCACGGTGGACAATGCGTTGGACGCCGTGGGCGCCATCATCGGCGTAACCGCCCAGTTGTGCCTGCCGGCGGCCTGACTCCCGCTCGATCGCCGTTACCGGCCGCTTCACCCAATCCTCACATTTCCCTCACTCCTCGCGCATCAGGGCCTCAATTCGCCGGTTTAGGCTGGCCTCGTCATTCATTCGAGGAGGCCCCGATGAAAAACCCGCTGTTCGTCAAGATGGTTCTCGTGTTCCTGGTCACGGTGGTATTGGCCACCGGCCTGTCGCAAATCGATGATCTGGCGCGGGAGCGAATGCAACGCCGCGATCAGGTCGTCGCCGACATCGCCGCCGCCACCGCCCGCTGCCAAACCTTGATCGGCCCATTGCTGGCCATTCCCTATATCCGCATCGTCAAGACGCAAAAACCCAGCGAGAAGGACGAGACCCGCATGGTCGAGGTCGAAAAACGCCATGCGGACTGGCTGTATCTGCTGCCAGCCGAACTGGATGTCCAGGCCAACCTGAACACCGAACAGATTCACCGTAGCCTGTACCACGCCGTGGTGTTCAGCGGCACCGTTTCGCTCAAGGGCCACTTCACGGCCGATGGCGAATTGCTGAAACCCGGCCCGAACGAACGGATCGAATTCGGCGAGCCCCGCTTGATCGTCGCGATCAGCGATCCGCGCGGCATCCTGCGAGTACCGATGCTGACCTGGAACGGGCAACGCCTTGATTTCCTGCCGGGCACCGGCGAGGACAAGCTGCCGAACGGTATCCAGGCCCGTCTTATGGGTCTCGACCTCCAGCACGGGTGGTCGGCCGAGTTCGAATTCGCGCTCGACCTGCGCGGCACCCAATCCTTCGATGTCGCGCCGGTGGGCGACACCACTCACATCGATGTGCGCGGCAACTGGCCGCACCCCAGTTTTCATGGCCAATTCCTACCGGCATCGCGCCAGGTGAGCGATGCCGGCTTTTCCGCCGCCTGGTCCACTACCCGGCTGGCCACCAACATGCTGCATCGATTGACCGTCCGCCTGCGCGGCGGCCAGTCGCTCGATACCCTGATCGGGGTGCGCTTCATCGATCCGACCGACAGTTACACCCAGACCGACCGCGCGATCAAATACGGATTACTATTCATTGGCTTGACCTTCGCCGCCTTCTTCCTGTTCGAGGTACTCAAGCGCTTGGCGATTCATCCCTTTCAGTACGGCTTGGCCGGCACGGCGCTGGTGTTGTTCTATCTGCTGCTCCTGTCGCTGTCGGAACATGTGGGCTTCGGGCTCGCCTACGCGATCGCCACCGCCGGCTGCGTGGCGCTGCTGGCCTATTATCTCAGCCATGTGCTGGGCAGCCTGGGCTGGGGTCTGGGTTTCGGGACGCTGATCAGCGCGGTGTTCGGGATTCTGTATATATTGATCAGCCTGGAGGATCTGGCGCTGTTGGCCGGCTCGGTGACGCTGTTTGGCGCCCTGGCGCTGGTGATGGCGCTGACCCGCAAGGTGGACTGGTATCAGTTGGGGGAAGCGTTGGGTACGCGGCGCGGCAAGGGATCGGACGGCGAGTGAGGCACGCCCTGCTCATGTCCTCTCTCCCGCAAGGAGAGAGGATCGCCGATCACTCGCTCATGGCTGGACCGCCATGGGGATGCGAGTCGGATCGGCGCTCAAGTCATGCCGCCGCCAGACGTCCGGCGGCAACGCGGCGGCCGCCAACTCGCAGAGATGGCCGTGATGGGTGAAAAACAGCACCTGCGCGCGGCGTGCCAATTCGGCCAACACCCCCAGTGTCGCCACGGCCCGGTCATCGTCGAACTGCACCAGCAAATCGTCAATGGCGATGGGAACGGCCTCGCGCTCCCGCAGGTGTTCCTCGATGGCCGCGATGCGCAAGGCCAGAAAAAGCTGGTCGCGCGTGCCTTGGCTCAATCCATCCATCCCTACCTTGACCTTATCCGGCCGTTGCCCCACCAGGATTTGCCGGTCGTCCTGGTAATCCATTTCCAAGCTGCTGAAGCTACCCAGGGTGATCCGGGCGAAGATCTCGCTGGCGCGGCGCAGCACCGGTCCCTGATGACGTTCTAGGTAAGCCTGCACGACCCGCGACACGACGGCTCCGGCCAGCCGGGCACGGGCGTAGGCGCGGGACTGTTTGACGATACGGGCACTGATCCCCTCGGTTTCCTGGAGGGCGCACGCCGCCACATCGCCACCGTCGATGGCATCGAACGCGCGCCGCGCCTCCAGATAAGCCGCATGCGCGCTTTCCACTTCGGTTTCACGCTCACGGATCGAAGATTCCAAGGCATCCAGACGGGCACGCGCGGCATCCAAATTTTCTTGCTCGACTTCGGCCAGAACCTCGCCCAACGCACATCCGGCATCGCGTACCAACTGTTCCTCGATTTCGGCGATCCGCTCGGACAAGTGGCGCTTGCGGGCCGCCTGCTCCTCAATCGCCGCCAGATCATCGGGGACCTCCGCCCCCGCCCGACGCGCCAATTCGGCCAGACGGTTATTTTGGTTGGCCGCGGCGATTTTTGCCTGCTCGAACCGTTGTCGTTCCCGCGTCATGGCGTCATCGATCCGCTTACGCCGCTGGTCGGCATCGCGCGCTTCGCCCAAGGCTTGGTACAGCACGCCGGCGACCTGATCCGCCGCCCGACCGGCAACCGGCTCACTCACGGCGCACGCCAATTCGGTCAAGGCACTTTCAAAACGGGATCGCATCTCCCGTTCCCGTCGCACCTCACCCATCAACGTTTCCAACGCACCCAAGGTCTGGGCAATCCGGTCCCACTGATCGAGCCGGACCCGCGCCTCCGCCGGCAAGGATTGCGGCGGTAATCGCAATTCGCTCAGGGTGGCGTTCCATTGTTCCCGCCAAATCGCTTGATCCTCGGCCAACTTGGCGCGCTTCCCGGTGACTTCATACCGCTCAGCTTCGCACTGACGGATTTTGTCGCTCAGTGCCACACGGGCCATGGCATCCTGGCGCCCCCGCTCGATAGCGGCCTTGGCCCGGACCAGTGCGGCTGAAAGGGTCTCGTCTTCGCTCAATCCCGGCAAATCACAGGCACGCAAGGCTCGCTCCAGGTTCTGACGAACCGCAACCAGCGCCGTGCCGATCTCCCGCCGTTGTCGGCGCAAGGCTTCCAGGCGCGTGAATCGCTCGACCAACGCTGTCCGTTTTTGCAACCATTCCGCCGCCGCGCCAGGCGAAAGATCGGGCTGGCGCAAGGCGGTGGCGACGGCCTTCCAGCGAGAATCGAGACGGTCACGCTCGGCGGCCCACTCGGCGAATTCCTCCGCGAGTTTCGAACGCGCCCGCCGCATCTCGGCGATGCGCTGGCGGAGATTCGCAACGTGAGTGGCCCGCTCGGCATCCGCGTGCAGTAAATCCGCCAAGCGGTCGGCTTCCCGCAAAGTTTGCTCGAACGCATCAGCCAGCGATACGCCCGGCGTTTGCTCCATCGTCAAGGAATTAGGGTCCACCATGCGCTCGACCCAACTTCGCCGGACTTCCCGCCAACGATCGTCACGCACTTGACGGGCTTGCCGAACCTGATCGTGAGTCACCAGTTCCCCAGTCGCGGCCAAGGCACGCAGCTCACGTTCCCGATCCTGGAGATCGTGTCGCAGGGTTTCATCCCGATCCTTGAGCAAGCCTTCATGCTCCGCCCACCGGCGCAGGTGCTCACTCATTTCGGTCACCGTGGCCAACGGCGGCACGCGCAAGACGATCAGTTCATCGAATGACCCATCCCACATCGATGCGGCCTCCCGAACCAGCGCGGTCTCCAATTCGGCGATCTCTCGCGTCAATTGGGCATGCTGGCCGGTCAGGTCGCCAGACGCGGTCACCTGTTCGCGTTCCTGTTCCAGATCCGCGAATGGCATGGACGCCGGCTGGGTCTTCAACTCTTCCTGAAACCGCTGCAACCGTTCGCTCAACTCACGTTCCCGTTCCGCCAGTTGTTCATCCTGGACCGAGCGGTTGCCATGTTCCTCCAGCAAGGCCTGCACCCGCGCACGCATCGTGGGCGAAGGCGCCAGCGCGCGAATCCGCTTCGCCAACTTGGCGGAAGCGAGATCCACCACGAGCGCTGGATCGATTTCGGCCAATTGCTCGACCAGCGTTTGACCCGTGGCCGCCAAATCCGCCTCGATCCGGGGCAGACGTTCCAGGGCACCACGATAATCATCGGCGACATGGTGCAAGCGTTCGATGGCGTCCGCTTGGTTCAATAACGCTTCACGCACCACCCATTGCTCGCGTTGCCGACACCCTTCATCCAGCACCGCTTGTGCTTCGCGCTGCGTGTCGATGGCGGTACGCAAGCGCTCCTCGGCTTCGATGCGCTGTTGTCCGGCTTCCGGCGGCAGGAGGGGAATCATGGCCAGCGCGGCCATTTCCTGAAGTTTCGCCGCGCGCTCGGCGGTCAACGGTAGATGCGAGACGATTCGAGACAGACGACGCTGTTCCTCGCGCCAACGATGCAGTTCCGCCCGCAAATCCGCATGGTGTTTCTCGGCTTGACGCTTGGTCCGCTCGGCCTGCTCCCAGGCAGAGGTACGCACCGTGGCTTCCCGTGCTCGTTTGCGCTGTTCCTCCAGGTCCTTGAGGGCGACTTGAATTTCGCTGGTGCTGGCGCGCGGGCGAAACAATTTTGACGCTTCGGTCTCCAGCCGATTCGATAACTGACGCAGATCGGCCAAGCCCGCCGCCGCCGCGAACAAGCTGTGACCGACCTCTCCTTTACCGTCCAGCAGTTCCTTGCCGCCACGGGTCAAGCCATCGAGATTCAGACCAAACAGGGCGCGGTACAGCGCCTCGTCAAGACCACCCAACAACCGGGTCAGCACATCCTCGGCCAGCGGCTGGTCGGTCCATTCCTCGCCACTACCCTCGTCCAGCGCGAACAGGGTTTGCTTGCGCCCCTTGCGCCGCATCACCGCCAGCCGTCCGGCGTCGGCGGTTGCCAGCGCGGCGCCGATGCGCAAGTGGGGGTTTGCATGGATGAAGTTGTAGGGAGTGCGTTCCTCGATCCCGAACAGCAACCCGATCAGGGCATCCAGAGTGGTCGACTTGCCCGCCTCGTTCGGACCGTAAATGACATGGAAATCCGGCCCGCCGGTAAAATCGAGCCGGCGTTCCGAGAACGCGCCGAACGCTTTCAGATAGAGATGCTCGATTTTCATGAGGCGCCTTCGTCCCCGGACAACCGCGCCAGCAAATCGGCTTCCACCTCGCCCAGCAGTTCGAGCAACGCACTGGCGGTATCCAGACGCAGGGCGTCGCGGTCCTCGCGGAGTTCCGCCGGCAACTTCCGCCGCAGCTCGCCCAACACCTCGTCAGCCACGGCGCGCAGCGCGGCTTCGTCCGTGGCGAACCGGCGCAGCTCGCTCACCAACAAACCGATGGGATCGTCGCGCTCGGCGATGCGGTCCAGATCCAGCAGCGGACGGGTGCGGAATTCGATTTTTTCGATCCAGGCCCGCCCGTTGCCGGCTTCGATCGCGACGGCGCGCAGTTCCTGTTCCAATTGTTCGCGATCCGCGGCCAGTCGTTGATGCAGGGAACCGCTGCCCCGTACCTGAACCCGCGTCGCCAGCGCGCGATCCTCGGACTCGGCGAGCCGCTGACGCAAATCCAGCGTGGCCGCGTCCAGCAGCGCATCCAGATCGGGTAAGCCGTCGATGTCGAGCGCCAGGGTGTCCCAACGCATCACGTCGAGCGCGACGAATTGCCGCGAAATCACCTCGTCCTCGACCGTCACCAACGCGCAGCCCTTGGGGCCCACTTCGCGGATGTGCCGGCCCTGGGTATTGCCCGGATAGACCACCCACGGTTCGCGGCACACGATTTCCGCCGCGTGGACATGGCCCAGCGCCCAGTAGTCGTAACCCTTGCCGCGCAGCACGTCGAGCGTGGTCGGGGCGTAGGGGTCGTGACCGGGACGGCCGTCGAGCGCGCTATGCAGCAGGCCCAGGTTGAAATAACCGGCCAGCGGGCGGGGATAACCAGCGGCCAAGTCGTCCGTCACGGCGGCGGTCGCGAAACTTTGCCCATGCACGGCGATACCGATGTCGGCGAAGAGCTTGGTTTCCGGGCTGGCATCCGCGAACAGATGCACGTTCGCCGGCAGACGCAGGGCCTTGGTGAGCCGGCTGGCCGCGTCGTGATTACCCCGGACGATGGCGACCGGGATGCCTTCCTCGGCCAATTGCGCCACGCCCTTGATGAAAAACAAGCCGGTATTGTGATCGGGCCAGTCGCCGTCGTATAGATCGCCGGCGATGACGACCAGATCGACTCGTTCGCGGCGGGCAACGGCGATCAGATTTTCGAAGGCGCGGCGGGTGGCGCCACGCGCCTCGTCCACTGGGGCGCCCTCGTAACGGTCGAGACCGCGCAAGGGGCTATCGAGATGCAGGTCGGCGGCGTGCAGGAAACGCATGGCACGGAATACACGTGGGCGGCGGATTTCTTACAGTGTAAGTGGCGTCGCCTTATTGATCAATGAGATACCGTTCAATCAAGGCGACGGCGAAGCGCCGCTCTCACCGCGCCGCGAAATCGATGCGCGGATCGACCAGGTGATAGCTCAGATCGCTGACCAGATTCAGCAACAAACCGATCAGGCTGAACATGTAGAGTGTGCCGAACATCACCGGATAATCCCGGTTGACCACGGCCTCGAAGCCCAGCAAGCCCAGCCCGTCCAGCGAAAAGATCACCTCGATCAGCAAGGAGCCGGTGAACAACATGCCGACCAGGGTGGCGGGAAAGCCGGCGATCACCAGCAACATGGCGTTGCGGAACACATGCCCGTACAACACGCGCTGTTCGCTCAGGCCCTTGGCGCGGGCGGTCACCACGTATTGCTTGTTGATCTCGTCCAGGAAAGCGTTCTTGGTCAACATGGTCAGCGAGGCGAAGCCGCCGATCACCATCGCCGTCACCGGCAGGGTCAGGTGCCAGAAATAATCCACGATCCGCGCCGGCCAGCTCAAATCCACCCAGTTGTCCGAGGTCAATCCCCGCAGCGGAAACCAGTCCAGATAGCGCCCGCCGGCGAACAGGATGATCAGCAGGATGGCGAACAGGAAAGCGGGGATCGCATAGCCCACGATCACCGCCGCGCTGGTCAGCACGTCGAAGCGCGAACCGTCGCGCACCGCCTTGACGATGCCCAAGGGAATCGAAATCACATAGATCAGCAGGGTGCTCCACACCCCCAAGGAAATCGACACCGGCAATTTATCCAGCACCAAGGCCCATACCTCCCGATCGCGAAAATAACTCTTGCCGAGATCGAAGGTGAGGTAATCGCGAATCATCAGGCCAAACCGTACATAGGCCGGCTTATCGAAACCGAACTGGCGGTTCAACTCCGCCACGAAGGCCGGGTCCAATCCTTGGGCACCGCGATAGGCGCCACCGCCACCCGTCGCCGCGTTACCACGTCCCGCTTCCGCGCCTTCGCCGCCGCCCACCCGAGCGGTGGCGGCCACGGCGGTATTTTTCAGTTGCGCCAACAATTGCTCCACCGGCCCGCCGGGCGCGATCTGCACGATGGCGAAGTTGATGGCGATGATGCCGAGCAGGGTCAGGGGAATCAGCGCCAAACGGCGAAGGATGTAGGCGAACATCAGGGAAACAGTTAGTTAGTGGTCGCTGGCTGGATGATCGCGCAGGGTTATCACGAAGCACCCAGGCTTGAGGCGATCTGGAAGCGAGGGAGCATGGCAGCCTACATCCCCCACACGGTTATCTGTCGGCCCCGAATCATTTCCCGCCGCCGAAACAGTTTTTCTTCCCAAGTCTTGCCGGGAGTACGGTCGAAGATCACCAGATGACCTTCCTCCGCTCCGCAGCGGTCGAGATATTCCCAAGTCTGTTCTAAACCGACCACCAGGGTTTGTTGCAAAGCTTTGTGCAATAGCTTGAGTTCGATGACGATTTTTTGAATCTCACTGTCTCCCCCAACCCCTTCCCCAGGGGTAGGGGGGGGTAGTGGCCACATCACCAGCAAATCCGTTCGCATTCGCCCCAGTCCGTATTCCCGCTCGATCCGCCCGCCACCGTTGACGATGCGTTGCAGAAAAGCTTGCAGCAACAACTGTGGACCAGCTTCCTTGTACTGAAACCGTTCGACCCAGTGTTCGGAATGTTCGCGGAAGAATTCTTGAAAAGCCGCCAGCAATTTGACCATATCCAACTGACCATCCGGGGCGATGTACCACTGGGACCGTTGGCTGCTCTCCAGGCTAATCTGCGCAACCTGGGTAAGTTCGCGCGGGATGACTTCCCGGTAGATGGCGTTGGCGATTTCCAACCCACCGCGACCCCGCCGCAACAAACCTAGATCGACGACATATTGAATATCGTCCTGAGGTACATCGTTAGCCAATACCTCGCCACGCAGCACCGGCGACATCACCCGCCGCACCCGTTCCTCTTGCAGCTTGTCGGCCAATTGATCGAGATGGGTATCCCGACGCAGGATCAGATTTTCCTTGGCTTCGTCGACCAAGTCCGCCGTGATCGGACGTCGTCGATCCCGACCCGCTTTCATGCGGAAGCAGATTTCGTAACCCAAGGCATTCACCAGCCACGGTTGTCCCCCGCTCAACTCCCAAAGCCGTTCCAATGCCTCCGGGGTGAAGATTTGTCCGGTCTCCTCGGTGTGAACGCGATACAGCGTCTCCATTTCCACGCGGTCGAAATTGCCCAATCGTAGCGACTCGGCCTTGATATTGAACGCGCTGCCACCGGTGATGATGGCCTTTTCCCGGCTGGAATGGATGCGGTAATCCCGCACGTCGCGCACACCGCACAACACGATGCTTTGCGGGAAATGGCTTGGCCGTTGAGGATAGCCGGACCGCAGTTGCCGCAGTACCGAGATGAGCGTATCGCCGACCAACGCATCGATTTCGTCGATCATCACCACCAGCGGACGACGGTCCCATGCCGCCCACTGCTTCAATAACTCGCTCAACGCCGTGAAGGGACCGCTGTCGGCCAAAATGCGAGTACGAACCGAGTTAGGATAATCGTCGTTCAGAACGATGCGTGCCCACGAACCCAATTCGCTGAGAATCGCCTGCATCGCGCCCGCCACGTCTTCCCGCGCCGCCTGGGCGATTTCCACGTTGACGTAAACGCAGCGATATTGACCGGACGCATTGAGATGATCCATCAACGCCAGCAGGCAGGAGGTCTTTCCCGTCTGGCGGGGGGCATGCAGCACGAAATATTTCTGCTGCTCGATCAGTCGTAGCACCTCATCCAGATCGAAGCGAGTCAGCGGCGGCAGACAATAGTGCAAGTCGGGTTTGATCGGTCCGGCGGTGTTGAAAAAACGCATGGCGGCTGGTCTCAAAAGTAACCACGATGCCCGATTACGGCCGACTGCCGGTCTGGCCATCTCCAGCCAGCGCCGCCGCCTTGGCGGGATCGATCCACCAAGTATCCAATTGCGCCCCCTGCAACGGCGTCACCGCCGGATAGCCGAACTTGTCCCAAAAAGCGATCCGGGCGTAGGGAATGTGCCAGTGCGGGATGACCAGGAAGTTCCATTGCAGCGCCCGATCCAGCGCCCGTACTCGCGTCACCAGGCTGGTGCGGTCCGGGGCGGCGATCACCTGATCCACCAATGCGTCCACCGCCGGGCTCTTCAGGCCAGCGATGTTGCGACTACCCGGCTGACCGGCGGCGGCGCTGCTCCAGAACTCGCGCTGCTCGTTGCCGGGCGACAGCGACTGACCCCAGACATTGACCACCATATCGAAATCGAAATCGCGCAGCCGATTTTCGTATTGCGCCGAATCCACCGTGCGCACGCTCATCTCGATACCCAAGCGTTCCAGGTTGCGGGCGAACGGCAATCCGATCCGCTCCCAGGTCGGATCGTCGATCAGTAGCTCGAAGCGAAACGGCTCGCCAGTCTTGGCGTTGACCAGCTTGCGATCACGGAAGGTCCAGCCGGCCTCTTGCAGCAGTCCCAGCGCTCGGCGCAGATTGGCGCGTAACTGGGTGTCATCGTTCGACACCGGCGGTTGATATTCGGTGGTGAACACCCGTGGCGGTAAGTCCTGACGCAGCGGTTCCAGCAGCGCCAGTTCCTCCGGCGTGGGCAAGCCGCGCGCCGCCAGCTCGGAGTTGTCGAAGTAGCTGCGAGTCCGTTTGTACTGGTCGTGGAATAGGTTTCGATTGCTCCATTCGAAATCGAAGGCGTAGGCCAACGCCTCGCGAACCTTGGAATTCTGGAACAAGGGCCGGCGCAGGTTGTAGGCGAAACCCTGCATCCCCGACGGCATTTGGTTGGGGAAGGTTTCTTTCTTCACCAAGCCCTTGGCCAGCGCCGGAAAGTCGTAGCCGGTCGCCCATTGCTTGGCGACGTTCTCCACTCGCAGATCGTAGGAACCCGCCTTGAACGCCTCCAGCGCCACCGTGACATCGCGGTAATAGTCATGGCGCAACCGGTCGATGTTGTATCGCCCCCGGTTGACCGGTAGATCCTTGCCCCAATAATTCTCGTCGCGCTGGTAGACGATGAAGCGCCCCGGCTCGAAGCGTTCGATCCGGTACGGGCCGCTGCCCATCGGTATCTCCAAGGTGGTCGCGCCAAAGTCGCGAGCCTGCCAATATTTTTTCGACAGCACCGGCATCTGCCCCATGATCAGCGGCAGTTCGCGATTCTCACCGGGCGCGAAGGTAAATTTCACCCGCCGTTCGCCCAGTTTCTCGGCCTTGACGACATTAGTGTAGTAGAAACGAAAAAACGGACTGCCCTTGCTCTTGAGTGTCTCGAAGGAAAACAGCACATCGTCGGCGGTGATCGGGCTGCCATCGTGAAATTTGGCCTGGGGCCGAATCACGAAGGTCGCCGACCCGCGATCCTCGGGTACTTCCACGCTTTCGGCGATCAGACCATACTCGCTGAACGGTTCGTCGGCGCTGCTGGTCAGCAGGCTTTCGAACAACTGGCCGATACCGGCGGCCGATTGGCCCTTGATGTTGAATGGGTTGAAGGTGTCGAAGCCGCCGATGGCGGCGAAGCGCGCCTCGCCACCCTTGGGCGCATTCGGGTTGACGTAGTCGAAGTGCGTGAAATCGGCGCCGTACTTCGGTTGGCCGTGCAGGGCGATGCCGTGCGCGGGCGCCCCAAATGCAAGGGCCGGCGGCAGGCAGGTTCCTAATATCAGCAGGCCGGCGGCCAGCCACGGAGTGAAATGGAATTTTGCGCGCGCCATGCATTATCCTTTACAGTTCGTTAACCCGACCACGATTCAAACGATACCAAAACACCACAGGAGTTCTCCATGGGCTTTCTCGCCGGCAAACGTGCCCTGATCATGGGCGTCGCCAGCAATCGTTCCATTGCCTGGGGCATCGCCCAAGCCATGCGCCGGGAAGGCGCCGAGCTGGCTTTTACCTATCAGAACGACAAGTTGCAGCCCCGGGTCGAGAAAATGGCCGCCGAGCTGGGCAGCACCCTCACCTTTCCCTGCGAGGTGGAACGCGATGCCGACATCGACGGTCTGTTCGAGGCGCTCCAACAGCACTGGGACGGACTGGACATCATCGTGCATTCCTTGGCTTACGCCCCGCGCGAGGCGCTGGAAGGCGATTTTCTGCAGGGAATCAGCCGCGAAAATTTCCGCGTCGCCCATGACATCAGTGCCTACAGCTTCGCGGCGCTGGCCAAGGCCGCCCGGCCGCTGATGCAGGGACGGAATGGCGCGTTGATCGCCATGACCTATCTGGGCGGCGCGCGGGCGGTGCCCAACTACAACGTCATGGGCTTGGCCAAGGCCAGCCTGGACGCCAGTGTTCGCTATCTGGCGCAGACGCTGGGACCGGAAGGGATTCGGGTCAACGCCATTTCCGCCGGGCCGATCCGTACCCTGGCGGCGTCCGGCATCAAGAACTTCCGCAAGATGCTGGATACCTTCGAGCACGTTGCGCCCTTGCGCAAGTGCGTCACCATCGAGGAAGTCGGCAATGTGGCGGCCTTCCTCTGTTCGGACCTGGCCTCCGGCATCACCGGCGAGATCGTGTACGTGGACGGCGGCTTCAACACCGTCGCGCTGGGAGCCCTCGAATAAGCGGGCCACGGGCCACGCCGATCCAAACGCGTGGCCCCGGCACCACTGGAGCGCCGATGCGCTCACAACCGGTCGGAATAAACCACGACCTTGGTCTTGGCCCGCAGGCTATCCAGCAATTGCGCGAACTGCGCTGATCCGGTTTGCTGTCCCAGTTGTTGCGCCAAGGTCTTGCGCTCGTCCTCGGCCAGCGCATCCGCTTGGCCGGGCACCACCCGCGCGACTTCGAACACGGCCTGATCGCCGCTGGCCAGCACCGTCGAACCCAGCGCCACCTGATCGGTTTGCGGTTGCGGCAGGCGGAACGCGGCGGCGAGTACGGCGCTGTCCACCGACGCGGCGTCGCGACCCACCAGCCCGGCATTTTTGTACGCTCCGCCAAATTCCGCCGCCAGTGCTTGCAAGTGCTCGCCCTTGGCGGCGCGCGCCTTCAGCGCCTCGACACTCTTGGCCAGGGCTTCGCGGGCTTGCTGCTGACGCAGCAGCTTGGCGATGTCCTCACGCGATTCCTCCAGCGAACGTGGGGTAGCGTCCTTGTGCGCTTTCACCCGAACCACCACCACATGCCCTGGCTCCAGCTCGATCGGTTCGCTGTTCAGGCCGCGTTTGAGCACGTCCTCGCCAAACGCGCCATCAACCACCTTGGGGTTGGCGGCGATCCCTTTCCCACCTTGGCGACTGAACCAGTCACTCTCTTGTACCGGCATACCCAACGCCTTGGCCGTCGGCTCCAGGCTGTCGGGATGTTCGTAGCTCAGATTGGCCAGCGTTTGGCTGATTTCGTAAAAACGGTTCTCGGCCTGTTGATGACGCAACTCCTTGGCCACCTCCTCGCGCACCTCCTCGAACGGCTTGACCTGTGCCGGAGTGATGCTATCCAGGCGGATGATGTGGAACCCTGACGGCATCCGCACTGGGTCGCTGACTTCGCCAGGCTTCTTCATGGCGTACAAGGCATTTTCGAACGCGGGGCTGGTAAACATACCCTGGGTGATGACACCCAAGCTGGCACCTTCCATCGTGCCGGTTTGATCGGCCCGCGCCTCCTGCAAAACCTGGTCAAAACTCTTGGCGCCGGAATGAATGCTGTCGGCTATCTGCCGTGCCTTGGTACGGGCCTGTTCCACTTCGGTTTCGCCGGCGTTCGGCGGCAGCTTGACCAAAACGTGCGAAGCCGCGCGTTCCTCGGGCCGACCATATTTAGTGATCTGCTCTTGGTAGCTCGTCCGCAACTCTTCCTCGCTGATCTTGATGCCCTCGGCAATTTGCGCCAGTTTCAGTTCGATGAATTGCAATTGCACCTGTTCGGGATTGACGAAACGGTCCTTGTTTTTCTCGAAATAATCCTGGATGGCCGCATCGTCCACACTCGCTCCGGCCAGGTATTTTTCCAGCGACAGCACTGCGTACCGCAAATCACGCTGCTGTTTGAGCAAGGCAATCACTTGTGTCAATTCAGCTGGAGTGACCAAGGCCGACGCCACGACACCGTCACGCAGTTGGGCGGTCGCCAGCGATTGCCGCAGCCCTTCCTCGAACACCGCCGGGGTATATCCCTGATTGCGCAACAACCGCTCGTACAGATCCTTGCTGAACCCACCGTTTTGCTCGAATACCGGCAACGCGACCAGCGCATCGTGCAACTGCTGGTCGCCGATCCGAAGTCCCTGATCGTGGGCCAGTTGGTTCAACACCCGCTCGTCGATCAACTGCCGCAATACCTGCTGTTTGACGCGCGGTCCTTCCAGCAGGGCCGGATCGGCGTTACCGCCCAACAGGGCCTGCATACGCTGGCGTTGCTGCTGGTAGGCCCGCTGAAATTCCCGCAGAGAGATCTTGCCACCACCCACCACGGCGGCATCCGCGGGCCCACCGGCTTCGAAATATTGATTGATGCCCCATAAGGCGAACGGGACAGTCAGTAATCCGATGATGATGTAAGCGAACCAGCCTTGGGCGTGGTCGCGGATCTTCTGTAGCAGCATGGCGATTACCCGGTTTCAGGTCGGATCACTCGGAACGCAATGAAGCCGGCGCGCGGCGAGCGCCCATGAAAAAAGGGTGTCTGAACGACACCCCTGGACATTTGGCGGAGCGGACGGGGCTCGAACCCGCGACCCCCGGCGTGACAGGCCGGTATTCTAACCATCTGAACTACCGCTCCAAATGGGACAAATCGGACGAGATGCAGCAAGAACACAGTAAAATCTGGCGGAGCGGACGGGGCTCGAACCCGCGACCCCCGGCGTGACAGGCCGGTATTCTAACCATCTGAACTACCGCTCCGGCATCCAAACCTGGTGGGTGCTGAGGGACTTGAACCCCCGCCCCTCGCCTTGTAAGGGCGATGCTCTCCCAACTGAGCTAAGCACCCTCGAAAAAAGGTCTTCTATTTTATCGCGTCCCTGAGGGTTTTACCAGCCTTGAAGACCGGGGACTTACTGGCCTTGATTTCCATGGGCGCGCCGGTTTTTGGATTGTGCCCGGTTCGGGCCGGACGTTCCCGTACCGAGAAGGTACCGAAGCCCGTCAATACCACGGTATCTCCACCTTGCAGGGATTTGCCGATGGCCGCCAACATGGCGTCAACCGCCTTGCCAGCCGCCACCTTGGATAGATCGGTCGTCTGGGTAATGGTTTCAATCAGTTCAGTCTTATTCATGGATCCCCCTTCCTGTGCAGTCTTGTTCGTTTTTGACCCGTTACGATATCGGAGCAGGGCTCACGCTAGTCGCATCAAGCGTATAATGGCGATTTCGCCCTTATAGCAGGGCCTTTGAAGCACTGTCAATTGGCCCGGCGATTTCAGTGGGCACGCACGTTTTCCAAGGCATTGCCAGCCTTGGCCGCCGCCGCCGCCGCCGTTTCCTCCGCTCCATCCGGGGATTGAGTGACCGGTAAAGACCGCAAGGCGATTTCCAGCACCTGGTCGATCCAGCGGACTGGCCGCACATCGAGCTTGGCCAAAATGTTTTCCGGGATCTCCACCAAATCCTTCCGGTTGTCTTCTGGAATCAGCACCGTCGCGATACTGCCCCGGTGCGCCGCCAGCAGTTTCTCCTTGAGTCCGCCGATCGGCAAAACCTCGCCGCGCAGGGTGATCTCGCCGGTCATGGCCACGCTGGAACACACGGGAATCCGGGTCAAGGCCGACACCAGCGCCGTGCACATGCCGATCCCGGCGCTGGGACCATCCTTGGGTGTCGCTCCCTCCGGCACATGAATGTGCAAATCATATTTCTGATGGAATTCCGGATCGACGCCCAGCTCCTCCGCGCGGCTGCGGACCACGGTCACCGCCGCCTGAATGGATTCCCGCATCACCTCGCCCAATTGTCCGGTATGAATCAACTTGCCCTTGCCCGGCACCAGAACCGCCTCGATGCTGAGCAGTTCACCTCCGACCTCGGTCCAGGCCAACCCGGTCACCTGACCGACCTGATCCCGATCCTCGGCCAAACCATAACGGAATCGTCGCACACCCAAATACTTGTCCAGCATGTCGGGCAGAACCACAATCTTGCCCTCGACTGGTTTCAAGGTGATTTCCTTGACCACCTTGCGACAAATTTTGGCGATCTCTCGTTCCAGATTGCGCACTCCGGCTTCGCGGGTATAGAACCGAATGATATCGAGGAGGGCGTCTTCGACGATTTCCAGTTCTTCCTTGCGCAAACCGTTGTTGGTAACCTGCTTGGCCACCAGATAGCGGGCCGCGATGTTGAGCTTCTCGTCCTCGGTGTAGCCGGGGATCCGAATCACCTCCATGCGATCCAGCAGCGGCGGTGGAATGTTGAGCGAGTTGGCGGTCGCCACGAACATCACGTCCGACAAATCGAAATCCACTTCCAGGTAGTGGTCGTTAAAGGTATTGTTCTGCTCGGGGTCCAGCACCTCCAGCAGCGCCGACGAGGGGTCACCGCGGAAATCCATCGACATCTTGTCGATTTCATCAAACAAAAATAATGGGTTGCGCACGCCGACCTTGGCCAGGTTCTGGACGATCTTGCCCGGCATCGAACCGATGTAAGTGCGGCGGTGGCCACGAATTTCCGCCTCGTCGCGCACCCCGCCAAGCGACATCCGCACAAACTTGCGATTGGTGGCGCGGGCGATGGAGCGTCCCAACGAAGTCTTGCCCACGCCCGGCGGCCCGACCAAACACAGAATCGGCCCCTTGAGTTTGCGCGCGCGTTGCTGCACGGCCAGATATTCCAGAATGCGTTCCTTGACCTTCTCCAAACCGTAGTGGTCGGCTTCCAGAATGTCCTCGGCCAAACTCAGATCATGGTGAATCTTGGTACGCTTTTTCCACGGTACGCTGACCAACCAATCGATATAGTTGCGCACTACCGTGGCCTCGGCCGACATCGGCGACATCATTTTCAGCTTGTTCAGCTCCGCCTGCACCTTGGCTTTGGCGTCCTTGGGCATCCCGGCCTTTTCGATACGTTGCGCCAATTCCTCGATTTCGTTGGGCGCATCCTCCAGATCGCCGAGCTCCTTTTGAATCGCCTTCATCTGCTCGTTCAGATAATACTCGCGCTGGCTTTTCTCCATTTGCTGCTTGACGCGACCACGGATCCGTTTCTCGACCTGGAGGATATCGATCTCGCCCTCCACCAAACCCAGTAGATGCTCAAGCCGTTCGCGCAGATTCTGTATTTCCAGCACCTTCTGCTTCTCATCCAACTTGAGCGCCATGTGCGCGGCGATGGTGTCGGCCAAACGGCTGGGGTCGTCGATGCCGGATACGGAAGTCAGCACCTCGCCAGGGATTTTTTTGTTGAGTTTGACATACTGCTCGAAGGTACTGAGCAGCGAGCGCACCAGCGCTTGGATTTCCTGCGACTCGCTCTCGTCCAGCACGGATTCCAGCAACGAGACCTCGGCGATGAAACAGGCCTGGGTTTCGGTAAAGCGGTGGATACCCACCCGCTGGCTACCTTCCACCAGTACCTTGACCGTACCATCCGGCAGTCGCAGCAGTTGCAAGACGTTCGATAGCGTCCCGATCGCGTAGACATCGTCGGTTTGAGGGTCGTCCATCTCCGCGCTCTTTTGCGCCACCAGGACAATACGCTTGTTGCCCTGCATGGCCAGATCGAGCGCATGGATGGATTTTTCTCGACCCACGAACAACGGGATTACCATGTGGGGGTAAACCACCACATCGCGCAGCGGCAATACCGGCATCGGCGCATGATCGGGCAAACTAGCGAGCGTGGTTTCTTTCTGCTTCATGGCGGACCCTCCGCGATTGAGCCGGGCAAATGGGCAGGGCGATCCAGCGGACCGGACACAGCGAGCTTGTTGTCTGACAGCGGAATTACACCCAGCCGCGCCAAGTCGCGCACCACTTGGCCGACCGGACCGGGCCGACGGGGCGAACGCCGGACATGAATGGAGTAGGGTGAATCAATCGTGCGCGACCGCGCGCCGCTCGATGTTCTCGTAGATGAAATACGGTTTGGCGTGACCTTCGACCACGGAATCGTCGATCACCACCTTGCGGACATTTTGCATGCTCGGCAAGTCATACATGGTATCGAGCAAGATATGCTCCAGAATAGTGCGTAGGCCGCGAGCACCCGTCTTGCGTTCCATGGCCTTACGGGCGACCGCACGCAAGGCTTCCTCGCGAAATTCCAGCTCGGTGCCTTCCATCTCGAACAATTTGTTGAATTGTTTGGCGACGGCATTCCTAGGTTCGGTCAGTATCCGCACCAGTGCGCTTTCATCCAGTTCGGTCAACGTGGCAACCACCGGCAGCCGGCCGACAAATTCTGGAATCAGACCGTACTTGATCAAATCTTCCGGCTCCACCTCCATCAGTACCTCGCCAACACTCTTGTCGCCATCCTTGCTTTTGACATCCGCCGAAAACCCGATTCCTCCCTTGTCGGAGCGGCTGCGAATGACCTTGTCCAGCCCAGCGAAGGCCCCGCCACAAATAAACAAAATATTGCTGGTATCCACCTGCAGAAATTCCTGCTGGGGGTGCTTGCGCCCGCCCTGCGG
>JAGRHI010000028.1:19691-25575 GCA_020445045.1 Candidatus Competibacteraceae bacterium
GCGGCACCGAAGCCATGGTGCCCTCAATCAGCTTGAGCAAGGCTTGCTGCACGCCTTCACCCGACACGTCGCGGGTAATCGAGGGGTTATCGGACTTGCGCGAGATTTTGTCGATCTCGTCGATATAGACGATGCCGGTCTGGGCCTTATCGACATCGTAGTCGCACTTTTGCAGCAGTTTTTGAATAATGTTTTCCACGTCTTCGCCGACATAGCCCGCTTCGGTCAGGGTCGTGGCGTCGGCGATGGTAAACGGCACGTTCAGAAACCGCGCTAGGGTTTCGGCCAGCAGCGTTTTACCCGAACCGGTGGGTCCAATCAGCAGAATGTTGCTCTTGGTGACTTCTACTTCAGCATTTTTGGCGCGGACGGCGCGCTGTAGCTCCAGTCGCTTGTAATGGTTGTAGACGGCGACGGCCAGAACCCTTTTGGCGCGCTCCTGGCCGATGACGTACTCATTGAGGACCTGGTTGATGTCATGCGGCTTAGGCAGTTTGCTGGAAGCGGCGGGCGCCGTCTCTTCCATCTCCTCGCGGATAATGTCGTTGCACAATTCAACGCATTCGTCGCAGATGAACACATTCGGTCCCGCGATCAGTTTGCGCACCTCATGCTGACTTTTGCCACAAAAGGAACAATACAACAGCTTGTCGTCGTCGCTCCTGTCACTTCGATCTCTGCTCATAATGCCTTCCTCGTCATCGCGCGATCGTTGGATCCGTATGGGGTGCCGTGCTCACCGCGCAATAGGTACCAGGGGTATCGCGGCTCGAAGTCAAGACGTCGGCTCGACGCCGGAAATCACGCGCGAATTGCGTCAGCTTAACGGGACACGCTGGTTCAGCACCGCGTCGATCAGACCATACTCAACAGCCTCGGCGCCGCCCATGAAGTTATCGCGGTCGGTATCGATAGCGATCTTTTCAATGGGCTGACCCGTATGTTTGGCCAGAATCCGGTTGAGTCGATCTCGAACCAGCAGAATTTCCCGGGCATGGATGTCAAAATCGCTGGCCTGCCCCTGAAAACCACCCAGCGGCTGATGGATCATAACGCGTGAGTGCGGCAAGCAAAAACGCTTGCCCGGCGCACCGCCGGCCAGCAGCAACGCGCCCATGCTGGCCGCCTGACCCACGCACATGGTGCTGACGCTCGGTTTGACGAACTGCATGGTATCGTAAATCGCCAAGCCGGCGCTGACCGAACCACCCGGTGAATTGATGTAGAGATGAATGTCCTTATCTGGATTATCGGCTTCGAGAAACAACAGTTGCGCAACCACCAGATTGGCGGCGTAATCCTCGACCGTCCCAACCAGGAACACCACCCGTTCCTTCAGCAAACGGGAATAGATATCGTAGGCCCGTTCGCCGCGCGCGGTTTGCTCCACCACCATCGGTACGAGGTTGAGGGCCTGAATGCCAGCGAAGGCACCATGTTCACTCATTCGGAAGGCTCCTGAGCGACGGACCCGGCCGGTTTACCGGGCGTCATGATTTCAGCGAAGGTGCTGGACGTATCGGTCACCCGCACCCGTTCGAGCAGCCAGTCCACGATCTGATCCTCAAGCACCAGCGCGCGCACGCCGTCGAGTGCCTGCGGGGTCTGTCCGTACCAGCGCAGCACCTCGGCCGGCTCCTGATAAGTGGCGGCAAGGGATTGCAGGTAATCCTGGACTCGCTGGTCATCGACCTGGATCCCCTGCTCGGCGGCCAGGCGAGAAACCAGCAGGCCCAAAGCAACCCGCCGGCGCGCCTCGGAGCCCAGCAGTTGCTCCTTGAGTTCGCGGACCTTTTCATCATCGCCACCAGCCGGGAAACGCAACTGACGGGCCAGATTCTCGATTTCAAACTGGATCAGCGCCTGGGGTAGTGGAATGTCATTGGCTTCCAACAAACCCTGCATCACTTGCCGTTTGATGCGGGCTTTGATGCCATCGCGCAACTCGCGTTCCATGTTGTCGCGCAGCGAGCGCCGGAGGCCGGCGATCCCTCCCTCCTTGACATCGAAGCTTTCGGCAAAAGTCTCATCCACTTCGGGCAGGCTGGCCTCTTCCACCGCATGGAGCGTGACATGGAAACAAGCAGTCTTGCCGACCATGTCCGCGACGTGATAATCGTCCGGAAACACCATGTCGAACTCGATCTCCGCGCCCGCGCTCAGACCGACCAGCCGATCCTCGAAATCCTTGAGCATGGCCGCCTTGCCCAACACCACGGCGGTGTTTTCACCCTGGCCACCCGGAAAATCCTGGCCATCGATCCGACCCAAAAAATCGATCCGAACGCGATCGCCTTCGCGAGCCATGCGGTCCACCGCATTCCAGGTCACTCGCTGCTCGCGCAAGGTTTCGATCATGTTGTCGACATCTTGTTCAGTTACCTCCGCCACCGGTCTCTCGACCGCCATGCTCTCAAAGCCAGCCAGTTCAAACTCGGGCATGACTTCGAAGGTGACGCAATATTCGAGATCTTGTCCTTCTTCCAGAGGCTTTGGCTCGACTTTCGGACCGCCGAGGGGGCTGAGCTTTTCCTGAAGCAGTGCTTCGCGCAGGCTGTGCTCCATCACCTCGCTCACGGCTTCATACCGTACTCGGTCACCGTACATCTGTTTGATCAACTTGAGCGGCACCTTGCCCGGACGGAAACCATCCACCTTGGCCCGCCGGGACAGGGACTGCAAGCGCTCCTGGATTTCCTTGGCGAGCCGTTCGGCGGGGACCTGCACGGTCACCCGGCGCTCCAGATCGCTCAGCCTCTCAACTGAAACCTGCATCGATGCACCTCAAATCTGTTGATCGTTGTATATGGGCAAGCTACCCGCACCCGCTACCTGTTTTTCAAAAAACAGAAAACCGGGCAACCATTCCACGGGCGCGCGGCGATGAATGGTGCGAAAGGAGAGACTCGAACTCTCACGGGTTACCCCACTGGAACCTAAATCCAGCGCGTCTACCNNNCGCCACTTTCGCGAGAAGACAGCGTCGCCGTGGAATAATGGCGAAAAGAACCCCGCCCAACGCCATGATTGCCGCTGTTGGCAACGAGTATACAGGACAACACGCCGCCCAAGACAGGGAGCGGGTTTTCGCTTGACACGGGATGGCGCGGGGACTGTGGCAACGCTGGGTGTCTAAAGATGGTGGGCCGTGTAGGACTCGAACCTACAACCAATTGATTAAGAGTCAACTGCTCTACCAATTGAGCTAACGGCCCAGAAGAACCTTAACGGGATTGCAAGCCATCCCGAAAAATCCAAGATCGATTGGGGTGGACGATGGGACTCGAACCCACGACGACCGGATCCACAATCCGGGGCTCTACCAACTGAGCTACGCCCACCATTGCATCCGAATTAACCTCGCCGGGATTTGGCGCGCCCGGCAGGACTCGAACCTGCTACCCTCAGCTTAGAAGGCTGATGCTCTATCCGCATGAGCTACGGGCGCGCTGTCGCGGGAAAACAGCCCAACAAGACGCCCGGCCCGTATATGGTCGGGGTAGAGGGATTCGAACCCACGACCCCCTGCTCCCAAAGCAGGTGCGCTACCAGACTGCGCTATACCCCGTTCGCGATCAGCCGACATTGGCGACCCGCGTTTCCGTGCAGGATTCGAAATTGTATTTTCGGTTGACACCGGCGTCAAGCCACTTCTTCAACTTCGCCGCCAGATCGTTCCTTTCGGGGTGTCCTCCAGGACGACTCCAGCCTCCTGCAACACGTTCCGAACCCGGTCCGCCTCCATCCAGTCACGGGCCTTGCGCGCGGCGGCGCGCGCGGCGATCAAGGCTTCGATCCGCTCGGCGGTCATGGCGGAATCGGCATCCGCGCCCGCCTGTCCTCGCAGGAAATTTTCGGGATCGGCTTGCAACAAACCGAGCAACCCGCCTAATCGCCGCAGGCTGAGACTCAAACATGCCGCCGCCGCCTCATCCTCGGCACGAAGGCGGTTGATTTCACGGGCCAACTCGAACAGGACCGCCAGCGCCTCGGGCGTATTGAAATCGTCGTCCATGGCCTGTTCGAACCGGGCGCGCCAGCCCTCGTCGACTGGAACGTCCGGGATCGGCAAACCACGCAACGCCGTGTACAAGCGGGTAAGCGAAGCCTTGGCATGGTCCAGATTTTCGTCGGCGTAGTTCAACGGACCCCGGTAGTGACTCGCCAGAATGAACAGCCTCACCACCTCCGGCTGGTAGCGTTGCAACACCTCGCGCACGGTAAAAAAATTACCCAGCGATTTGGACATTTTTTCTTCGTTCACCTGAACGAAGCCGTTATGCATCCAGAAGTTAACGCAGCGATGACCGCTAGCCGCCTCGGATTGGGCGATCTCGTTCTCGTGATGGGGAAATTTCAGGTCCATGCCCCCACCGTGAATATCGAAATGTTCGCCCAAGCAATGGGTAGACATCGCCGAGCACTCGATATGCCAGCCGGGTCGGCCCACGCCCCACGGCGCATCCCAACTCGGTTCACCCGGTTTCGCGGCTTTCCATAGCACGAAGTCCAGCGGATCGCTCTTGGCGTCTTCCACTTCGATTCGCGCGCCCGTCCGCAAATCGTCCAGCTTCTTGTTGGCCAATTGCCCGTAGCGCTCGAACCGACTCACGTCGTAATACACGTCGCCGGTGGCGCCGACATAGGCGAAACCCTTGTCCAACAGGGTTTGAATCATGGCGATCATGTCGGCCATCGCTTCGGTGGCACGCGGCTCCTGGGTCGGCGGCAGAATGCCCAGCGCTCCCAGATCCTCATGCATGGCCTGGATGAAGCGCTCGGTCAGGGCGTGAAAATCCTCGCCGTTTTCCTGGGCACGATGGATGATCTTATCGTCGATATCGGTGATGTTGCGCACGTAGGTTACGTCGTAATGCCTGGCCCGCAGCCAGCGCAATACCACGTCGAACACCACCATGACCCGCGCGTGACCGACATGACAGTAGTCGTAGACGGTCATGCCGCACACGTACATCCGCACCTTGCCTGGCTCGATGGGGTGAAACGGTTCTTTTTGACGAGTCAGACTGTTGAAAATCTGCAACATAAATGGTTTCTCGACGATATTGCGGCCGGTCGGCACGGAGCAAAGCCAGAAATCACACCGAAAACAGCCGCCAAGATCAACAACAAGCCGCCAACCGCCGCCGCGCGACATCAGGCGGCAATAGGGCCAAAACCCGCGCCAATTCCGGACCATGGGTCTCGCCCGTCAGGGCCGCCCGTAGCGGCATGAACAGGTTTTTCCCTTTTGCGCCGGTGCGTCGCTTCAAGTCTTCGACCAGAGGTCGATAGGCCGCGCCGTATTCGGCATACGCGGCCAATGCCTGAGCAAAAAACGCCGGTCCCGCCGCCGCGACCGCTGTCCGACTGTCGTCGCTCGGCGCCCAATCTCCACCGAACAGCCGATTCGCCCAGAAAGCGGCATCGGCGGGAAAGCGGGTATTGGGCCGCACCGCGGCGACGAATTCCTCCCATCGATCGGGTGACACCCGTTCGTGAACCACCGACCCCATCCAGCTCCACAATCGTTCCGACGCCGCGCGCCCCACCGCCTCGGTCTGCCAGTGCAGCAATTGGGCCTCATCGTAGTGGGCCGGCGCGCGCCCCAGATGCGCCACGGCGAACCCGGCCGCCAGTTCCGCTGGCTCCATCCACTCATCGTGCTCGTAGCGGTGGCCGAGCCGGGCCAGATAGTTCAACAAGGCCTCCGGCAGATAGCCGGCGGCGCGCAACTCGCGAACGCTGAAGTCGCCTTCGCGCTTGGACAGCGGCCCACCGGCGGCCCCGACGATCAAGGCCATGTGGCCGTACTCAGGAGCCGGCAGACCCAGCGCTTCCAGCAACAGCAATTGGCGTGGGGTGTTGGTCAGATGGTCTTCGC
>JAGRHI010000028.1:25638-26504 GCA_020445045.1 Candidatus Competibacteraceae bacterium
CGTTGACGAAGAAAAACTGGGCGCCACCGTCGGCCCGGCGGATCACGAAGTCGCCAATGTGGTCGCTGGCGAAACGCTGCGGGCCGCGCACCAGATCGGTGAATTCCACCGTCCGCCCCGGCGGCACCCGGAAGCGCAGCGTCGGTTGCAAGCCCCGCTCCCGCCGTGCCCGCCGTTCGGTCTCGTTCAAATGGGCGCAGGTACCCGCATAGCGCGGCGGCTGACCGGCGGACTGTTGCGCCTTGCGGCTCAGCGCCAGTTCCGCCGGGGTGCAGAAACAAGGATAGACGTGCCCGACCGCATCCAGTCGCTGGTAGTATTCGGCGTAAACCGCAGTCCGCTCCGACTGGGCGTAAGGCGCATGGGGACCACCGACCCCCGCGCCTTCCTGCCAGTCCAGCCCCAACCAGCGCAGATCGTCCAGCAATGCCGCGATGTATTCCGGGCGGCTGCGCTCCCGGTCGGTATCCTCGATCCGCAGCACGAACCGGCCGCCCTGGCGCCGGGCCAGCAGCGCGTTGAACAGGGCCGTGCGGATGTTGCCCAAGTGCAGGTAACCAGTCGGGCTGGGCGCAAAGCGCGTTTTGACGGTCTGGGTGGTCATCGTGAAATCATGGTACCGGAAAGCACCGACAGCCGCCAAATCTGGCGACATGCCGGCCGGCCGATTATCATGATCCCGTCATTCCCACAACCTGGCGATTACCGCATGCACAAACGACTTTCGTTAGTGGCCGCCGCCGTTCTCGGCTTGGCCACCGCCGCCCAGGCCGGCACCCAAGTCCGGCTGGATACCAGCATGGGTCCCATCACGCTGGAACTGGCTGACGAAAAGGCCCCCAAATCGGTGGAAAACTTTCTCGCCT
>JAGRHI010000241.1:0-328 GCA_020445045.1 Candidatus Competibacteraceae bacterium
GTGGGAATCGGCCAGGCGTGCATCTTGAAGGAACGCAGCAGCACGGGGTCGGGATTTTGGATTTCCGAGGTGATCTCGTAACGGTCGCGCGGGAGGCGTTCCAGGCCGGAAACGCTGATGTTGTTGAGGGTCAGGATTTTGTACATGGACGGGTAACCATTCGCCTGAAAAAAGAACACCCCGGACGCGAGCGTCCGGGGCAGGTTCGCAAAGAAAATCGTCTAGCCACGCCGTTTCTGGAAATCGGCCATGAAGTCCACCAGCGCCTTGACACCTTCCAGCGACATGGCGTTGTAAATGCTCGCGCGCATTCCGCCGACCGAACGAT
>JAGRHI010000241.1:397-17803 GCA_020445045.1 Candidatus Competibacteraceae bacterium
ATGAACGGCACGTTCATCCAGGACCGGTAGGCCGGATCGACCGGGTTCCTGTAGAAACCCGATTCGTCGATGGCTTTGTACAGCAACTCGGCCTTGGCTTTATTGCGCTCGCCCATCGCCGCCAGCCCACCCTGTGCATTCAACCACTGGAACACCAGACCGGCGATGTACCAGGCATAGGTCGGCGGCGTGTTGTACATCGAGCCTTCCTTGGCCATGGCGGCGTAGTCGAGCATGGTCGGCGTGCCGGGCACGGTCTGGCCCATCAAATCCTCGCGGACGATGACGATGGTCAGGCCGGCGGGGCCAATGTTCTTCTGCGCACCGGCGTAGATGACGCCGAACTGGCTCACGTCCAGCGGACGCGACAGCAGGGTGGAGGAAAAATCCGCCGCCAGCGGTACGCTCGATTCGGGAATCGCGTGCATCTCGACGCCGCCGATGGTTTCGTTCGGCGTGTAGTGCAGGTAGGCCGCCTCCGGGTCGCACTTCCAGTCGGCGCGGGCCGGCGCCGTGGTGAAGTTGACCGCCTCCGAACTGCCGACCACGTTGACCTGACAGAATTTCTTGGCCTCGGCAATAGCCTTCTTCGACCATTGTCCGGTGTTCAGATAGTCGGCCTTGGTCTTGCCGCGCAGCAGGTTCATCGGCACCATGGCGAACTGGGCGGAAGCGCCGCCTTGCAGGAACAGTACCTTGTAGCCGGCGGGAATGTTCAGCAGTTCGCGCAGATCGGCCTCGGCCTGTTCGGCGATGGAGACGAACTCCTTGCCGCGATGGCTCATTTCCATTACCGACATGCCGGAACCGCGCCAGTCGAGCATTTCGGCCTTGGCCTGTTCCAGAACCGCCTCGGGCAGCATGGCGGGACCTGCGCTAAAGTTGTATGGGCGTGGCATCTTGAACATCCTTCGTGACCGCACTGAAATGTGGCGCATAGTAGCAGAAACGCCCTTTTCGGATAATGGCTAAAGTCGCCACGGCGCAAGCCGCATCGACTCCAGCGCCTCCCAACGACCCGCCACCCGCGAAACCCGCTTCATTAATGAAACGCATCTATCCGTTTCTATTCGTTTTTTTGTGGAGCACCGGCTTTATCGGCGCCCGGTTCGGCCTGCCGTTTTCCGAGCCCTTGTCCTTTCTGCTGATCCGCTATCTTTGCGTCATCGTCCTGATGACCACGATGGCCGTGCTGAGCCGCGCTCCGTGGCCGCAACAGCCCAGTCAATGGTGGCATATCGGCCTATCCGGATTGTTGATTCACGCCATTTATCTGGGGGGCGTATTTCTATCGATCAAGCACGGCTTGCCGGCGGGCATCAGCGCATTGGTGGTCGGCATGCAGCCACTGCTGACCGCCGCCAGCGCCGGTTGGCTGCTTGGAGAACGCGTCAACGCGCGCCAGTGGGCCGGGCTGGCGCTGGGGTTCATCGGACTGGCGCTGGTGGTTTCCGGCAAGCTCGGCGTCGGCGCCGAACTGGGCACGATGCTCGTTCCGGCTTTGGTGGCGTTACTGGGGATCACCGCCGGGACGCTGTATCAGAAGCGATTTTGCACCGGGTTCGATCTACGCACCGGCTCGGTCATTCAATTCGGCTCGAGCGCCATCGTCACCGCCGTCGCCATCGCCTTGTTCACGGAATTCCAGATCACTTGGACCGGCCAGTTCGTGTTCGCGCTCGGCTGGTTGGTGCTGGTGCTGTCCATTGGCGCAATCAGTTTGTTGAACCTGCTCATTCACAGCGGCAGCGCCGTGAATGTCGCCAGTCTGTTTTACCTGACGCCCCTGAGTACCGCGCTGATCGCCTGGTTCGCGTTCGGCGAGACGCTCCCCCCACTCTCCCTGGTCGGCATGGTGTTGGCGGTGGGGGGCGTCTATCTGGTCGTCAGACGGTAGCATACGGCAACCTTTGCCCTGTGAGATCTCCCTTCTCCTCGTCGGCGTGGAGTTCGAACAGCCGCGGTCGCAATCTCCAATGCCGGGATTTCCGCTTCAGCTTGGCGCATGCCGGCGGTCAGTACTTCCGGGAAATCCGGGACGCCAAGGAATTGGACTCTTCAAGGATTCTTGATGGATAGAAGTGAACTTGAGAATAATTTGCAACAACAGGTGGTTTTGCTACTTTTTAAATCAATAGGTTGCTTATATTCCTACGGAAGTGATGCTTCCGGCACTGGGTTTGAACCACTGGATTTACCCTGGTGTCTGGTCGTTGGGTGAGTTCTACTGAAGCGATGAAAACGCTGACCATGCCAGTTTGCCCGATCCGTGGTTCTCGTGACACCATCGGCCACGGGCGCTATGAGACGGTTCACAACGAGACCCGAAGTCTCCACGCCCGCATGACTCGTGAGATTGAATCCGATCGTTCCGCGCCAACGCGCGCGGCTTCCCCATCCGGAGCGGCCAAAATCACCTCTCGCAACGGGGTGGTCCGCTTTCGCGCTTTCCGCCTGAAGTGTGTTTGATGCGTCCACCATTTTCCGTCGCGGAGAATTACGATCGATACTTTGCCAGCCAGCTCTATGATCAGCGCTATCCTGGCCCGAACCCGTCAAGCCTCGCTCTCGTCGTTCGCGAAATACCCCGGATTGGAGGGAGAATCCTGGACTTTGGCTGCGGCAACGGCCGTTATACCGCGCCGCTGCTGGAACGAACCAACGCGACGATCATGGCCTGCGACATCAGCCGGGCCGCGATCGACGAACTATCATTGCGTTGTTCCAGGCACGTCGAAACGGGCCGACTGCGACCGGTGCTTGGCGATCTGTCGGTTCTGGCCAACACGGTTGGCCAGGACGGGGGCTTCGATCTGGCGATCCTGATGTTCGGGGTACTGGGGCACATTTTCCCTCGCGCGCTTCGCCAGGAAACGCTCGCGACCCTCCGGAACCTGCTGCGACCCGGAGGCCGGATCGTCGTTACAGTGCCCAACGCCGCGCGCCGTTTTTTCAAGCAGCAGGCCATGGCGCGGCGCTTGACGCGAAAGGGACATCTCGAACCAGGCGACATTCTTTACGAACGGATAGCCGATAATGCGGTGGTAAAAATGTACTACCATTTATACACTCTTGAAGAGTTCATGCTGGAACTCGAGCAACAGGGATTCCGCCCGATCCATGTGGGCGTCGAGAGTGTTCTGCCGGAGAGCAGCGTCGTCAGGTCGACGGCCTTGCGCAAGATCGACCGCCTGTTGGCCGCCATCATGCCGCTGCGCTACGCCTACGGTTTCCTTGCCGTGGCGGAGGTTGCGTCCAAGCCGGATCGGGTCGCGCGGACCTCTCATGCCCCCGACTCCGGCTTGCCGGGATAGGCCAGCCCATGAGCAGCCGTCCGATATTACATGCTGCTGTTTGCGTGCTGGCGTTGATCGCCATTCTAGGCGATCGGGAAGCGCTGGCCGACCGACTCGACCTGATCCAGAAGCGTGGAACCCTGGTCGTCGGCGTCAAGTCCGACTATCCGCCGTTCGGCATGCTGGACGCCAACGGTCGGCTAATCGGCTTCGAACCGGATCTCGCCGCCGAACTCGCCCGCCGCCTTGATGTTCGCTTGCAACTCGTCGCCGTGAGTTCCACCAACCGCCTGCAAAAGCTGGAGGAGGGCGCCATCGACGTGGTCATCGCCACCTTGGGCGACACTCCGCAACGCCGGCGGATCGCCACCATCGTCGAGCCCAACTACTACGCCAGCGGGGTGACGGTCGTGGCGCCCCCCGGCAACCGGCTGTCTGGTTGGGCCGATTTGCGCGGCAAAAAGGTGTGCGCCACTCAAGGCGCGTACTTCAATCGACCGATGGCTCAGCGCTTTCTGCTTGATCTGCAAGTCTTCAACGGCACGCGCGACACCAAACTGGCCCTGCGCGACGGACGATGTGTCGCCTGGCTATACGATGACACCGGCATCGCGAGTATCCTGAACGATCCAGAATGGGCGAACTACGAAACGCCGCTACCTTCAACGATGATCTCGCCCTGGGCCATGGCCATCGCCGCCTCGGAGCATGGATCCCGACTCGAGCGTATCCTCTCCGATGCGATCGCCGACTGGCATCGCAGCGGCTGGTTGCTCGAAATCGAGCAGCGTTGGGACATCAAACCGAGCCGGTTCCTGGCCGACGCGCACGAACTTTGGACCCGCGTCCGTTCCGACGGCGATCCGGTTTGTACCCGCCTGGCCAGCGGCGAATGGCCGACCGAGTGCCGGAACAAGCTCCTGCTGACCTCCACCGACGTCGCCGGTCTGTACCACGTCGGTCTGTTGATCAAGGAACGAACCGGACTCAACCTGACGATCCTCTACGATGCCTATGATCGCGACCTGTTCCTATCTGGCCTCTGGATGACGTTGCACCTGATGGTGACCTCCATCGCGGGCAGTCTGCTCGTGGGCTGCCTCGGGGCGCTGGCCGCCGAATCAGGTACCCCATTCCTCCACGGCTTTGTACGACTGTCGGCCGCCGTGGGCCGGATGACCCCCCCTTTGCTACTGATCTACCTGATCTTTTTCGGTGTTGGTCACATTGTCGTAACTCGGATCGGGTGGACCTTCGACGGCTCCGTAATCGCCATCTTCTGCCTTTCGCTCTATACGGGATGCGCTATCGTGGTTGCCCTGCTCGAGGCGAGCGCCGTTCTTAAACACCAGGAACCCGGTTTTTCCCTGGGCTGGCGCAACCTGCCGCGGGTGCTGCGCCTCGCCTACGCCTCGGTTGTTGCCTCACTGGTCAATGTCGTCAAGGCGACCGGCATGGCGAGTATCATCGCCGTGCCGGAACTGATCTCGGCTTCCACCGCCATCGTGGCCGAACAGGGCAACCCCGCGGTCATGATGAACGTGCTGATGATCACGTATTTTCTGCTGGTGATGAGCACCGTCCGCATCTTCAACTACATCGAGCGCAGGATGCTCCAGCATGACGTCCGCTGAAATCGTGGGGATGTTGCTGGCGTGGACACCATTCCTCGCGGGCGGCTTCGCGTGGAACATCCTGATCTCGCTGGTCGCCATGGCCATCGGCACCGTGCTCGGCGCGGTACTGGCCCGGCTGCGCCTGTCCGGGCGGAAATCCCTCGCGCGCACGAGCCTCGTCGTCACCGAACTGACGCGCAATATCCCAACCTTCGTTTTCTTGTTTTACCTGGCCTTTCTCATTCCGGCGGAATTCGAAATTTCAGGCCAGATCCATGTCTTTCCCGCCTGGCTCAAGGCCGCGCTGGCCCTCTCGGTGGCCGTGGTGGGGTTTGTCTCCGACAATCTCTTTGTCGCCTGGCAACACTGGCGAAACCACAATCATGCGGCCGCGCTGCTGTTCGTTCCGAGTTGGACCATGTACCTGCTGATCATCGTGATGGCATCGAGCACCGCTTCGGTCATCGGCGTGGGTGAAATCGTCTCTCGTTGCAATATCATCATTGCCGCGGTAGGCGGCGATGAAACCATGTTCTGGGTTTACGCTTACGCCATAGGCTATTTTTTCATATTTTGTTTTCCACTGAACTGGGCAATGGGTCATGTCAAAAAACGCCTGCTGGCGCGCGTCGGCACGGCGTCACCGCAAAAGAGTGGCAAATAATGAGGGAACCCTTGAAACAGATAGCCATGATTCTCCGCGGTTGCCTGCCATGGGTGACCGCGGCGGTGCTGCTGGCCTTCGCCGCGCCGGGAACGGCATGGGCGGAGCACGTTCTCGACCGCATCAACAACACCGGCGTCTTCAACGCCGGAACCCGCACGGACGCCTTGCCCTTTGCCTACCGCGACAAAAAAGGACAACTGGTCGGATTCTCGGTCGACCTGCTCCGCGAAATCCACAAGCGGCTCAAGCAACGGTTCAACCGCCCGATCGAAATGAAGCTGGTCCCGACCACGGCGAGCGACCGAATGGAAATGGTGGCCAACGCCGCCATCGATATCCAGTGCGGAATCGCCACACCGACATGGGAACGGGAAGTCCCCGTGGATTTCTCGATACCTTTTTTTGGCAACGGCACCCGCATCATGACACTGCGCGACACCGCCATGCGGCTTGAGGATCTGCGCGGCAAGCGCATCGGCGTCGCCGTCGGCACGACGACCGCCGGCATTCTCACCGAGCAGGTGCCCGATGCGGTAATCGTCGACGTGCCGGACATGGATGTCGGCTTTGCCTTGTTCGAGCGAGGGGAGATCGACGGATTATCCAACATAGGCATCGTGCTGCGCGCTAAGGTGGAAAAAAGCCCGCTCAAGAGCAAGGTCGTCCTGTTGCCACGAACCGAGGCGCTATCCTACGAATCGATGGCCTGCATCCTGCCTCAGAACGACTCCGAATGGCGCGACTTCGTCAACCACGCGTTCGTGGAACTTCTTGACGGGGTCGACGAATTCCGGGGACCCTACATCGAGATTTACGAGCGCTGGCTCGGACCGCGCGGGGTCATCTATTTCCCCCTGGACTATGCCGTGGCCCAGCGACTGGCCGCCGCCATCATCTGGCTCAAGTAGGGTCGCGCCATGACCTTGCGCCATCGACTTTTCCTTCTCGTCATGCTGATTATCGCCATTGGCTATCCGAGCGCCGCCGGAGTATTCGCCTATATCTCCTGGCAGTCCATCCTGGAGCGAACCGAGCGGGACGGCACGCTGGTAGCCCAGTTGCTCGCCCAGTCCATCAGCTTCATCCGGCAAGTACCGGCCGCCATCGAAGGGATCGTCGGCAATGACGTACAGGCCCAAGCCGATATCGTCTCCAATTTGATACAAATCGCGCGGAAGCGTAAAGCCTCCACGCGGGAAATCAATCGCGCCCTGCGCGGCATCGCGGCTCGCAATAATATCCCGGAGATTTGGGTGACCGACACCCGCGGCGTTCCGATTTTCTGGTCGCTCGACGATATCGATGCCGCCATTGCCATCGATTCCGGTCTGACTCGGCAACCGGCCTTCCAATCGCTACTGGAGGGACAAGAGTTCAACGTCTTCACCGAGGGTCGGCACCTTCGGCGGGATGGCCACCCATTGTACTACGGTGGGGTGGCCCTGCCGGATCACGGCGGCATGGCCCTGATCGCCCGCCTGCTCGACCGCGACAGCCAGATCATCAAAAGCATCGGCCTCAAACGGATGACGGAGACCGTCATGGCCGCGGCGCTGATCGACACGATCTGGGTGTTTGACGAAACCCTCCAGCCATTGGCCATTACGTCCGCCAAAGGCATCGATAAAGCCACCACGCTGACCACCACCGAGCGTGGTGTCGTCGAAAAGGTCATCAAGAACAGTGCGCCTGCTTCGTATCTTGAAAATAGTGGGGTCCACAACATACTGTTCAAACACGCGCTGTTGTATGTCGCGGCGCCCACTTTCGGCTTGGACGGTTTGCCCGATGGGGCGGCGCTCATGCGTTTGCCCGTCGATATGCGGGCGGAACTTCATGCTTTGCTGACCATCGGCGGCGGGTTGACCATTCTGCTGCTGCTGTCGGGCATGGCGCTGGCGCTACCCTTCCTCAACCGCATGGTCAGGCCACTGGCTCGCCTTACCGTACAGACCCGTCGCCTGGTGGAACGCAACTTCGACGCCGACCAGGAAATCCACGCGGAACTGCTTAAGGTATCCGAGAACCGCAACGATGAAGTCGGCTACCTGGGCGGCGCGCTGTACTCGATGGTAACCACCCTCAAGGCGTATATCGCCGACCTCAAGACCACGACCGCCGCCAAGGAGCGCATCGAAGGCGAGCTGTCCGCGGCACGCGGCATCCAGATGGGTATGCTGCCCAACTCCTTCGTGTTGCCGGGACATGCCGAGTGCGATCTGCACGCGGTACTGGAACCGGCGAAGGCGGTGGGCGGCGACCTGTTCGACTTCTTCCTACTCGACGAGCACCACCTGTTTTTCCTGATCGGCGACGTGTCGGACAAGGGTGTGCCGGCCGCGCTGTTCATGACGGTCACCAAGACCCTGTTCACCGTGGAGGCACGACGCGATTCCACTTCGATCAGCCGCATCATGGAACGGGTCAACAAAGCCCTGTGCGAGAATAATCCGGAAGGCATGTTTGTTACGGTCTTCGCCGGTATCCTGGACCTGCTTACCGGCGAGATTACATGCAGCGACGGCGGCCACGAACTGCCGTTTGTGTTGCGGTGCTACGGCGGGGCGGAGGTGATCGAGAAGAAAAAGGGAGGGCTAGTGCTCGGCTTCTTCGCCGATTCCGTTTACCAGGAGGAAGTCATCCGGCTGCTGCCAGGCGAGGGTCTGGTGATTTACACCGACGGGGTCACCGAGGCGATGAACGCCCAGCACGAGATGTTTACGGCGACGCGCCTGAACGATGCCTTGGCTCCGGTATGCCGTGAGTGTCCCGCCCAAACCATCATCGACGATGTCATGAACTCGGTTAAAGCCTTCGTGGACGGCCATCCGCAAAGCGATGACATCACCCTGTTGGCGCTGCGCTGGCGTGGTCCCGCCGGCGCCGGGGGTTCCACGACGCCCGAGGTGGCGGGCAAAACTGGCGAAACCGCATGAAGCCGTGATTGGCGGCCACCGGCGGAGGCCCGGCCACCCGCCCGGGTGCCGCTCAACCGGGAAGATGGATGAGACGTGGGGAGTGTCCGACCCCATCGAGAAATTTCAGGAGATCGGCCGTGGCGATCATGGTCGTGCGGTCGTTCCTGAGCGGGTGGCAGTTCAGAAGGTCGGCATCGAGCACGCGCTGGTCCAGGACCACGCAGACGCGGCCATTCACGTCGTTCACGGCCGCGAGCGGAGACACCGCGCCGGGAACGACTCCCAGAAACCGGCCAAGTTCCTCCTCATTTGCGAACGAAAAGCGCGGCGCTTGCAGTAGAGACGCCGCGACCCGCAGGTCGATCCGTGTTTGCTCCAATGTGGTCAGCAGCCAATAACAACCTTTCTTATCTTTGAGAAACAGGCTCTTGACATGTCCGCCCCGCAAGTTGCCGCGCAGGCGCCGACTGTCTTCGATGGTGCGCAGCGGCGGATGCTCGACGGTCATGGTCTCGATGCCCAACTGGCCGAACAGGATCATGAGTCGTTGGCTGTCAATGGGCATGGTGGTTCCTCAAACAGAGAGCGTTTCGTAACAACCATCAGGGTGGTCCACACATCGTGGCTCGAGCGCGATGTGGGTTGACGAGCACAAATCAAATCGCCGCCTTGCGCCACTTGGTTGACCACCTGGCAACCCCATCTACACTTGACTACAGTGTTGGGGTTATTGGGATCGCACCCGGATTTTCACCGAACTGATAAGGATCAACAATGGAAGTACAAAGATATACCTATTCAGACACCATTGCCGGCTACGTCACCCAGTTTGATCGCGCCGCTGGCAATTTCAAACTCAAAACCAGCGATGACCGTGAGTTCCAGGTTTATCTCACGCCCACCACATACGCCCGCATTACCCAAAACCTCGAAGAGTCCTATCAGGACTGCACGGCGCGCATTCAGGACATGCTGCAACCGGGCCAGCAGGTTTACGCCTACTGCGTTTTTTATCCCCAGGCCGGCGCAGTGCGGGTCGAGGTCAAATCGATGGTCTTTCCGGGAGATGGCCCCGGTCACTACCGCCACGAGGAGCCGGATTGGTGGATCAAACAGATCCGTTCCATTGCCAACAGCTACCTGCGCTGGCAGTTCAACTATCCCAACCAGTCCATCGACTATCGCAACTACCGCACCATTCTGCACTTGGCGGGCGGCAAGAAAGGCGATTACCTTCAGGAAACCGACACCATTTCCCGCATGGTTTACGGCATGGCCTCGGCCTACATGCTCACCGGTGAGGAAAGCTTTCTGGAGGCCGCCGAGAAAGGCACGAAATACCTACGCGATCACATGCGCTTCTTCGACGCGGACGAAGACCTGATCTACTGGTATCACGGGGTCCAGGTTTCCGGCGACCGCGAACAAAAGCTGCTGACCTCGGAGTTTGGGGACGACTACGATTCGCTCCCCATGTACGAACAGATCTACGCCCTGGCCGGCCCGACCCAAACCTATCGTATCACCGGCGACCCGCGCATCCTGTACGACACCGAAAAAACCATCGAACTGTTTGACAAGTACTACAAAGATCACGACAAAGAGGGGTATTTCTCCCACATCGACCCGATCAGCCTGGATCCCCGTTCGCCGCTACTGGACAAGGGCAACAACCGGGCCAGAAAGAACTGGAACTCGGTGGGCGATCACGCCCCGGCCTACCTCATCAACCTCTGGCTAGCCACGGGCGAGGACAAATACGCCGATTTCCTGGCTTATACCGCCGACACCATTGTCAAGCATTTTCCGGATTACGAGCATTCGCCTTTTGTCCAGGAGCGGTTCCACGAAGACTGGAGTCATGACACCACTTGGGGCTGGCAACAGAACCGCGCGGTGGTCGGACACAATCTCAAAATTGCCTGGAACCTGATACGCATCCACGGCATTCGTCCGAGCGCCGACTATGTGGCGCTGGCCGAAAAGATCGCCCAACTGATGCCCGCCGTCGGTTCCGACCGGGTCCGTGGCGGCTGGTATGACGTGGTCGAGCGCATGCTGGCTCCAGGCGAGGAAGCCCACCGCTTCGTCTGGCACGACCGCAAGGCCTGGTGGCAACAGGAGCAGTCGATCCTGGCCTATCTGATCCTGCAAGGCTGCCTGAGCGGCGAAGACTACCAGAAGCATGGCCGCGAGGCGGCGGCTTTCTATAACGCCTTCTTCCTGGATCACGATGACGGGGGCGTTTACTTCAATGTGTTAGCCAACGGCCTGCCCTATCTGCTGGGCAACGAGCGGCTCAAGGGCAGCCACTCGATGAGCGCCTATCACTCCACCGAGCTGTGCTACCTGTCGGCGGTCTACACCAATCTGCTGATCAACAAACAGCCGATGATCCTCTACTTCAAGCCGCGGCCCGACGGTTTCCCTGGTCGGATTTTGCGAGTGGCCCCGGACATCCTGCCCAAGGGCCGCGTGCGTCTGACCGCGGTCGAGATCGACGGACGGCCCCATGCCGCCTTCGACGCCGAAGGGCTGTCGATCCAACTGCCGGACTCCCGTCAAGATATACGCGTCAAGGCGACGCTCACTCCCGTGTGATAGATCGACGCGCACCCCACCGAAGGATTCAAGCCTATGGCGATCAAGATTGAGGTTTCCACCCGGGACGAAATAATGGTCGTGACCGTGGCCGGCGAGGTGGATGGCGGTTCCGCGCCGGGGTTACAAACCCAGATCCTGCCCCTATTGCAGCAGGAGGGTTCGTTGATCCTGGACTTGGGAGGCGTCACCTACATGTCCAGCGCCGGTCTGCGCATGCTGCTCCTGCTCTACCGTCAAGCCGTGGCGCGCAATGGCCGGGTCGCTTTAGCCGGGCTGGCGGAAACGATCCAGGACACCATGGCGGTCACCGGGTTTCTCAAGTTTTTTACCGTGGCGGACAGCGTTGATCAGGCGCTGACGACCCTCAAGCAGGCCTGAGTATGGATACCCGTATCGATTTTTATCCGACTCACCAGCAGCAGGGCTACAAGCTCCGTCCGGGGCGCGCTTTTCCCTTTGGGGCCACCTTGGTGCCGGGCGGAGTCAATTTCGCCATTTGCTCCCGCCACGCCACCTCCTGCACGCTGGTGCTCTTCGAAAAAGGCGCGCCGGCGCCATTGGCCGAGATCTCTTTTCCTGATTCCTTTCGGGTAGGCAACACCTGGTGCATGGTGGTGTTCGACCTCGACTACGAGCGGATCGAGTATGGCTACCGTATGGACGGCCCTTGCGATCCGGCGGCCGGACATCGTTTCGACCGTTCCAAGATCCTGCTCGACCCCTACGCCAAGGCGATCGGCGGACGCGAGGTCTGGGGCGAACCGCCGGACTGGAACGACCCATACCCCCACCGGGCTCGACTGATCTTCGAGGATTTCGACTGGGAGGACGACCGGCCCCTGGAAAAACCCCTTGAAGACCTAGTGATCTACGAGCTGCACACACGCAGCTTTACCCGCCACCCTTCCGCGGGAGTCAAACATCCCGGAACCTATGCCGGCCTCATGGCCAAGATTCCGTATCTCAAGGAGTTGGGGATAAACTGCGTCGAGCTGATGCCCATCTTCGAGTTCGACGAATTCGAGAACAGCCGTCCCAATCCCGTCACCGGCGAGACCATGTACAACTACTGGGGCTATAGCACGGTGGGTTTCTTCGCGCCCAAGACGGGCTATGCCGCGACCGGGCCGTTCGGGATGCAGGTGGACGAGTTCAAGAATCTGGTCAAGGAGTTGCATCGCAACGGCATCGAAGTTCTGCTCGATGTGGTGTTCAACCACACCGCCGAGGGCAACGAGCAGGGTCCGACCCTTTCCTTCCGGGGAATCGACAACCAGACCTACTACATGCTGACGCCCGAGGGGTACTACTTCAATTTCAGCGGCTGCGGCAACACCCTCAATTGCAACAACCCCGTGGTGCGGATGATGGTGCTCGACTGCCTGCGCTACTGGGCGGCGGAATATCACATCGATGGGTTTCGGTTCGACCTGGCCGCCATCCTGGGACGCGACCCCTGGGGCGCCCCGCTCTCCAATCCCCCCCTGCTGGAAAGTCTGGCCTTCGACCCTATCCTGGCCAAGTGCAAGCTGATCGCCGAAGCCTGGGATGCCGGTGGTCTGTATCAGGTCGGCTCCTTTCCCGCATACGGACGGTGGGCCGAGTGGAACGGCAAGTACCGCGACGACATCCGCCGTTTCCTGAAAGGAGATGAGGGGATGGTTCCCGTCCTTGCCGAGCGCATCCAGGGCTCGCCAGATCTCTACGGCTGGAACAAACGGGGACCCACCGCCTCGATCAACTTCATCACCTGCCACGACGGTTTCACGCTTTACGATCAATTCGCCTACAATGACAAACACAACGAAGCCAACGGCGAACAGAACCGCGATGGTGGCAACGATAACCATAGCTGGAATTGCGGAGTCGAGGGCGAAACGGACGACCCTGAAGTCAATGCCCTGCGCCGGCGCATGATCAAGAACGCCCTGGCCATTCTGCTGATGAGCCACGGGGTGCCGATGATCCTGATGGGCGACGAGGTGGGCCGCACCAAGCGGGGCAACAACAATACCTACTGCCACGACAACGACCTGAACTGGTTCGATTGGACCCTGCTGGAACGCAACGCCGACCTGTTCAACTTTACCCGCCAGATGATCGCCTTGCGCGAAACCCATGCCTTGTTGCGCGCCCGAGACTTTTTCGGGACCGGCCCTACTCAGTCCGACATCATCTGGCATGGAACCCAAGCCTGGAATGCCGACTGGTCGCCAGGTTCGCGAACCCTGGCTTTCATGCTCCGCGAACGCCAGGCCGGACAAGGGGGTAACACCAGCCCCGTGCTCTATATGGCCCTGAACAGTTATTGGGATGCCCTACCCTTCGAATTGCCCGAATTGCCGATCAACTATCGTTGGCATTTATTCGCCAACACCGCCCTGCCGACCCCCCACGACATTTACGAGCCCGGTCACGAAGCTCCGTTGGAGCAGTTTCAGCACAGCTTCTTGGTTGGAGGACGATCTATCGTGATCCTGATCGGGCACCCCTGAACTCAGTTATGACACTCCATATAATCATCTCCAGAGGGACAAAGCATGGCATTCAGTGCGAATCTTGAAATGGTTGACTCCGAAGCTCGAATCACCCTCGATGGGGAACTCGACGCCGCGGTGGCCGAGCAATTCCGTCAGGCCATCGAACAAGCGGCTCAGCAGAAACCCCAAAAGCTCGTGTTGTTCATGAACACCCTGAGCTTCATGGCCAGCGCGGGCTTACGGGTGCTAGTGTTCGCCAAGCAGCGTATGGGGAGCGAAGTCGCCGTGTATGTGATCGGCGCCACCGGACCTGTCCTCAACACCTTGCAGATGAGTGGCTTCCACCAGGCCGTTTATATTCAGGAGAACTATCCCTAGCTGAGCGAGTGCCCATCCATGGTACGGCAGAGCATTCCGGCCAACCTGTCGGCGCTCTCGGACATTCGCCGCCTAGTCCATCAGGCTTGCCAGAAGGTCGGGCTGGGTGAAGCAGCAACCTATCGTCTGACCTTAGCGGTGGACGAGATCGCTACCAATATCATCACACACGGCTATGAGGAACAGGGCCTAACCGGTGATATTGTGGTCTCCATCGAACGAACCGACCAGAATCTGATCGTGACCCTGGAGGATACGGGCGTCGCTTACGATCCGCGTACCCGTGGCATGCCAACGGCTGAAGACCTCGACAAGCCACTGGAGGATCGCGAAATTGGGGGTTTGGGCATTTTCCTGGCTCTGCAAGACGTGGATCACTTCAACTATCAACGGTACGACAACGTCAATCACAACATCTTTGAAATGAATTTGGTTTAGAACCATCACGGACAAGCGATACTCACCGAGACGTTATCCGATCCATTCAAGACCAGGGTCTCAATCCGTGCTAACTGTCGATATTACTTGATCCGACGAAACGACCGAAATCCTGTTGCCTGGATTCGCTGGCGTCATGCGGATCATCAAGTCTCTGTGGAGTACTTCCTGAATTCGATCTCGACAAAACCATGAGGGAGGTCCAGGACATACCGAAGTCCCGCGCCGTAACATTGAAGCGCGGGTTCCAGGTGGCCAGGGTGCCGTCGCTCTTGTCAAGCAAACTCCAAACAAACTTGACCGGATGGATCATCATGCATGTCGATCCGATTGGCGATGAAATGAGGCAGCATCACTCCCTCTCCACCGTACGCGAGAAGGGGTTCCCTAGATACTTTGGAGATCAACCCGATGAGTGAGCAAGATGTTGTAACGAAAAAAGAATACAAAAATGCCGTTCTTGACGACATGGAACTGCAGAATGCTTTGAAAGCATTAAACCCCAGGTACGGAGATCTTATAACCCGCGTGGGGGGGGAGGTTTGGGGGCTACCGCTCATTGACCAGAAAACCAAGGCCCTGATTGCGCTGGCCGCGGATGTAGTGAATCAAAACCATATGGGTCCAGGCAACCCCTTCAGCGCCCATGTCAAAATGGTGTTGCAGCTTGGAGGCACACGCGAGGAAATCGAGGAACTCTTTTTGTTTATGTGCGTTTACGCAGGCTTCAATAAGGCTGTCGCGTGCTTCGGAAGGTTGAACGACATTCTCGGGCCACCGTCCTAATCCAGAAAGGCCAAGCGCGGCAGCGGTATCGCCGCCCTCCGGCCGAAAAGGGCGCAACCAGTCATTGCCATTCACCCGCTTGACTGGTTGCGCTCGTCCGACCCTTCCGAACCAGCGGAAGACAATCAGCAGCTTGTTCGTTCGAAATGCGCCAGTGGTGAAATAAAAGCTTTGGCCAAAACCGGTTTATCGAGTTCCGCGCGTTCGTGAGGGTTTGCCTGACTCTTCGGGTTGTCGTACCGCGGTAATCACTCGTCGCATCGATCACACCATGTTCAGTTCCAGCTTGGCGCGCATGGACATCCGCTCCGGCGTCCACGGCGGCTCCCAGACCAGTTCGACCTTGACCGACTCCAGCCCGGAGGCGTGACGAGCGGCGTTTTCCACCCATTCCGGCATCGAGCCGGCGACCGGACACCCCGGCGCGGTCAGCGTCATTTGAATGTCGGCGTGATTGCCCAGCGGATCGACGTTCAGGTCGTAGATCAAACCCAGGTCGTAGACGTTGACCGGAATCTCGGGGTCGTAAACGGTTTTCAGCGCCTCGATGATCCGGGCTTCCAGTTCGCCGGCGTCCGGCAGGCCCGGGGATGTGGGAATTGCGCTCATGTTCACGCCTCCTGAAGGGGAAAGGATTACTCGGTGGCCACCGCTTCCTTGTGCTGTTCCAGCGCGGCGCGCACGGCATGCCAGGCGAGCGTGGCGCATTTGACCCGGCTCGGATAGTCGCGCACTCCGGCCAACACGCCGAGCTTGCCGAGTCCGCGCGGGCATTCGCAATCGGTGGTCACCACATTGTGAAAGGCTTCGAACAGATATTCGATGTCCTTGACCGGCTTGCCCTTGAGCGCTTCGGTCATCAACGAGGCCGAGGCGCTGGAAATGGCGCAACCGGCGCCCTGAAAGGAGATGTCCTTGATCACCCCATCGTCGATATCCAGAAAGACGCTGATCCGATCGCCGCACAAGGGGTTGACGCCGTCGGCCTTATGGGTTGGTTGTGGCAGAACCCGGAAATTGCGGGGCCGCTTGTTGTGATCCAGGATCACTTCCTGGTAGAGATCGCGCAAGTCGCTCATTATGCGAACAACTCCTTGACTTTCCAAAGGGCCGCGACCAAGGCATCCACCTCGTCGCGGGTGTTGTAGACGGCGAACGACGCCCGCGCGGTGGCGGGCACGCCGTAGCGCTGCATGACCGGCTGGGCGCAGTGATGGCCAGCGCGGATGGCGACCCCCTCGCGGTCGAGGATGGTGCCGATATCGTGAGGATGAATCCCCTGCATGGTGAACGCCGCCAACGCCGCCTTGTCGCGGGCCATGCCCATGATCTTCAGGCCGGGAATCTCATTCAAACGAGGCGTGGCGTATTCCAGCAGGTCGTGCTCGTGCGCGGCGACCGCGTCCAGACCGATGGCGTTCAGCCAGTCCAGCGCCGCGCCCAGCCCGATCACCCCGGCGATGTTGGGGGTGCCGGCCTCGAACTTGTTGGGCAGATCGGCGTATTCGGTCTTTTCGAAGGTCACCATCTGGATCATGTCGCCGCCACCCTGATACGGCGGCATCGCTTCCAGCAACGCCTTCTTGCCGTAAAGCACCCCAACCCCACTCGGCCCGTAGATCTTATGGCTGGAAAAGGCATAGAACTCGCAATCCAGCTCCCGCACGTCCACCGCCAGATGCGGAACCGATTGCGCGCCGTCCACCAGCACCGGGATGCCGCGGGCGTGCGCCAAGTCGATCAGGGTCTTGACCGGATTGATGGTGCCGAGGGCGTTGGACAGGTGCACGAATGCCGCCAGTTTGACCCGCCCACTGTCCAGCAACCGCTCATACTCTTCCAGAATCAACTCGCCGGCATCGGTGAACGGCACGACTTTCAAGGTCGCGCCGCTACGCTCGCACAGCAGTTGCCAGGGCACGATATTGGAGTGGTGCTCCATGCCGGTGATAACGATTTCGTCGCCGGCCCCGATCTGCTGGCCGCCAAAGCTACTGGCCACCAGGTTGATGCTTTCGGTGGTATTGCGGGTAAAGATGATCTCCTGGACACTGGCGGCGTTCAGAAAAGCCCGTACTTTCTCCCGCGCGCCTTCGTAGGCGCTGGTGGAGCGTTCCGACAGCAGATGGACGCCGCGATGGATGTTGGCGTAATAGCCGCCGTAACACTCGCCGATGGCGTCGATCACCGCCTTGGGTTTCTGCACCGAGGCGGCGTTGTCCA
>JAGRHI010000242.1 GCA_020445045.1 Candidatus Competibacteraceae bacterium
CGCTATGCGGGTGGCGCGTGACTTAGGATCCGTGACTTTCCGCCCCTACCTTGCGATAGGGTTGGTTTTTAACACTAAAAATCGTAAGACGATATGTATCACAAAAATACCATTATTTAAATAAGTAATTTTGTTTGCAGAGTATTATTTTCCCTAATTCGACAGTTGACGAGGCGAACAAGCCTCACAAAAACCCCTTCAACGGCTCCGGTATCCGGTCTCGCTCCAGGACGACCACCCGATCTAGCCCCGGCTCCAGTTCCCGAGCGCGGATGCCGCGCCGTTGGAAAACGGTTGACCTTTGCCGATGACTGATCTCGGCCGAGGTGACTCCATCCTGATCCGTATTGCATCGATCCGCCGACGAGTCACCGTATCGGATAACTTTGAAGCACGGTGCGATTGGGGGTTGCCAGATGGTAAGTCCGGGATTCCTCTTCAAGATAGTCATACAGTTCGGACGCATAGCGCAGCAGACGAGCTTGGCACATCACACACGTGCCATGAAACACGCTGTAACCCTCCGCGTAGAATTCATACGGACCACGCAGTTCATGGCCCTCTCGGGTACTCGGATTGGCAAAAGTCAATTCTCGTCGTGGTAGACGGGCTCGGTAGCGCTCCATCATCTGCCGCAAGGACAATCGGCCTCGCCCTCGTAGCGCTTGCGAGGCGAATGGGGAGCGTTGTCGGGCCAAACGACCGACCGCCGCCCGTCGTTGGGATTCAGGCAGGCTATCGAGCGGCCTTAAATCCCGGGCCGGATCGTTACGCACATCGTCCCAGGCATGGGCCAATTCATGGCGAAGATGGTTTACCGTCAAGGAGTCCAAATGGAAACGAATGACTCGGATCGGTGGTAGGTAGGCCGCCGGCGAGGAGAGCGCATCCACTTCGACGATCCCTCGAAATTCCGGTGGCACGGAGTGCGGATGGGGCCAAAATCGTACGCCCGCGCTATTCATCCGTTCCAATTGACTCAGCGAGAAGGCTTCCAAAGCTTGGGTCAGTTGCTGTTGGACTTCTGGTGAAAGAGGTGGACTGATTCCTCGTTGCATGTTGCTGATTATTCGTTCCCGAGACATGCTCCGCTCCTCACTGAAAGTAACCCTCGAATTAACCAATCATCTCCATATTCCCAATACCGCGAGTGGTCTTGGTTATTGAATCATGAGACTGAGTAAAAAAGTCAAGGGCATGCCGTCAGCGGTTATAGCGCGGCGGGCGTTTCTCCACGAAGGCGTGCAAACCTTCCAGCCCATCGGCGTGGCCGGCGCAGGCGGCCAACCCGCGCCGCTCGCGTTCCAGTTGCGCTTCCCAGGCGCTATCGAAGGCATCGGTCAGCAAGGTCTTGACGTGGCCGAAGGTGTGCAGGGATTTCTGGGCAAGGGTTCGCGCCATTTCCAGCGCGACATCCAGCAGTTGCGGGTCTGGAACCACTCGGGTGACCAAGCCCCAGGCCAGGGCCTGTTCGGCGGCAATCGGCTCGTCGAAGGCGGCGATTTCCAAGGCGCGGGCCAATCCGACCAGCCTCGGTAAGGTGAAGGTCCCGCCAGCGTCGATACAGAGCGCATTGCTGGTGAAGCCCTGCTTGAGCCGCGCCGATTCCGCCATGACGCGAAAATCGCAGGCCAGCGCCAGGGAAAAACCGCCGCCGGCCGCCACCCCGTTGAGGGCGGCGATCACCGGCTTGCGCAACCGGCGAATTTCGGTCACGCAGACGTGGACATGGGTGGCCAGTTCGTGGAATGCCGCCGCCGGCCCATGCGGATGGGCCAGCACGAACTTGATGTCGCCGCCCGCCGAAAAAGCCGCGCCACCGCCGGTGATGATGACGCCGTGAATCGCCGGGTCGGCTCCAAGATCCAGCAAGGCTCGGGTCAGCGCTTGCGCGGTCTCGATATTCAAGGCGTTATAGGACTTCGGCCGGTTCAGGGTCAGTTGGGCGATGGCGTCGTGCCTCGTCACCAGAACGACATCATTCATGCCGCGTTCTCCTGGATGAAGGTGGAAATCAGGAGGCCGTCTCCGGCCGGGAATCCGCCGGCGTGTCCCGCCGCGCGGCCTCGCGATCCAGCAGCGCTTGCTTGCGCCGGAGATCCCAGCGGTAGCCGCCCAGCCCTCCATCGCCTCGCACGATGCGATGGCAGGGGATGAGGACGGCGACCGGATTCGAAGCGCAGGCTCGGGCCACGGCGCGCGCCGCCGCGGGCTTACCGATGTTTCGGGCGATTTCGGCATAGCTGGCGGTCGAGCCGGCCGGAATCGCTTGCAGCGCCCGCCACACGCGCCACTGGAATGCCGTGCCTCGAATGTCGAGCGGCAGATCGAGCGCGCGCCCCGGCTCGTCGAGGGCGACCAATACCCTTTCCATCCACCCGGCAAGTTCGGGGTCGTCACCCTGAAGTTCGGCGGCGGGAAAGCGCGCGGCGAGCCGCTCTCGCAACCGGTCGGGACCGTCGTCGAATTCGATGGCGCAGATGCCCCGTCCCGTGGCCGCCACCAACATCCAGCCGAGATCGCATCGCACCATCGCATGGCGAATGCACTGCCCCACCCCACCCTTGCCGTACTCGGCGGGCGTCATGCCGAGATGACCGGCGGCGTTTTGGTAGCAGCGGCTGCTGGACCCGAAGCCCGCTTCGTACATGGCCTGGGTAACGCTCCGCTCTTCGCGCAGGCTTTCTTGAAATCGCCGTGCCCTGTGCGCCATGGCGTAAGCCTTGGGGGTAACGCCGACCGTTTCCTTGAAGAGCCGCTGGAAATGGAACGGACTGAAACCCATCGTTGCGGCCAATGCCGCCAAAGGCGGCGATTCCTCGGCTTCCTCGATGATCCGGCAGGCCCGCGCCATCGTTTCGGGTATCGGCGAGGGATTCGATGGCTGTTGCGGATGGCAGCGCCGGCATGCTCGATAGCCGGCGTGTTCGGCATCGGCCCAAGTCAGGAAGAATTCGACGTTGCGCCGGTTCGGCCGGCGGGCGGAACAGTGGGGACGACAATACACGCCGGTGGTCTTCACGGCGTAGAAGAACGCGCCGTCGGCCTGTCGATTGCGTTGGACCAAGGCGTTCCAACGTTGATCGTTGGTTTCGAATACTGGCTCGGTTGCCTGTTGCATCATCTTCTCCTGGCCTTGTCGCTTGATCAACGAGACCGATCCTAGCCACTCCGCCATATCGCTCGCTATCCGATTGTTGCGACCAAATTCGAGCGATCGATTCGACACGCAACCAAGAAGTTGGTTAGATAAAAACGATTTTCTTTTTTTATTTGATTTTTACAAACTATTTTCCAGCCGGAGAGGCACTGCAAACCGCGACACCAAACCGAATACTGCATGAATATTTCATTGATAATCATCAATATAAAAATAAATCACCCTGCCATTATAAAATTTGGCATGTCTTCTGCTTTATCCAGGTCGTACAGCAACACAAAGTTTCCCAACCCTTTGAAGAGGACATGACCATGACCACCATCACCATTCAAGACCTGAACCTGGGCAAAACCCTCGACCGTCAAGCCATGGCTAAACTGAGCGGCGGCTATACCTACACCGGTTCGAGCACCTATAACGGTTCCTGGAGCTTCGTCAGCTCCTGGAAGCAGAACGGCGGCTTCAAGACCATCGGCTTCATCAAGTACAAGGTCGATAAGCTGCACAAAAAGTACCAGCGCACCCAGACCAAGATCGATCATTACGAGCAGTTGACGGTGGTGATCGGCTAAGGCCAGCACCCTCGCAAAAACCAGTGGAGGCCATCAGACCTCCGCTGGTTTTTTTACGTCTTCTTGGGGCGAAACGCCTTGGCGCTCAAACCGTGCTTTTTCAGCAAGGTCTGCAAATGGGAACGGTTCATCCCCTGGCGGCGCGCCAGTTCCACCGCCCGCCCGTTCACTTCCCGCAGTCCTTGTTCGAGAAAGCGTTTTTCCGCCGCGTCGCCGGCCGTTTTCTTGACCTCGCTCAGCGACAGGGGCGCCTCGGATTCGAGCGGCGCATCCGCCGACGGGCGAACGCTGGGCGGGTTGCTTCGCAGGGCGTCCGGCAGGTGAGAGAGATCGGCGGTATCGCCGGCCAGACAGGACATGCGGAAAATCAAGTTGTGTAATTCACGGATATTGCCCGGAAACCCATAGTCGAGCAAAAATTGCCGCAGCCGTGGACTCAGCCTGAGCGGACTTCGGCCCAATCTTTCCGCCGCCGCGTCGCAGAAAAAATCGATCAGCAACGGGATCTCGTCCCGGCGTTCCCGCAAGGGCGGCACGGTGACTTCGATCACGCTCAACCGATAGTACAAATCCTCCCGGAACTGGCCTGTTCCCACCATGGCCAACAGGTCGCGGTTGGTGGCGGCGACGATGCGCGCGTCGACCTTGATCGGGCTGTCGGAACCGACCCGCTGAATTTCCTGGGATTGCAGTACCCGCAACAACTTGACTTGGCCCGACAAGGGCAATTCGCCGATCTCGTCCAGAAAGATCGTGCCGAGATTGGCGCTTTCGAATTTGCCCTTGCGATCGCTGGCCGCTCCAGTGAATGCCCCTTTCTTATGACCGAACAACTCCGATTCCACCAGATTTTCCGGTATGGCGCCGCAGTTGACGGAAACGAACGGCCCCTGATTACGCCGACCGTTGGTATGCACCACCTTGGCCAGCAGTTCCTTGCCGGTGCCGCTCTCGCCGCGAACCAGCACCGGCAGATCGGTGGGTGCGGCCTTTTCGGCGATTTCCAGGGTTTCCAACAGCTTGGGATTGTCCCCGAATACCCCGTCGAAGGCGAATTCCCGCTCCAGCAACGCCGCGCGTCGTTGCTCCGCCGTGAGCGCCGGCTCGGGTCGCGGCGGCCGCAAATCCTCCAGGGCGGCGGCGGACTGGACAAAGCGCTCCCGGCGCGACAGGCTCATCACGTCCTCGCGGAGCGCGTTGCACTGTCCCAGCAAGCGCTGGATCTCCTCGCGTTCCAGCTGCGTGGCCCAACGCAGCGTGGAGCGCAGGATTTCGATCTTTTCCAGCAGGTCGCCGTAAGCGGGCGTGGTCGACTGGCCGAAGGTGAAGGGTCTCATCGTCGATAACCGGAATCAGGATCGCCGGAATCGTGGCGGTCTCATGCCGCCGCCGCGAGCTGCTTGTGGATCAACTGATAGTACATGCCCTGGCGGTCGAACAGCGTTTGGTGAGTCCCTTCCTCGACGATGCGACCCTGATACAGGACCAGGATCTTGTCGGCGTTCATGATGGTGCTGAGCCGGTGGGCGATGACCAGGGCGGTGCGGCCTTCCAGGACACCCGACAGATTACGGAGAATGTTGGTCTCGGATTGCGTGTCGAGGGCCGAGGTGGCTTCGTCGAAGATCAACAGCCGAGGATCCCGGTACAAGGAGCGGGCGATGCAGAGCCGTTGAATTTGGCCACCCGACAAGCCGACGCCCCGCTCGC
>JAGRHI010000243.1:0-214 GCA_020445045.1 Candidatus Competibacteraceae bacterium
GGTCGCAGCGGGGTGGCCTTGTGGCGCTTAAGCATCCCGTTCTTGCGGTAGCGCACGATCACGTAGCCGTCCCCGAACAGGCAACTGAACATCATATTCATCGCCAGCACGCCGGGCAGCACCCAATCCACATAGCGGATAACGCGGCCGCTCACGCTTTGTTTGCGGAAGGTCGGCCGGGCGTCGGCCCCGCGCAGTATCCGCTCCAGCACGT
>JAGRHI010000243.1:259-1782 GCA_020445045.1 Candidatus Competibacteraceae bacterium
CGGCGGGGTCGAGCAGCATGTCGAGCTGATGGCGTTCGACCTTGATCAGCGCGGCGCTCGAATCGGTGATGGGGATGAAGCGGATGTAGCGGGTCTGGAAGAATTCGCTGCCGTTGCGGTCGCCGGTATCGTTGAGCAGCCCCACTTTGTAAAGGTCCAAGCCTGGACCGGAAAAAGCGAAGGTGAAGCCGGCGATCAAGGAAATCGGGAACAGTAGGTTCCAGGTCAACGAAGAGCGATCGCGCAAGAATTCCCAGTTGCGGTGCACGAACACCGTCCAGAAACGTTTGAAGCTCACGTCCGCAACTCCCGGCCGGTCAGTTCCAGGAACAGATCCTCCAAGGTGCGCGGCCGGATCTGCAACCGCGCCAGCGAGATGTCGCGGGCCAGCAATTCGCGAATGGCGGCGGTGACGTCGCGGGTCAGGATTTCCACCGAATTCCGGCCGCGCACCACGGTGTGCGACAAGGGGGGAGGGGGATCGGGAAAGTCCGCCGCCGGCAATTGCAGCACCACGTCATCGAAATGGGCTTCCAGCAGCTCGCGCGGCGTGCCCTGGGCAATGATTCGGCCATGGTCCATGATGGCGATTTCGTCGCACAGGTGATAAGCCTCTTCCATGTAATGGGTAGTGAGCAGGATGGTCTTGCCGCGTGCCTTGATGCGGTGGATCAGTTCCCAGAAATTGCGGCGGGCCTGCGGATCGAGGCCGGTGGTGGGTTCGTCCAGGAAGATCAGTTCCGGGTCGTTGACCAGGGCAATGGCCAATAGCAGCCGCTGGCGCTGGCCGCCGGACAGCTTGCGGGTATCGCGGTCGAGAAATTCACCCAGCGCGCAGGCGTCGATCAATTCGTCGAGCGGCAGGGTCCGGGCATAGAAGTTGCCGAACATCCGCAGGTTTTCGCGGCCGGTGATGAAATCCTGCAGCGCCGTGGACTGGAACATGATGCCGACTTCCTGGCGGAAACGCGCTCCCAGAGGCTCGCCGCGATAACGGATGTCGCCAGCGGTCGGTTGCTGAATGCCTTCCAGCATCTCGACCGTGGTGGTTTTGCCCGCGCCGTTGGGGCCGAGCAGGCCGAAGCAGCAACCGCTTGGAATGGCGAGGTCGATGCCGTTCACGGCGTTGACCCCGCGAAAGTGCTTGACCAGATTGCGGGTTTCCAGCAGGGCGTTCATGGGGTTCACCGACCGGAATCGAGGGGAATGCGCTGGGCATGGTGGATTGGCTAGGAAAAAACCGCAAGAAAAAAGGCGGGTTTCGTCGCGCGTCCCCCGCCTTCCTGCAGCGCCTCGATGGGTTCGAGGCTATGCGGTCAGGTCTTTCGAGCCGACCTCGCTAGCGTCATTAGCGTCATTAGCGTCATTAGCGTCATTAGCGTCATTCTTGTCATCGTCGCCGACGACTTTGACTTCGGATTCGCCGCTCTCGAACATATGACTGCTGTTGAGGGTGAGCTGACTCGGAATCCAGCCTTGCCGCCGTTGCAGGTGGTAGGCCAAGCCGGTGCCGGCTGGGATCA
>JAGRHI010000243.1:1895-2209 GCA_020445045.1 Candidatus Competibacteraceae bacterium
ATGAACGACTCGGTGGCCAGCGACGCCTTGGTGATGCCCAGCAGGATCGGTTGCCAGACCGCCTTGACCCGGCCTTCGGCCTCGGCCCGATCGTTCTCTTCCAGCCCACGGGTGCGCTCGATCTGCTCGCCCTTGATGAAAGGCGTTTCGCCCGGATCGATGATATCGACCTTGCGCAGCATTTGGCGAATGATCACTTCGATGTGCTTGTCGTTGATCTTGACGCCCTGCACACGGTAGACGTCCTGGATTTCCTTGACCAGGTAGGCGGCCAGCTCCTGCACCCCGAGCAGGCGCAGGATGTCGTGCGGGTT
>JAGRHI010000244.1:0-1288 GCA_020445045.1 Candidatus Competibacteraceae bacterium
GCGCCTCGGCGACCGTGCCGCCGAGAGCGGTGGCGCACAGCACCCGGCCGCCGTGGGTGACAATGTGACCCTCCTTGGTTTCCAGCGTGCCGGCGTGGAACAGTTTGCCGTCATCGCCCAGTTCCTCGTCATGGTGCGGCAAGCCCTCGATGACATCACCTTTGCGATAGGCACCCGGATAACCGGCGGCGGTCATCACCACTCCCAGCGCGGCGCGCGGGTCCCAATCCACCGTCATCTCATGCAGCCGCCCGTCCAGCGCCGCCTTGCATAGTTCCACCAGATCGGAGCGCAGACGCAACAGCAATGGCTGGGTCTCGGGATCGCCCAGCCGGCAGTTGTATTCCAGCACCTTGGGGCCGTCGGCGGTGATCATCACTCCCGCGTAAAGAAACCCGACATAACGGCAACCCTCCGCCGCCATGCCGCGCACGGTGGGCTCGATGATCTCGGCCATGATGCGGTCATGCAGTTCCGGGGTGACCACCGGGGCCGGCGAATAGGCCCCCATGCCGCCGGTATTGGGACCCCGGTCGCCGTTGTCGCGGGCCTTGTGATCCTGCGAGGACGCCAGCGGCAGAATGGTCTCGCCGTCGGTGATGACGATGAAGCTGGCTTCCTCGCCATGCAGAAACTCCTCGACCACCACCTGCCGGCCCGCCTCGCCGAAATCGGCGCCGCTCAACATGCCATGCACGGCGGCAATGGCTTCGTCCTCGCCCTGGGCCAGGATCACGCCCTTGCCGGCCGCCAACCCATCGGCCTTGACCACGACCGGCGCGCCCATTTCGCGGATAAAGGCTTCCGCCGCGTCCGGGTCGGTAAAGCTCTGGTAACGAGCGGTGGGGATCTGATGGCGGGCCAAGAAATCCTTGGCGAAGGCTTTGGAACCTTCCAGTCGCGCCGCCGCCTGACTCGGCCCGAAGCAACGCAGGCCGGCGGCGGCGAAGCGGTCGACGATCCCCAACACCAACGGCACTTCCGGGCCGACGATCGTCAGATCGATGTGATGATCCAGGGCGAATTGCAGCAGATCCGCCGGATCGTCGGCGGTAATGGTGATATTGGTGACCTTGGGTTCACGAGCGGTGCCGGCGTTGCCCGGCGCCACATAGACGTTGTTGACCCGGCTGGATTGCGCCACCTTCCAGGCCAAGGCGTGTTCGCGGCCACCGCCGCCGACGATCAGGATGTTCATGGATTAATCCCCACCCTCACCCCACTCCCGGAGGGAGAGGGGTCTATTGTCAATGTCGGAAATGCCGCATCCCGGTCAACACCATGGCCA
>JAGRHI010000244.1:1308-1498 GCA_020445045.1 Candidatus Competibacteraceae bacterium
CGATCACCTCGCTGTCGCGCATCGACCCCCCCGGCTGGATAACGGCGGTGATTCCGTATTCGGCGGCCAGATCGATGCCGTCGCGGAATGGGAAGAAGGCGTCGGAGCCCATCGCCGCGCCCTTCAGATCCAGCTTTTCCTCTTGCGCCTTCATGGCGGCGATGCGCGCCGAGAACACCCGGCTCATCTG
>JAGRHI010000244.1:1634-5761 GCA_020445045.1 Candidatus Competibacteraceae bacterium
GGTGACCACCTTCAAATCGGACAATGCCACCTGGCCCAAATCACGGTCCTGCACCAGCAAACCGCCGGTGACCCGCTTGTAATCCCAACCCGGCGCCCGTTCGCTGTCCCATTGACCGCAGGCCAGTACCCGCACGTTCTGCTTGCTGGCGGTCGCCGCCAACGCCTCCGGCGTCACGTCCGGGGCGATGATCACCTCGACGAACTGCCGGTCCACGATCGTCTTGGCGGTGATGGCGTCCAGCGGCCGGTTGAAGGCGATGATGCCGCCGAAGGCCGAGGTCGGGTCGGCCTGGAAGGCGCGGTCATAGGCATCGAGAATGGTCGAACCGACCGCCACGCCACAGGGATTGGCATGCTTGACGATCACGCAGGCCGGCGCGGCGAAGCTCTTGACGCACTCCAGCGCGGCATCGGTGTCGGCGACGTTGTTGTAGGACAGCTCCTTGCCCTGCAATTGGCGAGCGGTGGCGATGCAGGCCTCAGCCGGCTTGGGCTCGACGTAGAACGCCGCTTGCTGGTGCGGGTTCTCGCCGTAGCGCATGTCCTGAGCCTTGACGAATTGCGTGGTATAGCTGCGCGGGAACGGGTCACGCTCGCCTTCGGCGCGGATCGAGCCGAGATAGTTGGCGATGGCGCCATCGTAGCGGGCGGTATGCTCGAACACCTTGACCGCCAGTTCGAAGCGGGTAGCGGCGCCGACGACTCCTTGGCCCGAGCGCATCTCGGCCAGTACCCGTTGGTAGTCGCCAGCATCGACCAGCACGGTGACCGCCGCATGGTTCTTGGCCGCCGCCCGCAGCATCGCCGGCCCGCCGATGTCGATGTTCTCGATGGCATCGGCCAGCGCGCAGTCCGGCTTGGCGACCGTGGCCTCGAAGGGATAAAGGTTCACCACCAGCAGATCGATGGGCGCGATGCCGAACTGGTTCATTGCCAGATCGTCCTCGCCGCGCCGACCCAGCAGCCCACCGTGCACTCGGGGATGCAGGGTCTTGAGCCGCCCGTCCATCATTTCCGGAAAACCGGTGTAATCGGCGACATCGATGACAGGGATCTCGTTATCGGTCAGCAGCCGGGCGGTGCCGCCGGTCGAGATCAGTTCCACGTCGAGTTCGACCAGGGCGCGGGCGAAATCCACGAGGCCGGTCTTGTCGGAAACGCTGAGCAGGGCACGGCGGATGGGGAGAGCGGGTGTTGGGTTCATACAGGGGTTCGTTGCCTCGATGAAAGGAGTTGGCTGGAATGGCGAATGGCGCGACCGCCGTTCAGACGGTGTCCGCCTCGGGCACTGGCCCGAAATATAGATCGTAGAAGCGGTCCTTTTCCGGGTCGTACTGCATCAATTCGCCGTTCTCCAGATCGTAATACCAGCCGTACAGGTTCAAGGCACCATCCTCGACCCGTTGGCGAATGAACGGAAAGGTCAGCAAATTGGTCAGCGAAGTGCGCACGCCGGCCCGTTCGCAAGCCCGCTGCTTGAATTCGCGACTGGCGTCCGGCCAGCGCCGCAGCACCTCGTCGCGGGCGGGGGCGGCGATCCGCATCCAGGGCGCGATATATCCTTCGCCCTCGGCATTTTCACCGTAGCCGTCCAACAGGGCGCTGATGCCGCCACAGTGCGAATGACCGAGCACGATGACGTTATGAACCTGTAAGTTGCACACCGCGAATTCCAGGGCGGCGCTGGTACCGTGATAGCGACCGGTGGTTTCGTAGGGTGGCACCAAGTTGGCGACATTGCGCACCACGAACAAATCGCCGGGCGCGGAATCGGTAAGGATGGCGGGGTCCACTCGAGAATCGCTACACCCGATCAGCAAGGTACCGGGGGTTTGCCCCCGCATCGCCAGCCGGTTGAACAGCTCTCGGTTCGGCTCGAAACTCTTGACGCGAAAGCGCTGGAAACCTTTCAGTAGTTCGTGGATGTCGGACATGGCGGATCACTGCGGTGGCTTGAATTCGTGTGCATTATAACCCGCCATGGCCGCGGAACCTTCCGCCTGTCGCCCCATCGCCAGCCGCGCCACCCAAGCGTTGCTGGCACCCGCCGTGACTCCCTGCACCCACTGGGGAAACAACCCGCCGGTCAGCACCAGCAGCCCCAGCGCGCCGGCCACCAGCAGCTCGCGCGGCCGCAGATCCAGGGCGAACGCCAATTCAGGACTGGCCACCGGCCCCAGGAACACCCGCTGGAAGAAACCCAGAAAATAAGCGGCGCTCAGAATCACGCCACCCAACGCCACCAGCGCCAGGCCGGGAGATACTTGCATAATCCCGAGCAGCATCAGCAACTCGGCAACGAAGCCGTTGGTCCCCGGCAAGCCGATGGACGCCATCCCCAACAGCAGGAAAAAAGCGGCGAGCAGCGGCAGCGGACCGACCAAGCCGCCCAAGCTGGCCAGATCGGTCGAGCCCAGCCGGTGATGCAGGAACCCGACGAGGAGCATGAGGCCACCCGCGACCACTCCGAAATTGAGCAGTTGGAAAATCGCCCCTTGCACACCTTGGCTGTTCATGACGGCGATACCCAGGATCACCAGTCCGACATGGCTGACGCTGGAAAAAGCCAGCATCTTGCGAAGATTGGACTGTCGCAACGCCACCAAGGCCCCATAGAGCGCGCCGAACCCACCCAGCACCGCCATCAGCCAAAAGCATTCGCGCGCCGCCGTTGGGGCCAGCGGCAAGGCAAAGCGCAGGATGCCGAACGCGCCGAGCTTGAGACCCACCAACAGCGCGCTCAGGCCCACCGGTCCCTCTCGCAGCACGGTCGGCAACCAAGTATGAAACGGAAACAGCGGCGCCTTGACGGCAAAGCCGAAAAACAGCAGCAGGAAGACAACGGTCTGCATCGAGGGGGACAGCGGCTGTTCGAGCAGCGTCAGGTAATCGAACGACAAGCCACCGGGGATCGACGCCCCCACGACGCTGGCGTGATGGAGCCCGAGCAGCAGGATGGCGAACAGCAGCGGGATGCCGCCGGCCAGCATGAACAGGGTGTACTTGATCGCGGCGAAGCGCCGTTCCGGGCCGATGCCCCACAAGCTGATCAGGAAATAGATCGGCACCAGGGTCAGTTCCCAGAACAGGAAGAACAGCACCAGATCCAGGGCGCAGAATACGCCCATGGTGACGCTCTCCAGCACTAGCAGCAGGGCGAAATACAACTGGTGCAGGGTCTGGATACTGGTCCAGGACGCCAGGATCACCGCGCAGAACAGCAACGCGGTCAACGGCGGGAATAAGGCGGCAATACCGTCGATCCCCAACAGGTAGTGAACGTTCAGGCTGGGAATCCACGCCGCCCGTTCCACTAATTGCATCCCGGCGTCTTCTGGGCGCAGCGCGGCCAGCATCAGCAGCGACAGGGCCAGTTCCAGAACGGCGCCGGCCAATGCCCAGACCCGCACGGTCCGATGCTCGCGCAGAAAGGGCAGCACCAACGCCCAAACCAGCGGCAGCAGGATCAAGAGGCTCAGAATGGGGATGCCGATGGGAGACAGGGACTCGTGATTAGGCAACACTCTTGCCAAGCTCCTGGGAAACGTGGTGGAAACTGACTTGCATTTCGAAACATGGATCAGCTGCTCATGGCCCGACACCAATCATCACCGTTCACAGCAGCTAGTTACACCACCTGAACAGTAGTACCGTAGCGCGCGAGCTTGGCATCCGCCGTCAGCAGGATGAGCGGCTCGCTCAAGGATTGCGCCACCAGCAGACGATCGAATGGGTCCTTGTGGTCAGCGAATACCGGCAACGCGGCAATCCGCAGAATATGCGCGTTTTCGATGGGCAGCCAGGAAAACCCATCAGCGGCGACCCTCTCACAGAATTTCGGTAAATCAACGCCGAGTTTGCCCAGATTGATCTTGATGGCGATCTCCCACAGCGAGGCGCGGCTCACATAAACCGGGGCATCCGAACCCTCGATCAGTTCGCGAGCTGCTGGCGGAATCTTTGTTCGCATACCCTGCCACCAGAGAATCAAGTGCGTATCCAGCAGCAATCGCATCGGTCACGCATCCGTTACCGACACAGATTCACCATCCTTCAGGCAGTCGAACAGGTCGTCGATTGGCTCATCGAAGTCGTCCGCTATCCAGATCTCACCCTCCATACCGC
>JAGRHI010000245.1:0-3007 GCA_020445045.1 Candidatus Competibacteraceae bacterium
ACACCAGCATCACGTCGATGTACGGGACAATGTTGATTTCCGCTTTCAGGCGGCCATGCGAACTGCGTCGCGCCATGACCGGTTAACCTTGGGCAACCGGGGCACGGGCGGCCTCGGCGTAGCTTTTGCGCAAGTGGTAGGACTGCCGCTGGAGGATATTGGAAAACTCCTCCATAAACGTCTCATAGCGATTGGCCAACCGGTCGACTTCATGCGCGTAGCGGTTGTAGAAAATCACCGCGGGGATGGCCGCGAACAGGCCCATCGCGGTCGCGATCAGCGCCTCGGCGATACCCGGCGCCACCTGCGCCAGCGTGGCCTGCTGCGCCACGCCCAAGGCCCGGAACGCGTTCATGATGCCCCAGACCGTGCCGAACAGGCCGATGTACGGGCTGGTGGAACCCGTCGTCGCCAGCAGCGACAAATAGATCTCCAGATCGTCCAACTCGCGCGAACCGGCCGCGCGCATCGCCCGCTGCGCACCGCTGACCACCGACTCCGGGTCCATGGTCGATTGGGAACGCAAGCGCAGGAACTCCTGAAAGCCCGCCAGAAAAATCGCTTCCATCCCCCAAACCGTTTCCTTTTGGCGATTGATGCGCGCGTACAGCGAAGCCAGATCGATCCCTGACCAGAAATCATCCTCGAACCGGTTCGCCGCCCGCCGCGCGGAAGTCAGCACCACGCCCTTCTTACCGATCACCCACCACGAACTCAACGAAATCAGCACCAATCCCAACAGGACCAGTTGCACGATCAGGCTGGCATTGGCGATCAGGCTCCAGAACGACAAATCATGGGTCACCGACCATCTCCCTCATCAACTGCCGGGGCAACCGGCATGCTCGGAAATTCTCCGCATCGATACATGCGACCTTGACTCGCGCGCCGCACAACACGTCGGTGGAATCGGCCCGGCGAATGCTCTGGACGAAAGTGAGGCTGGCGCCACCTGCTTCCGCGATCCGGCTGATGACCTCCAGCTGGTCATTGAACCGAGCCGGTCGATGATAGTCCACGCTCAGCGTCCGCACCGCGAACAATACCTGCCGGTCGCGCAGCAGGACGTCCTGCTCGAAACCGCGGGCGCGCAACCACTCGGTGCGGGCGCGCTCCATGAATTTCAGATAGTTGGCGTAATACACCACGCCGCCGCTATCGGTGTCCTCATAGTAAACCCGCACCGGCCAAACAAACATTTCCCGTTTCCACTAAAATCGATTTGCCAATCCTAACGCCGCCGCCGCTCCATCCGGAGCCGCGCGAATCCTTGGAGATCTCTCATCATGCGCGCTCTTATTGTACCGGTCTTGCTGCTGGTTGCCCTGCCTGTTTTCGCGGCGACTCCGTTGACCTTCGCGGAGGTCGATACCGATGGCGACGGCTTGATCAGCGCCGATGAAGCCGCCAGCGTCGATGGGCTGGATTTCGACGAGGCCGACACCGACGCCGACGGGACCCTCGGCGTGGACGAATACGACATCGCCGTGGCAAAGCTGCCGCCGGTCACCGAGTCCGACTCTCTGGACAATGACGAGGACGAGGACGAAGTCGCGGCGCCCGACACCCCGTCAACTCCGGCCGCGCCGCCCGCCGCGCCGGCCAAGCCCTGACCGGCTAGGGCGCGGCGCCGAACAGATCGCCGCCACCCGCCGGGCCAGTGGTGGCCAAGCCGAAATGGCGGTACGCGTGCGCGGTGGCCAGTCGGCCGCGCGGCGTGCGCATCAAAAAACCCTGCTGAATCAGGTAGGGTTCCAACACGTCCTCGATGGTGCCGCGCTCCTCGCCCAGCGCGGCCGCCAACGTATCCAACCCCACCGGTCCGCCGCCGAATTTGTCGATCATCAGCCACAACAACCGCCGGTCCAACTCGTCGAAACCGTGCTCGTCCACTTTCAGCAAATCGAGCGCCCGCCGTGCCACCTCGACGGTGATCCGCCCGTCCGCCTTCACCTGAGCGAAATCGCGCACCCGCCGCAACAACCGGTTGGCGATGCGGGGCGTGCCGCGCGAGCGCCGGCCGATCTCCATCGCGCCCTCGGAATCATCGGTCTCGATCCCGAGTATGCGCGCCGAGCGGGCCACGATCTCGGTCAGTTCCTCCGGCGTGTAAAATTCCAGCCGGTGCACGATGCCGAAGCGGTCCCGCAACGGCGAGGTCAGCAAACCGGCGCGGGTGGTGGCGCCAACCAGAGTGAACGGCGGCAGGTCCAGCTTGATCGAGCGCGCCGCCGGCCCCTCACCGATCATGATGTCGATCTGATAATCCTCCATCGCCGGATACAGCACTTCCTCCACCATCGGGCTCAAGCGGTGGATTTCGTCGATGAACAGCACGTCGCGCGGTTCCAGGTTGGTCAGCAGCGCGGCAATGTCGCCGGGTCGCTCCAGCACCGGCCCGGAAGTCTGGCGCAGGTTGACGCCCATCTCGGCCGCGACGATATGCGCCAGCGTGGTTTTGCCCAAACCGGGCGGGCCGAACAGCAGCACGTGGTCCAGCGCCTCGGCGCGGGCGCGGGCGGCCTGGACGAAAATCTCCAACTGCTCGCGCATGGTCTGCTGGCCGATGTACTCATCCAGCCGCCGAGGGCGGACGGCCCGGTCCTGAGTGGCGTCATCGCCGCTGGTGGCCGGGGAAATCAGACGGTCGGAAGGATTCATGAGCGGTGGAATCGGTGAGGTGGCGAAACCGGCGTATCGGAAGTTTACCGATGGAAGTTTAAGGCCAAACGCGAACAAACGCGCCGGTTCGCCAACGACCACGGCTGCATCAGCGGCGGACGCTGGATTGAAGCGCCAACCGGATGATCGCTTCGCTGGCGAGACCTTCGGTGTCGAGACTCCGCACCATGCGCGAGGCTTCGGGCAGCTTGTAGCCCAACGCCACCAAGGCGCTGATGGCGTCGTCCAGCGGCGTGGCGTCCGCCGCCACGGGACGATCGTCCAGCGGCGCGACGGTCGCCGGATACGGGCCCAGTTCGCCGATCCGATCGCGCATTTCGATGAT
>JAGRHI010000245.1:3086-16733 GCA_020445045.1 Candidatus Competibacteraceae bacterium
GAACGCCTCCACGCTCATGCCGGACAGAATCAGCAGCGCCAGCCGTGGCCCCACCCCGCTCACCCGGATCAGGTTGCGAAACAGGCCACGCTCGGCGGTGCTGGCGAAACCGTACAGGGCATGGGCGTCCTCGCGCACCGCCAGATGGGTGAACAAAGCGACCTCCGCGCCCAGTTCCGGCAAGCTCTGAAAGGTGTTCATCGACGCCTCCAGCTCGTAACCGACGCCGTGGGCGTCGATCATCAAGCCCGGTGGCTGCTTCCAGATCAGCAGCCCGCGCAGGCGGCCGATCACCGCCGCCTCCCGGCCAGCACGGCGGCGGAACCGAAGCGATGCAGGGTTTGCCGAGTATGGCCGTGACAGATCGCCACCGCCAGCGCGTCGGCGGCATCGGCTTGCGGCGGTTCCGGCAAGCTCAGCAACAGGGCAACCATCCGTTGCACCTGCGATTTATCGGCGCCGCCGCCGCCCACCACGGCCTGCTTGATGGCGCGCGGCGCGTATTCGCTGATCGGCACGCCCGCCAGCGCCACGGCGCACAGCGCCGCGCCCCGGGCCTGCCCGAGCTTGAGCGCCGAATCGGGATTGCGGTGTACGAATACCTGCTCGACCGCGACTTCCGCCGGCCGCCAGGATTGGATCACGGCGGTCAATCCTTCGAAGATGGTCTTCAAGCGCTCCGGCAGCGGCCGGTCGCTGGCGGTCTGGATGCAGCCGCTGGCGACATGGCGGCCGCGCGGTCCGTCCATGTCGACGATACCGTAGCCGGTCATCCGCGAACCGGGATCGATTCCCATCAGCCGCACCGTGGTCACGGTCAGAGTTTTGCCAGGATATCGTCGGAAATGTCGGCGTTGGAGTAGACGTTCTGCGTGTCGTCCAGATCCTCCAGCATCTCCAACAACTTGACCATCTTCTGGGCGTCCTCGAAACCGAGGGTGGTGCTGGAACCGGCGCGCTGGGTCACTTCCGCCGCCTCCGGTTCCAGACCGGCGGCGATCATGGCCTGCTTGACCTCCTGAAAGGCCGCCGGACTGGTCAGTACGTCCACCGAGCCGTCCTCGTAGTTCACCACGTCGTCGGCGCCGGCTTCGATGGCGACCTCCATAAGGTGGTCCTCGTCGCTGCCGGCCGGATAGCTCAGTACCCCCTGCTCGACGAACTGGAACGCCACCGAACCGCTGGTGCCGAGATTGCCGCCGCATTTGCTGAAGGCGTGACGGACTTCCGCCACCGTGCGGTTGCGGTTGTCGGTCACGGCATCCACCATCACCGCTACCCCACCCGGCCCGTAGCCCTCGTAGCGGATTTCCTCGTACTCCACGCCCTCCAGCCCACCGACGCCGCGCTTGATGGCTCGATCGACGGTATCCTTGGGCATATTGGCGGCCAGCGCCTTGTCCACCGCCAGCCGCAATCGCGGGTTGGCGTTAGGGTCGCCGCCGCCCATGCGAGCCGCCACGGTGGTTTCGCGGATCAGCCGGGTGAACAACTTGCCGCGTTTGGCGTCCTGGGTGTTTTTCCGGTGTTGGATGTTGGCCCATTTGCTATGTCCAGCCATGCGAAGCCTCTTGCGTCAATTAAGCGTCAGTGCCTGAAAAATCAGGGCCAGTTTACCACCCCCTCTTCCGGTCGCGCAGAGCGGACATGGCGAAACCGGCCGGTGGCAAAAAACGCGCAGGCCTGCGTGATCGTCGTTGGGTCCACCAACATCTGCATGTGCGAAACCGGCAGGCAAATATGATCGGTCATGCCGGGCAACTGAGTTTCGACCACCGCGATCATGCCGTCGGACGGCGCCGGCATGCCGGGAAACAGCAGGCCCAGACCGATGTTCAGGGTGCCGGCGATCGAACCGAGTGGGTTGGGCGCGACCCAGGCTGGCGCATCGCCCATCAGCCCGCCTTCCAAACCCCGGCCCACGAACAGGCCCAACCCGCTGTCGTGCATGACGCGCGCGGCATAGCAGCCCTGATGGGGCGTGCCCAGGGTCACGATGTGGCCAGGCCGCTGCTTGGGGTAATAGTGGAATAAATAGCGCACCACCAGACCGCCCATGCTGTGCGCCAGGAAATGGATGACCGGCGTATCCAGCGGCTCCAACAAAGCGTGCAAATCCTCGGCATTTTCCGCCGGCGAGCGAGTGATGCTCGGGTAGGAATAATTCACCGTGTGGTAGCCAGCCTCTTCCAGCCAGTACTCAAGCAGTCGCATCCACAAGCCATGCACGTACAAACCATGCACCAGCACCACCGTTTCCCGCTGGACCCCCATGATCGATTCTCCCGCGTTGTATTTTGGTAGGGACGCATTCTAGCGAAATCCACCGGTGCCCGTTTTCACCAATCCGTAAAATCGCCGTCATCCACTTGTAATAGTGTTCAAATGACACTAATATAAAGGTGTAGTTTGTACACCAAAACGAAAACACCGATGAACTTGCCGACCGCCAGCCTGCCGACCCTGACCACCGACATCGTGCCATTCGCCATTCGCGGCGAACGGCTGGAGGTGCTGCTGGCGCGACAGGCGGCCGGCTGGGGGCTACCCGGCGGTCCGATCGGCGTGGACGAAGACCTGGACGCCGCCGCTCGCCGCCAGTTGGTCGAACAAACCGGTCTGTCCGACGTGTATCTGGAGCAGTTGTACACCTTCGGCCGACCGGACCGTGACCCGGCGCGGCGGATGGTGGCGGTGGCCTATTTCGCGCTGATTCCCATCGCCAGCGGGTCGACCGACGCTCCGGCCGCGGGCGATGCCGTGCGCTGGGCAGCGGTGAACGAACCACCGCCGTTAGTCCTGGACCACGGCGAGATCGTCGCGGTGGCCCGCCGCCGGTTGGCGGCCAAACTGCTGTATTCCACCATCGCCCTGCAACTCATGCCGGAGCGCTTCACCTTAAGCGAATTGCAGGCGGTCCACGAAATCATCCTGGGCGAACCGTTGGACAAGCGCAATTTCCGCAAGCGCGTGCTGGCGTTGGATCGCATCGAAGCCACCGGCGAGCTGGCGCGGCACGGTGGCCGACGGCCGGCCCGTTTGTATCGAGCCCTGCGCCCTGGCCAGGTTGAGCTGATCAAGTAACGCGATCGACACGGTCGCCGGAGAAACACCCATGAGCGCAGTCACTGCCGAGATTTTCACCAAGAACCATCGCCTGTTGCCGGTGCAGGTGCCGCCCACCGTGATCGAGACGCTGGACGCCGCCGAAAAAGCGGCGTTGATGGCGAAGATCGAACGCTTGCTGGTGGAACGGGACGCCGCTCTGGTCGCTCATTACTACACCTCGCCCGAACTGCAGGAACTGGCCGAGGCCACCGGCGGCTATGTGTCGGATTCGCTGGACATGGCTCGTTTCGGCACCGAATGCCAAGCCAGCACCTTGGTGGTGGCGGGGGTGCGCTTCATGGGCGAAACCGCCAAGATCCTCAATCCGGAAAAACGGGTCCTGATGCCGGACCTGGATGCCGAGTGCTCGCTGGATCTCGGCTGCCCGCCCGAGGAGTTCGCCGCCTTTTGCGACCAGCATCCCGAACGAACGGTGGTGGTCTACGCCAACACCAGCGCGGCGGTGAAGGCCCGTGCCGACTGGGTGGTCACCTCGGGCATCGCCCTGGATCTGGTGCGCCATCTGGCCGAACGGAACGAAAAACTGATTTGGGCACCCGACCGGCACCTGGGCGCTTACGTGCAGCGGGAGANNACCGGCGTCGACATGCTGTTGTGGAGCGGCTCCTGCGTGGTGCACGAAGCCTTCAAGGCCGACGGGCTGCGCAAGCTGCGCGCCCGGCATCCCGATGCCAAGGTGCTGGTCCACCCCGAATCGCCGCTGGATATCATCGCCCAGGCCGATGTGGTCGGTTCGACCACGGCGCTGGTCGAGGCGGTGCGCAAGCTGCCGGCGAAAAAGTTCATCGTCGCCACCGACAACGGCCTGTTCCACAAGATGAAGCAGGTGGCGCCGGACAAGATTTTCCTGGAAGCGCCCACCGCCGGCAAGGGTGCCTCCTGCGTCAGCTGCGCCCACTGCCCGTGGATGGCGATGAACGGTCTGCGCAACTTGGCACGGGTACTGGAAACCGGTAGGAACGAGATCGTCATCGACGAGGCGGTGCGGGAACGGGCGGTTCGCCCCATTCGCCGCTTGTTGGAATTCGCCCGGCAGCGCAAGCAGGTGGTGCTGGGAAATAACGATGCCTGAATCGCCGCGGGCATCGTTTTGCGCCGCGACCACCAGCACCGCGCCCGCGCCGTCGGCCACCGGGCGGATCGTTCAGCGTTTGCGATCGTCCTGGATCTGCAAATGACCCTCGCCAGCGGCTCGCGGCGGTGGCCACCGGCTTTCCAGCTTGATCCGCAGTCGCAGGTTGTTGGCGGAATCGGCGTGGCGAATAGCGGTCTCATAGCTGATCCGGCTGGATTCATATAGGTTGAACAAGGCATCGTCGAAAGTAACGATGCCTTGTTCGCTGGAACGAGCCATCACGCTCTTGAGCTCCTTGACCCGACCCTGAAAGATCAGCTCGGCCATTAGCGGGGTGTTGAGTAGGATCTCCACCGCCGGAACCAACCCCGGCTGGTCCTCGCGCGGCAGCAGACGCTGCGAAATGAACGCCTTTACATTGAAGGACAAGTCCATCAGCACCTGCGCCCGTTTCTCTTCGGGGAAAAAATTAATGATGCGATCGAAGGCCTGATCGGTATTGTTGGCATGCAGCGTGGTCAGGCATAGATGGCCGGTTTCGGCGAAATTGATCGCGGCCTGCATGGTTTCCCGATCCCGCGCCTCGCCGATCAAAATCACGTTGGGCGCTTGACGCAGCGTATTCTTCAGGGCCACCTCGTAGGATTCGGTATCCGTGCCGACTTCACGCTGATCCACCAGGCACTGCTTGTGTCGATGGAAAAACTCGATGGGATCCTCGACGGTGATAATGTGCTCCCGGCACTGGCTGTTGCGATAATCCACCATGGCCGCCATGGACGTAGTCTTGCCGCAACCGGTACCGCCGAGGAAAATCACCAGACCGCGCTGGGCCATGGCGAGATCCTGGAGAATCGGCGGCAGGTGGAGTTCCTCGATGGTCGGGATCCGCTGCTGGATCAAGCGCAGCACCATGCCAGCGCTACCGCGCTGGGTGAAGGCACTGACCCGAAAGCGCGCGACGTCGGGAAAATTCAAGGAAAAATTGACTTCGCGATGTTGGTCGAACTCCCGAACTTGCCGGTCGTTCATGATCGAACGCACCAACAGCATGGTCTGTTGCGGCCTCAGGTTCTGGTCGCCGACCCGATGCACCAACTGGTTGACCTTAAGCGCCGGCGAGCTACCGGCGGTGATGAAGATATCCGATCCCTTCAACTCCAGTAATTTAAGCGCCAACTCGTAAAGGTATTGAGTCGCCTTCTCATGATCATCCACCATCTGCTCCGAACCCTGTCCCATCTGCCATCTCCCATTGCTGATTCAAGCGCATCACGGCAAGCCGTATCCAGAGGCGATGTTCGCTTCGACCGCCCGGACCACGGAACCGTCCACCCGCATCCCCTCAGGTTTCGAGTATCGCCAACTATTCCATACCGCGCAAACCGCGCCGAAATTCGGTTTGACTGCCCCCGCTCGCCACACTTTCCTCACGGCACGCGGCCACATTCCATCGACTCCAGGAAATGATCGCCACCATGACCCATCCTCGCCACCTGTTCCAGTTCGTGCTGCTTGCACTGTCCCTGTGCTGGGTGACTGTGGCGCCGGCTCGCGCCGTCACCGAAACCCCGCTGCCGGACTTTCGCAAGCTGGTCAAACAGAACGAACCGACCGTCGTCAACATCAGCACCACCCAGACTCCCAGCCGAAAGAGCGCCACCCGCATCCCCGGCCTACCGGGACAGCCGGGCGGCGACAATCCTTATCTGGAATTTTTCAAGCGCTTCTTTCAGGATCGCCCGGAGTTGCCCGGCGAACACCAGGCCAACTCGCTGGGCTCGGGCTTCATCCTCTCGCCCGACGGCTATATCCTGACCAATGCCCATGTTGCCCAGGACGCCGACAAGATCATCGTCCGGCTCAGCGACCAGCGGGAGCGTCCGGCCAAGCTCATCGGCGTGGACGAAATGACCGACGTCGCCCTGCTGAAAATCGATGGCGAGAACCTGCCGGCCGTGAAAATCGGCGACTCCGACGCGCTGGAGGTGGGCGAATGGGTGCTGGCCATCGGCTCGCCCTTTGGCCTGGAGCACACCGCCACCCAGGGCATCGTCAGCGCGGTCGGCCGCAACCTGCCCAGCGGCACCTATGTTCCCTTCATCCAAAGCGACGTCGCGGTCAACCCTGGCAGTTCCGGCGGCCCGCTGTTCAATCTGCGCGGCGAGGTGATCGGGATCAATTCGCAGATTTACAGCAGTACCGGCGGCTACATGGGCCTGTCGTTCGCCATTCCCATCAAACTGGCGATGCGAGTGGTCGAACAGATCAAATCCACCGGCGAGGTGACCCGCGGCTGGCTGGGCGTACTGCTACAAGCGGTCAACAACGATCTGGCCGACGCGTTCAAGCTGGACCGGCCGCGCGGGGCGCTGGTCGCGCAGATCCTGCCGGACAGCCCGGCCGCCAGCGCCGGCTTCAAGCAGGGCGACATCATTCTGCGCTACGGCGGCGAACCGGTGGAGGATTCCTCGCAACTGCCGCGGATGATCGGCGTGACGCCGGTTGGCAAAACCGTGGCCATGTCGATCCTGCGCAACGGCGAACCGCTGGAAATCAAGGCCACCATCGCCCGGTTGGAAGCCTCCGAGGAAACCGTGTCCACCATGGACGAATTCAACGATCCACTGCTGCGGATCACCGTCGCCGATCTCAGCAACGAACAGCGCCGCGCTCTGGGCGCGGACGAGCGCGGCGTGCTGGTCACCACGCTCGACGAAGGTCCGGCCGCGAACGCCGGCCTGTATCCGGACGATATCATCCTGGAAGTCAATTACACGCCAGTAAAAAGCGCCAGCCAGTTCGTGGAACTGGTCAAGGAGCTGCCCAAGGATAAGGCGATCCCGGTACTGGTGCGGCGGGACAACGAATCGCTGTATCTGGCCATACGCATGCCCGAGCAGGGCTGATCCTCAAAAGAATGCCGATGAACCCGAACAACTGTCTGGACTTCGAACGGCCCATCGCCGAACTGGAAGCGATGCTCAAGGAACTGCGGCATCTCAGCGCCGAACAGGATCTCAATATTCACGACGAGATCGCGCGGCTGGAGGCCAAGAGCAAGGCGCTCACCGACTCCGTCTTCGCCAGCCTGACACCGTGGCAGATCTCGCAGATCGCCCGCCATCCACTACGGCCTTACACCCTGGACTACGTGGAACGGCTGTTCACCGACTTTCAGGAATTGCACGGCGACCGCGCCTTCGCCGACGACCATGCCATCGTCGGCGGATTGGCGCGGCTGGACGGCCAACCGGTATTGGTGATCGGCCATCAGAAGGGGCGCGACACCAAGGAGAAGATTTACCGCAACTTCGGCATGCCGCGCCCGGAAGGCTATCGCAAGGCGCTGCGGCTGATGAAGCTGGCCGAGCGCTTCCGGCTGCCGGTGCTGACCTTCATCGACACGCCGGGGGCCTATCCCGGCATCGGCGCCGAGGAGCGCGGACAGAGCGAGGCCATCGCCCGCAACCTGTTCGAGATGAGCCGGCTGCGGGTGCCGGTGATCTGCGTGGTGATCGGCGAGGGCGGCTCCGGCGGGGCGCTGGCGGTCGGCGTCGGCGACCGGGTACTGATGCTGCAATACAGCACCTACTCGGTGATCTCGCCAGAAGGCTGCGCGGCGATCCTGTGGAAAAGCGCCGACAAGGCCCCCGACGCGGCCGAGGCCATGGGACTGACCGCCGACAAACTGCACAAGCTCGACCTGATCGACGCCATCATTCCCGAGCCGCCCGGCGGTGCTCACCGCGATGTGGCGCAGATGACGGAAAATGTGCGCGTCGCGCTGCGGGCGAACTTGTTGCAGTTGGAGTCGCTCTCCATGGACGAACTGCTGGAGCAACGCTACCAGCGGTTGATGGCCTACGGGGTGTTCAAGGAAGCCGCGCCGGTCGTCTCGCTGCAATCGACCTGGCAAAGCAGCGTGGCCGCCTTGCTGGGGAAGGATAAGAGCGGGGAAGGATAAGAATTCCCGAGCGCTAGAAGTGCACGCCCTAAAAGCAATAGTTCGGTTGCGCAAAAAAAATGTTGCGCAACCGTTTTGTTGCCGTAAAATAATGCCATTGCTGTCAGCTTATTTTGGAGAAGAACGCGATGGCCAATCCCATGCGACTCATCCTTGGTGCTCCCGTCACCGGCGACGATTTCTTTCCACGCGACGATGTGATCGCCGCCCTCCAGCGAGGACTGGAGACCGAACACATTCTGTTCCTCGCGCCGCGCCGTACCGGCAAGACCAGCCTGCTGAAAGAGGTGGCGAAACAACCCCCATCCGGGGCGAAAGCCATCTACATCAATCTGGAGCGGTTCAGCCACCCCAAGGATTGGATCGCCCAAATGGCCAAGGAGTTGGTCAAGCACAGAGGATGGTTCGAAACGAAGCAGAAAGTCGGGGGATTCCTGTCTCGTATCGAATCGGAGTTCTTCAAGTTGACGGAAACGGACTGGACCGATTCGGCCGGTACGTTTCTGGAAGAATTGAGCCGCCTCGACCGACCGGTGTTGTTCCTGTTGGATGAGTTTCCCATCATGATCAACCTGTTCGCCAAAAGGCATGGCGAATTGGAAGCGGAAAGCGCCTTGCGCTGGTTTCGCGCGTGGCGGCAGGAAAATCTTGGCGGCAATGTACGATTCCTGTTGACCGGCTCGATTGGCCTGGACAGCGTGGTGCGACGCTTGGGTTTTCCCGACGCCATCAACGACCTGCGCCGGCAGGAACTGTGGCCCTTGCAAGACGCCGAAGCCATCACGATGACCCAGCGTCTAGCCCACAACAATTGTGGCTTCGACGCGCCATTCGCCGCTGAATTGGCGGAGGAATTCTTGCGACTCGCCGGTACGGCCTGGCCCTATTTCTTGCAACTGTTCGTCGCCGAATTGCAGGAGACCAACCCCCGCCCGGCAACCCTCGACAGCGTCAAACCGATTTATGACCGGGTCGTTTTCGGTAAGCGTAACCAGTACGCCGAACACATGTGGAAACGCCTGAACGATGTGTTTCCGGCTCCGCTGGCCGATGCGGCGCGCGCCATGCTCAGGCTCGTGGCCGAGTCCAGCAACGGCGTCGAGAGGTCGGAGTTGCGGGCCAGGACGCCCACCATCGAGCCGGAAGATTTCAATTACGTGCTCGACGTGCTCGGGCACGACGGCTATCTGCGCGAAACCAACGATGGGCGCTTCGTCTTTTTCTCCAATTTGCTGCGCGACTACTGGCGACGCAAGGGGCGGGTATGAACGAGCAGCGCGGAGATGCGTACCTGAACCTCTACAATCCGGCCACGCTCGGCGCCGAGCAATTGTTGCGGGAATTCATCGACCGCAAGGGGTTGCTCGAACGCATACTGGATATCGTCCGCCAGAACACGCCGGACAAGCCGCAACAACACCTGATCATCATCGGTCCACGTGGCATGGGCAAAACCATGCTGTTGTGCGCCATCCGCCACCGGGTCAATGGTGATGTAGCGCTGAATGCGGAGTGGCTACCAATCAGCTTTTACGAGGAGCAGTACGGTATCGGCGACCTGGCGGATTTCTGGCTGGAGGCGATCCGCCATCTGGAATCGGCGTTGAACCGTCCGTCGCAAACCGCTGATGAATTGCTCGATCATCCCGGCGACGACTTGGCGGAGCGCGCCGAAGCCCGTTTTTTCGAACTGCTGGCGGAGTCGGGCAAACGAGCCTTGCTGTTCGTGGACAATCTGAACGACATCTTCGCCGCCATCCACGCCGAGGAAGCGCTGCATCAACTGCGCGCCTTGCTGATGGAAGATCCGCGACTTATGCTGGTGGGCACCGCCGCTAGCTATTTCGCTGAGATTACCGATGTCAGTCAGCCATTCCACGATTTCTTCCGCACGTTCTCGCTGGAACGACTCGATCAGGAAGAATTGGAAACCGTCTTTCGCACTCTGGCTGACGCCAATAACGACCCAACTGTGCCGCAAATCCTGGAGAAGGCGCCGGAACGGGTACAGGCGTTGCGTATCCTCACCGGTGGTAATCCGCGTTTAGCAAAACTGGGCTATCGCATTTTGCGGGAAGGTTTGGACGGCGATGTGCGGCGTGATTTGGAGCGGTTGCTGGACGAATGCACTCCGTTTTTCAAACATCGCATTGAGGGGCTAGCCAAAGAGGGACGCCGGATATTCGATGCCATCGCCCGCCGTTGGGACCCGGTAACGGTGGATGATCTGAAAAAGGAACTACGCAAACCCTCCAACTACATTAGCGCTCAAATCAAACGGTTGGTGGACGAAGGTTTCGTGGAGGAAGCAAGCGGCACCGAGAAGAAAAAGCGCTATCAGGTGGCCGAGCGTTTCTACAACATTTACTACCTAATGCGCTATAGCCGAGAAGGCCGGAAAAAGCTGCGCTGGTTGGTGGTATTCATGAAGGTATTTTACACCTCACGGGATTATCGGGATTGGGCTGAGCGTTTGGAGCGTGAACTAACCAGCGCTCTATCCCCAGACGCAATAAAGGAAAAACTAGCGCATCTGGATACCCTAATGGCCGCAGCGGATGGGCCTTATGCGCAGTCCGAGGATAGTAAAGACGTGCTAGCGGCGCTGTTGGCTTTGGATGAAAGCCAGCAACCGCTTTTCGAGCCTTTAATCCTGGCATTGCGAGCATTTCGGGATCGTTCGGTGCTTTATCAAATCGCCCGCGAGAAACGAGACTTGGTGCTGGATGTCATGGCGCGGATTAGTGGGACGACCAATTCTCCAGCGTCATGACGACGACATGCCACGATGACCGCAACCCTGCTTTTCCCGGCCATTCTGCACCCACTGCTAACCGCCCATCCCCACCTCCGCCATCTGATCGTCGGCTACAGCGGCGGCCTGGATTCCCATGTGTTGCTACACCTGCTGGCGACAAACCGCGCCTGCTGGCCGGGGCGGACGCTGGCGGCGGTGTACGTGGATCACGGTCTGCAAGCAGCCTCGGCTCGCTGGGGCGAACATTGCGCCCATACCTGCCACGAACTGGATATCCCGTTCCGGGTGCTAAGGATCGATGCCCGGCCCGCGCCGGGAGAAAGCCCCGAAGCCGCCGCCCGTCGCGCCCGCTACGCCGCCCTCGCCGCCGAACTGGGACCGGATGCGGCCCTGCTCACCGCCCATCATCGCGACGATCAAGCCGAAACTCTGTTGCTGCAACTACTGCGCGGCGCCGGCCCGCACGGCCTAGCGGCAATGCCGACCGCCAGCCGGCTCGGTTCCGGCTGGCTGTTGCGCCCCTTGCTGGACGTGGATCGTTCCGGCTTGCTGGCCTACGCCCTCGAACACGACCTGCGTTGGATCGAGGATGTCAGCAACACCGATACCGACTTCGATCGTAACTATCTCCGCCACCGCATCCTGCCACTGCTGCGGGAACGCTGGCCAGCAGTCGCCCGCAATCTAGCTCGTTCCGCTCAGTGGTGCGCCGAAACCGCCGACTGGCTGGACGCCAACGCCGACGCCGACCTCGCCCGCGTTACCACCCAGCGTCCCGACGCTCTGCACATCCCGGCATTGCAGGCACTGGGTGAGCCGCGACAACGCAACGCGCTGCGCCGTTGGCTGCGACAACTTGGCTTGCCGGTTCCCGATGCCCGGCAACTGCGGCACATTCTCCACGACGCCTTGACCGCCGCCCGCGACCGGCAACCCCGTGTCCGCTGGCGAGGTGGCGAAGCGCGACGCTATCGGGACACGCTGTACGCCATGCCTCCCTTGCCGCCACACGAACCGCGACAAACGCTGGTCTGGCGCGCCAACGCCGACGGTTATCCACCGCTGGATCTACCGGGGTTGGGAACGCTGCGGCTGCGAGCGACCCGCGGCGAGGGACTGCGTGCCGAGCTGCTGGCCGGGGTCACGCTCACCATCCGGTTTCGCCAGGGTGGCGAGCGATTCCGGCCGGTTGGGCGTCATCACAGCCAGGAATTGAAGAAACTGCTACAGGAAGCCGGTATTCCACCGTGGGAGCGGGATCGCTTGCCACTGATCTATCTCTCCTCCACGCCCACATTGCCCCGCGAAGGCGGAGGAAACCCAGGTCTGTTGGCGGTCGTCGGGCTGGGTATTGCCACCGAAGCCGCCGCCAGAGCCGGCGAGCCGGGCTTCCTGCCCGTTTTGCAGTCGCCATCGGCGACAGGCTTTGGTATCTTGTAGCGTCTCTCGCCACCCCCCATCCCCGCATGACCCGATTCATCTTCATCACCGGCGGCGTGGTGTCCTCCCTGGGCAAGGGCATCGCCGCCGCCTCGCTGGCGGCCGTGCTGGAAGCACGGGGACTCAAGGTCACCCTGATCAAGCTCGACCCTTACATCAACGTCGATCCCGGCACCATGAGCCCGTTCCAACACGGCGAGGTGTTCGTGACCAGCGACGGCGCCGAAACCGATCTTGATCTGGGTCATTACGAACGCTTCGCCTGCATGACCGCCACCCGGCGCAACAACTTCACCACCGGGCGCATCTATGAAAACGTGATCCGCAAGGAGCGGCGCGGCGACTACCTCGGCGGCACGGTGCAGGTGATCCCGCACATCACCGACGAGATCAAGCGCTGCATCCGCCTGGGCGCCGGCGAGGCCGACATCGCCCTGATCGAAATCGGCGGCACGGTGGGCGACATCGAATCGCTGCCCTTTCTGGAGGCCATCCGCCAGATGGGGGTGGAACTGGGCCGCGAGCGCTCGCTGTTCATCCATCTGACCCTGGTGCCCTACATCAAATCCTCCGGCGAACTCAAGACCAAGCCGACCCAGCACTCGGTCAAGGAACTGCGCTCCATCGGCATCCAGCCCGACATCCTGTTGTGCCGTTCGGATCGGGAAGTACCGGCCGGGGAGCGCCGCAAGATCGCGCTGTTCACCAACGTCGAACCCAAGGCGGTCATCAACGTCCCCGACGCCGACACCATCTACCGGATTCCGTTGTTGCTGCACGCCCAGGGGGTGGACGATATCGTCGCCCGCAAACTGCACCTGAACGATCCGCCGCCCGCCCGACTGGCCGACTGGGAACGGGTGGTGCAGGCGATCGAGAACCCGGCCGCCACAGTGAACGTCGCCATGGTCGGCAAGTACGTGGATCTGACCGACGCCTACAAGTCGTTGAACGAAGCCTTGCTGCACGCCGGCATCCACACTCGCACCCAGGTCAACATCCATTACATCGACTCCGAGCAGATCGAGCGGGACGGCCTAGCCTGTCTGGCTGGCATGGACGCCATCCTGGTGCCGGGCGGTTTCGGCGAGCGCGGCATCGAAGGCAAGATCGCCGCGGTGCGCCACGCCCGCGAGCGACGGATTCCCTACCTGGGCATCTGCTTGGGCATGCAGGTGGCGGTCATCGAGTTCGCTCGTCATGTCGCCGGACTGACAGATGCGCACAGCACTGAATTCCGCAAGGACACCCCATATCCGGTCATCGCTCTGATCACCG
>JAGRHI010000245.1:16805-18504 GCA_020445045.1 Candidatus Competibacteraceae bacterium
CGCGCAGCCCTGCCGGTTGACGCCCAACTCGCTGGCCCACACCCTGTACGGCAAGGACGTGATCACCGAGCGCCACCGTCACCGCTACGAATTCAACAACCGCTACCGCGAACCGCTGCATGCCGCCGGCCTAGCCTTCTGCGGTCATTCGCTGGATGAGCGGCTGGTGGAAATGATCGAGCTGCCCAACCATCCCTGGTTTCTCGGCTGCCAGTTCCACCCGGAATTCACCTCCACCCCGCGCACCGGCCACCCGCTGTTCCAGGGGTTTATCGAGGCCGCGCTCCGGCAATGCCAGGAGACGAACCGCTTATGATGAGACTCTGCGGTTTCGAGGTCGGCCTGGATCGCCCGCTGTTCCTGATCGCCGGCCCCTGCGTGATCGAGTCCGAGCAACTGGCCCTGGACACCGCCGGCCGGCTGAAGGAGATCACCGATCGCTTGGGCATGCCCTTCATCTACAAGTCCTCGTTCGACAAGGCCAACCGCTCCTCGCACCAGAGCGATCGCGGCCCCGGTCAGGAAGAAGGACTGAAGATCCTGGACACGGTCAAGCGCCAAATCGGCGTGCCGGTGCTGACCGACGTGCACGAATACACCCCGCTGGCGGAAGTCGCGGCCGTGGTGGATGTGTTGCAAACGCCGGCCTTCTTGTGCCGGCAGACCGATTTCATTCAGAACGTCGCCCGCCAGGGCAAGCCGGTCAACATCAAAAAGGGCCAGTTTCTCGCCCCCTGGGACATGCGCAACGTGGTCGCCAAGGCGCGCATCGCCGGCAACGATCACATCATGGTCTGCGAACGCGGCGCTTCCTTTGGCTACAATAACCTGGTGTCCGACATGCGCGCCCTGACGGTGATGCGCGCCACCGGTTGCCCGGTGGTGTTCGACGCCACCCACTCGGTGCAGTTACCGGGCGGTCAGGGCGACGTTTCCGGCGGCCAGCGCGAATTCGTGCCGGTGCTGGCCCGGGCGGCGGTGGCGGCCGGCATCGCCGGCTTGTTCATGGAAACCCATCCCGATCCGGACCGGGCACTGAGCGACGGCCCCAACGCCTGGCCGCTGGACCGGATGGAACCATTACTGACCGTGCTGCAAGCCCTGGATGCATTGGTCAAGCGGCAAGGTTTCCTGGAAACTGATCTGAGCTTTTAACCTTTCATCTTCAACGCACACACAACCAGAGGAGTTTTACCGATGTCGAAAATCAAATCGGTTCATGGGCGCGAGATTCTCGATTCGCGCGGCAATCCGACCGTCGCCGTCGATGTGGTGCTGGAATCCGGCGCCAAGGGCACGGCCGGCGTCCCCTCCGGTGCCTCCACCGGCAGCCGCGAGGCGCTGGAACTGCGTGATGGCGACAAGAGCCGCTATCTGGGCAAGGGCGTGCTCAAGGCGGTCGCCAACGTCAACGGCGAGCTGAGCGCGGCCCTGGTCGGCATGGAAGCAGCCGACAACCAGGCCGCCGTCGATCAGAAAATGATCGACCTGGACGGCACGCCCACCAAGAGCCGCCTGGGCGCCAACGCCCTGCTGGGCGTGTCGATGGCCACCGCCCACGCCGTCGCCGCCGAGAAAGGCATTCCACTGTACAAGTATCTGAATCCCACCGCCCCCTACCATCAGCCGGTACCGATGATGACCATCCTCAACGGCGGCGCCCACGCCGACAACAGCGTGGACGTCCAGGAATCCATGA
>JAGRHI010000246.1:0-27289 GCA_020445045.1 Candidatus Competibacteraceae bacterium
TACTCCCCTCACTTCCCCCACCTTTGTTCTGCAAGATATTGATAAATATAAAATTTTCGCACGCCTTAATTATTTAAGGTTTAAATAATAAAAACAACAACAAGCAACTCGGCAAAAACAACGCGCCTCCGATCCAATCCACATAACAATGTTGCTGTTTTTTTAGGATAACAAATTGTTTTTAAACAAAACTTCGAGGCTCGACCCGTTGGGAACGAAACGACGACCGTCGAAATCGACCAAGAAGCCCAACGGTAACGGTGACGCGATGGACATGTCCCGACGCGGATCGACCACGCCGCGCCAACCGGACCTTGGGCAGAAGCGAGCAGCCACGGCGCCATCGGAACTCACCACCGCGCCACCGCAACCTTCAGCGCGTCAAGGCATGAAACATCAATTACGATGGACGCCATTTTTATCAATGTAAATCAATGGCTTGATGTTTAAATCAAACCAAGGGACAAAATATTCGGTTGTTAGGGAATGAATGCTTCCCTGATCGATACCCATCCGATCGGATGGTGCTGCCTACCGTTGATGGAGGCTGATAAAAAATAGATCCCCGGATTGTGGGAAACGAGATAGGAACCGAGTCGCCAGCTTTTTCTTGGTGACCGATACCCAACCTTTTCCGGAAACCCGATAATTGTCGTAATTCAATTCCATACCGCGAATCAGGTGGGACGGATTGGTCGGTTTGCCGCCTAGCTTGTCGTCGGTCGTCCGTTTATCCCCAGTAGCGCGGAGAGAGTCGAGAAAGGTCATTTGAGCGCGACTCGACGAATGTCCGTATACGCTTCCTGAATGGGTATCTTGACCATCACCGAGCGCAATTCGGAAATTTTGTCTTGACTGACCAGATTGGCCGGCATGGATTATTCCCTCTGAATAGTGGATTATGAATTTTCGAAAATTGGCGAAAGTGTGTTTAGGTGTTTCCTTGGCCATATCTATTGTGTAAGCATTTTTTATGCCATCGTTAATTCATTGATTTTATCGCAATGAAATCTAGCTGATGGCATACCCGTTTGAATGGGTAGCCAATTCAGTTTGCTCCTCGGTACTGGCTATTCATTTCTCAATGGTTGCAAGATACAATCCAAACCAAGGCTTACTGCAGGAGTCCCTGCATTGAACCCAGCAATTTGGCGCAGTTTTGTCACCGCTGTCTATACAGCAGGTCATGAGTCAAATGTTACATGATTAGGTAAGTGATTCTACGAGCGAGGCGCTTTTCGGGCAACATCGAAGTAACAGCGCGTGGCGCTGGCTCACAAACCCCACCCGAAGCGTCAACCGTTTATGCCTTAAGATTCGCTTAAGCTAGACACTTTATCATTCTCGACATGCTGATCGAGCAGCTACCTGAGTATTGCAAACCACGAAGGACGCCATGAACGCTGATCCACTGCCGCAAGTTTCGACAATCTCTTCGGTTCTCCCGGATATCAGAGGCTTACTCGATGACCTGAACCGACGAATTCTCGGTCAGGAGGCGTTGAATACACGGTTGTTGATCGCCTTGCTGGCCGATGGGCATCTACTGGTCGAGGGTGCGCCGGGCCTGGCCAAGACGACGGCCATCAAGACCCTGGCCGCGGGATTGGAGGGCGATTTTCATCGCGTCCAATTCACACCGGATTTGCTCCCGGCGGATTTGACCGGTACCGAAATTTATCGGCCACGGGAGGCTTCGTTTCAGTTCCAGCAGGGGCCCATCTTTCATAACCTGCTGCTGGCCGACGAGATCAACCGGGCACCGGCCAAAGTACAATCCGCCCTTCTGGAAGCCATGGCCGAACGTCAGGTGACGGTGGGCCACACCAGTTATCCGCTGCCCGAACTGTTCCTGGTGATGGCCACGCAGAACCCCATCGAGCAGGAGGGCACCTATCCCCTGCCCGAGGCCCAACTGGATCGCTTTCTGCTCTACGTGCGTATCGGTTATCCCGATTCGCAAACCGAGCACGCCATCCTGCGGCTGGTGCGCGAGCAGGCGTTACAAAACGGCGCCACCGCCCTCGAAAAGACGGTGCGGATTTCCCAGCAGCGCGTGTTCGCGGCGCGGCGCGAGGTGCTGGCGCTGAACCTGGCGCCGGCGCTGGAGTCGTACATCGTGGCTTTGGTGATGGCGACCCGCAATCCAGCGCCTTATGGCGCGGAACTGTCCGGTTGGGTTCGGTATGGCGCCAGCCCGCGGGCCAGCATTGCGTTGGATCGCTGCTCCCGCGCCCATGCTTGGCTGCATGGCCGCGATTACGTCAGTCCCGAGGATATTCAGGCCATCGCCCCCGATGTGCTGCGCCACCGCGTGTTGCTGACCTTCGAGGCGGAAGCCGACGGTATCGATACCGAGCGATTCATCACCGAACTGCTCGAACGCGTGCCCGTGCCTTGAGAAGCGCCAACACCGAAAATCGAGCTGGCGACCGCGCTTTCCTTTCCGCCTCCGGTTATTCCCGATGTTAAGAGCAATCCGCAAACGCATTCAGCAAGGGTTCGTATCGAGCGGTTCGACGCCCTCGCAATCTCCCGCTCCGCCAGCGCCAAGCGAAGCCCGGGGGCTCGCCGTTTCCATCGAAGAACTGCTGCGGCTGCGCGGTCAAGCCACCGGGCTCGGCTTTTCTCCTCAACGCCGAGTGCTATCGACTCAGGCGGGTGGGTATGTCTCACCGTATCGGGGTCGCGGCATGGAATTTGAGGAAGTACGTGCCTATCAGCCCGGCGACGACATCCGCAATATGGATTGGCGAGTCACCGCGCGCACGGGCCGGCCTCATACCAAGTTGTTTCGAGAAGAACGCGAACGGCCAGTGCTGTTTCTGGTGGATCTGGGACCCAGCATGGCTTTCGGCACCCGAGTCGCCTTCAAATCGGTGGTGGCCGCCAGAGCAGCCGCGTTGTTGGCCTGGGCGGCCCGTGACAACGGTGACCGCATCGGTGGAATCGTGTTCGCCGGACAACGGCATCGGGAACTGCGGCCGGCGGCGCGTGAACGTGGCATGTTGCCCTTCCTCAGGGCACTGGTCACCATGCAATCCGCCGGCGTGGCGTCGACCGTCACGCCAGCGGTGACAAGGAATGGCCACTGGGCAGAGGCGCTGCATCGACTGGCGAGCGCCGTCCGTCCTGGCAGTCTGGTCTTTTTGCTGAGCGACTTTCGTGACTTGCCGCATCAGGCCGAGCAATCGTTCGCGCGTCTCGCCGCCCACAACGACGTGGTTTCCATTCTGGTATTCGATCCCGTCGAAGCCGACGCGCCACCTTCCGATCGCTATCCACTGAGCGACGGGCAACGCTTCGCCGTCTTGGATAGCGGCGATCCAACCGTGGCCGATGCTTATCGCAATCGATTCGCATCCCATCGCGAGGCGGTTCGCGCGTTGTGCCATCGTCACGGGAGCCATTTCCTGACATTGGCGACCAACCAACCGGTGCCCGAAACGTTGCGCCGTGGCCTGATCGTCCATCACCGGCGCCACGGCGCCCGCACGACTCCCCCGTAATCCCATGCCCGCGGCAAATCCTTTGGCGGACTTGCGGGACATCCATCTCCCCGAACCGGTTTCCTGGTGGCCGCCCGCGCCGGGTTGGTGGCTGTTGGCCGTACTGTCGCTCCTCGTCGTCGGTGGATTGCTGTGGTGGCGCCATCATCGGCGGCGGACACCCCAGCGAGTGGCGCTCGCCGAGCTGACACGGCTTCGGGTCGATTTCCAACGGGATGGCGATGGCGCCGCCATTGCGGCGGGGATTTCCACATTGTTACGCCGTTTGGCGCTGGCTCATTTTCCCCGAAACCAAGTGGCTGGTCTGGTCGGCGACGCATGGTTGCGATTTCTGGATCGAACCGGTGGCGGCAACCCGTTCAGCGCGGGACCCGGGCGCGCCTTGATCCAAGCACCCTATCGGTGCACCACCGAAGCGTTGGAGATCGAGGCGCTACTGAACGTGGCCGAAGCTTGGATCAGGCGCGTCGGTAACCAGCGAGCGACCGTCTCATGATTCATCTGGAATGGCCCTGGGCGTTACTCGCCCTACCCCTACCTTGGTTGGCGATGCGTTGGTTGCCGCCTGCTCCCGCCAGCGAGGGTTCGGCACTACGGGTTCCGTTTCTTGAGGAAGTTTTGGCGCTCGGCGCTGGACCCGGCGAACGCAAAACCTTGCGGCGCCGTTGGCTGAAGATGGCACCGTGGCTGGCGTGGTTGCTACTGGTGCTGGCGGCCACCCAACCTCAATGGCTGGGCGAGCCAGTTGCCGTGCCGGTCAGCGGACGCGATCTGCTGTTGGCGGTCGATGTCTCGGGCAGCATGGCCGCGGAAGATTTCTTGCTTGACGGACGTCCGGCCAACCGTCTGCAAGTCGTCAAGGCGGCCGCCAGAACCTTCATTGAACGACGCGTGGGCGATCGGCTCGGCTTGATTTTGTTCGGCACGCAAGCGTACTTGCAAACTCCGCTGACCTTCGATCGCGATACCGTGGCCACCTTGCTGAATGAAGCGGTGGTCGGGCTGGCGGGCAAGGAAACCGCCATCGGCGATGCGATCGGCTTGGCGCTGAAACGGCTACGAGCCGCCGGCGCCCAGGATCGAGTCTTGATTCTGTTGACCGACGGCGCCAATACCGCCGGTGAGGTGGCGCCGCGCCAAGCCGCCAAACTGGCGGCCAAGGAAGGTTTGCGCATCTACACCATTGGGCTTGGCGCCAAGCCCATGCGCCGCGATACCTTTTTTGGTCCCCAGATCATCAATCCCTCCGCCAACTTGGACGAGGCGACCCTGAAAGCCGTCGCCGAAATCACCGGCGGCCGCTATTTTCGCGCCACCGACACCGAATCCCTGGCATCGATCTATCAGGAGTTGGATCGCTTGGAGCCCGCCGCTCGCGATACCGAGTATTTTCGGCCGCATCAATCCTTGTTCATTTGGCCGCTGGGCTTGGCATTGGCGATTTCAGTCATCCTCGCCGCCAGCCGTTTGTCCTGGCGGATGACGGCGCGAGTCAGCGGTGTCGCGGGTCAAACGAGTTTTGGAGGAAGTCGGTGAACGGGTTGTCGGAATTGCATTGGCTACGTCCGGAGTGGCTGTGGGCGTTGTTGCCGCTGGCCGTCATCGGCTGGCGTCTGCTGCGCCAGACCAGCCGAGTGTCCGCCTGGGAAAAGCAGTGCGATCCGCATCTATTGGCGAAACTACTGGTCCGCCGCGCCCGGCACCACCATCGCTTGCCGCTGGTCTTACTGGCAACCGGTTGGACCTTGGCGGTCGTCGCTTTGGCCGGTCCCGTTTGGCAAAAGCTGCCCCAGCCGGTCTACAGAACCCAAGCGGCCCGCGTCATCGTTCTCGATCTCTCCCCGTCCATGAATGCGCCCGACCTGCGTCCATCGCGCATCGCCCGCGCCCGCTTCAAGGTATTGGACCTGTTGAAACGCTATCGCGAGGGACAAACCGCGTTGGTGGTGTTTGCCGGCGAACCGTTCGTCGTCTCGCCCCTGACCGACGACACCAAAACCATCGCTGCCCTGGTGCCGACGCTCAGCCCCGGTCTCATGCCGGTCCCCGGCGATCACGCCCACACCGCATTGCGGATGGCCGACGAGTTACTGCGTCGCGCGGGCATTCAGGACCATGGGGAGATTGTCCTGGTCACCGATGGTTATGACGACCCGGCGGCGACCTTGGAAGCGGTGACCGCGTTACGCGCCCACGGACGGCGAGTCTCGGTGCTGGCGGTCGGTACGGAAGAAGGCGCACCGATTTCGTTGGCCGACGGCGGTTTCCTGAAAGATTCCACAGGGGCCATCGTCGTGCCACGACTCGATCCAGCGACCTTGAGCGAGCTGGCGCATCAGGGTGGCGGCCGTTTCGCGCGTCTCGGCGCGGACGACCGGGACATCGATGCCCTGTCGTCCGATACGCTGGCCCAACCACGCGAAGTTCGCCCCGAGTCCTCTCGGCATTCGATGGACCGCTGGCGGGAAGAAGGACCATGGTTGGTATTGGTCTTGTTGCCGTTGGCGGCTCTCGCTTTTCGGCGTGGTTGGTTGATCGTGGTGGTGCTTGGCGTATTGACGATGCCGGACCCGGCTTCAGCCTCTGGTTGGCGGGATTGGTGGGCGCGTCCCGATCAGCAAGGTGTTCAAGCCTTGCGGGCCGGCGATGGAAAAAAGGCGGCTGAACTGTTTCAAGATCCCGCCTGGAAGGGTTCCGCGCATTATCAGGCCGGCGATTATGAAAAGGCGCTGGAAAATTTCAGCCAGTCGGACACCGCCGATGCCCTTTACAACCGGGGCAATGCCTTGACTCATCTGGGACGGCTGCAAGAGGCAATCGCCGCTTACGATCAGGCGTTGCAACAGGACCCGAGCAACGCCGACGTGCGCCATAACAAAGACTTGGTGGAAAAATTGCTCAAACAGCAGCAGCAACAGCAGCAACAACAGCAACAGCAACAGCAACAGCAACAGCAACAGCAGCAATCGAAAACTGATTCGCAGAATCAGCAAGGCCAAAATGGCGAGCAGGACAAGAAAAACCCGAAGGACTCATCCGCTGACTCGTCCAAGTCATCGTCGGCCGACAAGAAAAATAATCAGGAATCTCAGAACGATAAGCAGCAACCTGGTCAGCAGGCAGACTCGAAAAATGGAAAATCCACAGGCGGCAATGCGTCGGAGAACCAAGCCAATGCCCATCAGCCTCAATCCGAGCCGAAACAGTCGGAACAAAATCCGTCCCAAGCTCAGGAGAAGCCGGCGGATTCCACTGCGTCCACCACGCAATCGAAACCACGGAAAGACGACGATAGCCTGTTGAAACAAGCGGCTGCCTCTTCGAAACCGTCGGGCGCGGATGAGAAATCGCGGGAACAAGCGAACGCGACCGCCCAGGCCACGGCGGAAAATTCAGAGGATGCCGATCGGCAAGCCGCTGCCGCTCGTGCTTCGGAATCGCCGGAGCAATCGGAGAACCGGCAAGCCATGGATCAGTGGTTGCGGCGCATACCGGACGATCCGGCTGGCTTGTTGCGGCGAAAATTCATGCTGGAGCATCTACGTCGCCAACAACAGGTTTCGCAGTGAGGAGAATAATGATGATGAAGCGCTGGATTTGCATCCTGTTGCTGGGTTTGGTCCAGAGCTTGTGGGCGTATCCAGCCTTGGCCCAGGACGTCAATACCTTCGTGGACCGCGATACGGTCGCCGAAGGCGAAACCTTGCGTTTGGTTATCGAGGTCACCGGAAACGGTCCCAGCAACGATCCCGATTGGTCGCCGCTGTCGCAAGATTTCCAGGTGCTGGGCACGGCTAAGAGTAACCAGTTCAATATGGTCAACGGAACGATCGATGCCAAGACCCGCTGGACTGTGACGCTGGCGCCGCAAAAAACCGGATCGCTCACCATTCCAGCGTTGACGGTGGGCGATCAACAAACCCAAGCGATCGTGATCAAGGTCACCGAAGCAGGTACGGCTTCGACGACCGGTGCAACCCCCGACATCTTCATCGAGTCGGAAGTCAAGCCGGATACTGCTTACGTGCAGCAACAATTGACTTATGTGTTGCGGATTTATTATGCGGTGACACCGCGGGGTCCTCAGTTGGGTGACCCCAAGGCGGCGGATGCGCTCATCGAGCGATTGGGAGAGGATCGGCAATATACGACCCAGCGTGGCGGTCGGCGCTATGGAGTCATTGAACGGCGGTACGCCATCTTCCCGCAGAGCAGCGGTACGCTCCACATCGAATCGCCGATTTTTTCCGCCCAGGTACCGGATGCCAGCCGGCGGTCGGCCGACAATAATTTCTTCGGGCAAGGCGGTTTTCTTGGTCCAAACTCGTTCGACTCCCTGTTCCAAACCGTCCGTCCGGTACAAGTTCGTGGTCAGCCGTTCCAGATCACGGTGAAGCCACGTCCGCCAAAATCCGGTACGGGTGCTTGGTTGCCAGCGCAAAATCTGGCGGTCACCGAGTCCTGGTCGTCCGATCCGCCGACTTTTCGGGTGGGCGAACCGGTCACCCGCACCTTGAGCCTGAAGGCCCAGGGACTGACCGGTGCTCAGCTTCCTGAGCTGCCGTTGCCGTCATCAGCGGATTTGAAACTCTATCCGGATCGATCAGCGACCGATACCCAAACGAATACCGGCGTTGTGGTGGGACAGCGCGAACAGAAGATCGCCATTGTTCCCACGCGCCCCGGTACGTTCCAGTTGCCCGAGATTCGCATTCCCTGGTGGGATATCCAAACCGATGCGCCACGCGAAGCCATCGTTCCTGCTCGTGAGATCACCGTCACTGGTGTGCCGGCGCAATCGACTCCAGCGCAATCGACTCCAGCACCGCAAGCGTCGGAAACGCCCGCCACCCCCATGGAGCCGAGCGCGGATGCCAAGCCCGCGCCTCAAAAAGCACCATCGCCGGTTGCCAAGGAATCAGTGCCGCAACGGTTATCGAGCGCATGGTCCGATGGCGCTGCCTATTGGCCTTGGATCGCGCTGGCGTTGTTGATCGCTTGGATCGCGACATTGTTGCTCTGGTGGCGGGCGCGTGGTCAGGCGCGAACTGTCGCGCCATCGGCGGGCGAATGCGACATCAGCATCCAATCACAACGAGAAGCACTGCGCGCGTTGAAACAAGCCTGCCAGGCCAATGACGTGGAGCGGACGAAAAATGCTCTTTTGTGCTGGGCAAAAATACAATGGCCGGAACATCCGCCGCGATCGGTGTTGAGCGTAGCCAAACAGATCGACCATCAGGATGCCCGTCATGCCTTGGAAGCGTTCGATCGCTGCCTGTATCAAGGGAGTGGGCATGCTTGGAAGGGTGAGGCGTTTTATCGGGAAATTGCAAGCGTGTTGAACGCAAGGACAGAGCGGATGAAGGGCGAACCGAAAGGGCACGCATTGCCGGAATTGTATCCGGCATGAAATCCGCGCGAAGGGGCCGGTGTTTTAGCGCTTGGTTGGGCGTGGTGTGAATGTGGCGCAACTCCACAACTCCACCAGAGGAACGTTCGTGTTTGGCGGACCGAGCCAAACGCTTAACGGACGGCATGCTCGTTACCCATCGTCTTGTATCATGCCCGAGCCATGATCGCTCAGGGTACTGCCGCTCGATCCACGCCACCCACCGCCTAAAATAACCCCTCCAGCGGATGATCATCGAACAATTGGCCGGCGCGGATATAGCGTTCCAGGCTGGCATGGGTCCGATGGCCCGAGATCTGCTGGATTCGCCAAGTCGGCGCTCCATGGCGAGCGGCGGCGGTGCAAAACCCGGCCCGCAACGAATGGCCCGAATACACCGCCGGGTCCAAGCCCGCCGCCGCCGCCCGCTGCTTCACGATCACCGCCACCGCATGGCCGGACAGCGCCTGAGGCGCCAACCGGCCATGGCGATCGAGCGGCCGAAACAACGGCGCCGGCGAAGCCGGTTCCTCCGCCCATCGCAGCTCTGCCGCCATTGCCAGCCAAGCGCGCAACGCCCGCACCGGACACACCGGCCCACGCGCCCGGGGAATCCCAATCGTCCGTCCCACCCCCTCTTGATCGGTCTTCGACTGACGGATCGTCACCGTCAACCCTTGCGTCCCAAACGCTACATCGGCCATGGTCAGCGCCACCAACTCCGAACGACGCAACGCCGCCGAAAACCCTAGCAACAGCAACGCTCGATCCCGCATATCGCGCGGCGAAGCGCCCAGCGGCGCCAACAACGCCAACAACGCCTCCCGTTCCAACGGTGCCACCTGGCGGGGCGCTGTTCCTCGTTGGCGGCGGATTCCCCGCAAGGTCGCCCGCACCAATGCCTCGCGGCACGGATCGGCTAGCCCTTGGCTGGTATGCGCCCGGCCCAGGCTTACCGCCCAACGCCCCAAGGTCGCCGGGGCATGACTCTCCCCATGGGCCGCTAAATAGGTTGCGATCATCGCCGGCGAACTTGGCACCTGCCCGCCCCAGGCCAGAAACCGCGCCAAATCTTCTCGATAGGCCTGACGGGTGCGCGGTGCGGTGGCGGCATGCACATAGTGGCGCACCGCCGCTGGCAGCGCCGTGGGTGGCGCGTCGATGGGCCGGGCCGGTCCCGAGAGTCCGTCCCTATCATTTATATCATCATCTAAATTTTTAGTTTCCATTATCCTCTTTACATCCCTAACTTGAATATTGACACCGTCTTTTCAATCTGTTCAGTCTATCCACTTTTCTGACTTTTCTCACCTACGCTAAGAGCAAGTTAGTGAATGTTAGAGTGGAAATACGTAATATGTAAAATGATCGGAATAAGTGGCTTGGTAGCTTAGGTTCGATTTGAGTGTTGCTTGGTGTTTGGTATACTAACGATGATGATATAAATAGCTTCTTTCGTGCGTTCATAAGAAAAAAGCACTCCTCAAAAACAACTTCACGACCACCACAAGAGAATGTCCTTCATCCCCTTGACCCTTCATCCCGCCACACCTTATCCACCCCCTTGGCGCGTGGCGACGCGAGCACGGCGGCGCGGAGCATGGCTGATGCTCGATTACCGGATCGAGGGCGATTCGACCAAGCTGTTATTTCCCGCCTCTAGCAAGCCCCACCGCACCGACGGGCTCTGGCGCCACACCTGCTGTGAAGCATTCCTCGTGGTGGATGGCCAACCGGGCTACCACGAATTCAATTTCTCCCCCTCGACCGCTTGGGCGGTTTATCGGTTTACCGGCTACCGCGCGGGGATGAACCCCGCCGCCGTGAACCCACCGCCACGGGTCAACTCGTGGATCCATCCAGATCGGTTCGAACTGCAAGCGATCGCGCATCTCGACGGACCGCCAGCGGGCGCGGCGTGGCGGCTCGCCGTGGCGACTGTCATCGAAGCACGGGACGGCGGTTTGTCGTACTGGGCGCTTCACCATCCGTCAGGTCCGCCGGATTTTCATCACCCCGACGGCTTCGTCCTCCAATTGGAATCTTCCGCCGCTTGATCGATCATCCGCCCCCGCCTACGATACCCGCCTCCATCATTTACGAAACCCGCCGGTTCACCGAAAACCGAACCGGCCTCCGCACATGATCGAATTCTGTCGCCATGACTATCCGAAACCTTGAGTACCTGTTCAAACCAGACACGATCGCCTTGATTTGCGGCGGCGGCGACAGCGAAGCCATCATCATTCGCAACTTGATGAACGGTGGTTTCATCGGGCCGATCATGCCGGTGGACACCAAACGCTGGGCCCTGGCGGGCGCCCTCGCCTATCGCGATATCGCCAGTCTGCCCCTGGCCCCGGCGTTGGCCATCATCACCCGACCGCTCAAGGAAGTGCCGGCGCTGATCCAACAGTTGGGCGAGCGTGGCGCGCGGGCGGCGGTGCTCACCAGCGAAACCCGCGGCATCCCGCAAGCCGAACGCGAAACGCTGTTCCAGGCGATTCTGGACGCCGCCGAACCTTATCTACTGCGCGTGCTGGGCCCTTCTTCCCAAGGGTTCAGCGTGCCGCTGTCCAACCTCAACGTCAGTCTGAACCGCCAATCGCTGCTGCCTGGCCAGATCGCCTTGGTCACCGAGTCCGGCACCATCGCGCAAACCGCGCTCGATATCGGCAATCACTATGGTTTCGGATTCAGCCATCTCATCCACCTGGGCGACAGCCTCGACGTGGACCTGGCCGACATGCTCGATTACCTGGCCGGGGACTACCGTACCCGAGCAATCCTGCTGTACCTGGAAAACATTGGCGATGCCCGCAAGTTCATGTCGGCGGCACGGCACGCGGCGCGCGTCAAACCCGTCATCGTGCTGAAACCGCGCCGCCATCCCAAGGAACCCGACGACGCCGTGTACGATGCCGCCTTCCGCCGCGCCGGCCTGCTGCGGGTGGAAGACAACGACGAGCTGCTGCAGATGGTCGAGGTACTGAAAGCGGCCAAGCTCCTGAACAATGACCGTCTGGCCATCCTCGGCAACAGTTCCAGCATGAGCCTGCTGGCCACCGACACGCTCTATCACTTCGGCGGGCGGCTGGCGCAATTCTCCGAGGCCACCCAGCAGGGCTTGGAAAAACTGATCGAACCCAACGCCCCGCCCAACCCGGTCGATCTCGGCGATCAGGCCGATGTCAAGGCCTATCAACAAGCCCTGGATCTCCTGCTGGCGGACCCAGGCGTGGATGGTGTGCTGGTCATCAAGACGCCCAGCGCGCTCAGCGACGCCACGGCGGTGGCCGACGCGCTGATTCAGCGCCTGCCCGATCAACGCTGTTGCGTCATCGCCAGCTTTCCCGGCCCGATCACCGGGCAGGAAGCGCGGCGCCATCTGCTGGAGCGGCAAGTCCCGACCTACGAAACCGCCAGCGGCGCGGTGCGGGCTTTCATGCGGATCGTACAGTACAAGCGTAACCAGGCGCTGCTGATGGAAACCCCGCCTTCGCTACCAGAGGAGTTCACCGCCGACGTCGCCGCGGCGCGAGCCTTGATCGCCGACTCGTTGGCCAGCGGCCGTCGCTACCTCAACGAGTACGAGGCCATGCAACTGTTGGCCGCCTACCGCATCCCGGTCGCGGAAACCCAGTTCGCCGACTCGCCGGCCGAGGCCGAGGCCATCGCCGCCCGGCTGAGCCAGCCCGTGGCCTTGAAGATCATGTCGCCGGACATCGGCGCGAAATCGCAGATCGGCGGAGTCGTGCGTTATCTGAACAGCCCCGAAGCGGTCGGTCAGGCCGCCGCCGCCATGCTTGCGCAACTGCACGCCGTGGCACCGGCGGCCAAATTCGATGGCTTCGCGCTCCAGCCCATCATCCCCCGGGAGGGCGCCTACGAAATCGCTCTGGGCGTACGCTCCGGCGAGCGATTTGGCCCCGTGATCTGTTTCGGCCAGGGCGGAACGGAAGCCGAGATCATCAACGACATGGCCTACGGCCTGCCGCCGCTCAACATGCACCTGGCGCGCGAGATCATGGCGCAGACCCGCATCTATCAACGCCTGCGCTACAGCCTGCTGCGCCGTGTCGACCTCAACGCCATGGCGTTGACCCTGGTCAAGGTCTCGCAAATGGTGATCGACCTGGACGAACTGGTCGAACTGGATATCAACCCACTGCGGCTCAACGCCCGGGGCGTGGTGGCGCTGGACGCCCGAGTACAGCTCACCCCCAAGGCGCCGGCCCACCGTCTGGCGATTCGCCCCTACCCGAAGGAGCTCGAGGAAACGCTCTCACCGAACGACGAAAAGGAACTGCTGCTACGCCCGGTGCTGCCGGAGGATGAACCGTCGTTGCAAGCGCTGGTATCGCGCGCCTCGCCCGAAGATCTGCGCTTGCGCTTCTTCCAGCCGATCCGCGAACTGTCGCACCACATGGCGGCGGCGCTGACCCAAATCGACTACCATCGGGAAATGGCGCTGGTGGCGGTCGGCCCCGGGCTGCCCGGCAAGGCGGAGATTTACGGGATCGTCAACCTCAGCGCCGACCCGAACGGCGAGCGGGCGGAATATTCGATCATCGTCGATCGGGCGATGATGCGGCTAGGTTTGGGCAACTTGCTGATGCGGCGCATCATCGATTATGCGCGCCAGCGTGGCATCGGCGAAATCTACGGAGAAGTGTTACAGGAAAACAAACCCATGTTGCAGTTGGACCGCGCGCTGGGTTTCACCATCCACACCGATCAGGATGATCCCAGCGTAAAGCATGTTATTCTGAAACTGCACTGTATCGACTCGTCCGCGGGATAATTTCATGAGTGAAAAGAATGAAATGAGTGAAAAACGGCTGCTAGTGGTCGACGACGAACCGGAATTCGGCGAACTCGTCAGCAAGGTGGCTTCCGACCTCGGCTATCAAGTACGGGTCGTCACCGACGGCCGCACTTTCCAACAGGCGTATTTCGAACTGCATCCCACCCTGATCGTCATGGACATGGTGATGCCGGAAATGGATGGCAACGAACTGGTATTGTGGCTGGTGGAGCAACACTATGAGGCCAATCTGATCATCATCACCGGCTACAGCCCCGACTACGCCAAGGATGCCCGCCTGCTGGCGGAATTCAAGGGGTTGCGTTCGGTGATCACCTTGACCAAGCCGATCCGGCTGGCCAAGCTGCGCGAAGTGCTGAGCGAGGGTTGAACCAGCGTTCCGCCATGCGGCGGGCCATGTGCCCGGCTCCCCTCATCCGGCTCCATCCTTTTTGACCCGCCAGAACCAAATATGCAAGAGTCTTCTTCCCAGCACGGCACCACTCCCTCCAGCCCGATCTACTATGTCGGGGTTGGCGCCTCGGCCGGCGGATTGGAGGCGCTGGAGGCGTTCTTCTCGCACATGGCGGCCGACAGCGGCATGGCCTTCATCGTCATCCAGCACCTTTCGCCCGACTACAAGAGCATGATGGTCGAGCTGCTCTCCAAGCGCACCGCCATGCCGGTGCAACGGGCCGAGGAAGGCATGCGGGTCGAGGCCAACTCGGTTTACCTGATCCCGCCCAAGAAAAATCTGTCCATCTTCCACGGCAAGCTGCTGCTGAGCGAATCGGACCGCTCGCGCGGGCTGAATCTGCCCATCGACGTATTCTTGCGCTCGCTGGCCGACGACCAAGCCGACAAGGCAATCGGCATCATCCTCTCGGGTACCGGCAGCGACGGGGTGCGCGGCATCCGGGCGATCAAGGAAGCCGGCGGGATGGTGATGGTGCAAAGCGAGGAATCCGCCCGCTTCGACGGCATGCCGCGGTCGGCCATCTCCACCGGACTGACCGACTGCATCCTGCCCCCGGACGAAATGCCGGAAAAGCTGCTGTCCTTCGCCCGCCACCCCTACGCCGCCAAGACCGATCGCCCACCCGTATTGTTGACGGACGAAGACAATCTGATGCGTATCTTCGCCCTGCTGCGCGAGCGCACCCGGGTGGATTTCACCTATTACAAGCCCAGCACCGTGGCCCGGCGTATCGAACGGCGCATCGCGATCTACCAGCTTCAAGATCTGCGCGATTACGTGCGCTACATGGAAGCCAATCCGAGCGAAGTGAACACGCTCTACCGCGAACTGCTGATCGGAGTCACCAGCTTCTTTCGCGATCGCGAGGTGTTCGACGAACTGGAAACGCAGCACTTGCCCCGCTTGTTCGAGCGGACGAACAATCAAGAGGTGCGTTTCTGGGTGGCTGGCTGCTCCACCGGCGAGGAAGCCTATTCGCTGGCCATGCTGAGCCGCGAAGTTCTGGAACAGATGGAAAAACGGTTGGAGGTCAAGATCTTCGCCACCGATATCGACCGCGACGCCATCCTGCGCGCCAGCGGCGGCATCTATTCGGATGGCATCGTCGCCGACCTGCCGCCGAAGCTCATGACCAAGTATTTCCATTACAAGGAAGACCGCTATCAGATCGACCGCTCCATCCGCGAAATGGTGGTGTTCGCCCAGCACAATCTGATCAAGGACCCGCCGTTCACCAACATCGAACTGGTCAGTTGCCGTAATCTGCTGATCTACCTGCAACCGGTGTTGCAGCGCAAGGCAATGGAGATGATGAACTTCTCGCTCAATCCGCAGGGCGTTCTGCTGCTGGGCACCAGCGAAACGACCGGGGAAATGGCCGATCTGTTCGATCCCCTGCACCAGAAATACAAAATTTACGCCTCCAAGGGTAAACGCCGCCCGAATGCCGAAAAACCGAATTTCACCCTTTTCCAGGAACCCCGTTTCACGCAGGACCGCAGCCAACCAGCAACCAGCGGCCGCCTGTCCCGCGCTCAGGAGGAAGAACGCCTGCTCAGCCGCTTTCTGCAGGCGTTGGTCGGCGACTACCTGCCACTGGTGGTGGTGGTCAACGAGCAACTGGAAGCGCTGCATATCTTCGGCGACCCGGAAGGCTACCTCCGACTGCCCTCCGGCAAACTGATCAACGACATCACCAAGATCGCCACCAAGGATCTGGCCATCCCGCTGGCCACCGGCCTGCAAAAAGTGTTCAAGTCCGGCGAGGAGCTGAAATACACCAGCATCCGCACCAAATGGCGCGACGAAACCAAAACGGTGCAGATTCGCATCCGCCCGCTGCCGGGGAAACGCGGGCAAGAGCTGTTGGCGGCGATCTTCATCGAAGATCTGGCCACGCGGCAGGAGGATCGGAACGGCAACGAGGCGCAGGTATACGACCTCGGTCAGGAGGTCGAGCAGCGCATCCACGATCTGGAGCAGGAGCTGCAATTCACCCGGGAAAACCTGCAAGCCACCATCGAGGAACTGGAAACGGCCAACGAGGAACTGCAGGCCACCAACGAGGAACTGCTGGCCAGTAACGAGGAACTGCAAAGCACCAACGAAGAGTTGCAATCGGTCAACGAAGAGCTGCATACGGTCAACGCCGAGCACCAGAGCAAGATCATCGAGCTGACCGAACTCACCAACGATCTGGACAACCTGATGGCCAGTACCCGGATTGCGACCTTGTTTCTCGACGAAAACCTGGCCATTCGCCGATTCACGCCCGCGACCCGACGCATCTTCAAGATTCTGGACGGTGACATCGGCCGCCCAATCAATCATCTGCTGCACAATCTGGACATCGACCTGTTTGGGATCATCAAGGAAGTGGCCGAAACCGCCATCGAGCAGGAACAGGAAGTCCGCACCGACGAAGGCGCCTGGTTCCTGATGCGAGTGCTACCCTATTATGTCGGGGTGCGCACCATTGCCGGGGTGGTGTTGGCCTTCATCGACATCAACCTGTTGAAAACCACCCGCGACGCGCTGAACGAGCGCGAGACTCGGCTGTCTAGCCTCTACCGCGCCACGCCAGTGGGAATCGGCCGGGTCGCCAACCGGGTATTCCTGGAACTCAACGACCAACTATGCCAGTTGTTCGGCTACTCCCGCGCCGAGTTGATCGGCCAGAGCGCGCGTCTGCTGTATCCCTCGCTCCAGGAATTCGAGCGCGTCGGCAAGGATCTATACGAACAGATCCGGCTGCACGGGGTGGGGACGGTGGAAACCTGTTGGCAGCGTAAGAACGGCACGCCCCTGCCGATCCTGCTCAACGCCTCGGCGCTGAATCCGGACAACCCGGAAGAGGGCGCGATCTTCACCGTGCTGGATCTCTCCACGCACCGCATGGCGGTGGCGCGCGCGAAGGCCAGCGAGGAACGTTTCCGGCAACTGTTCGACACCATGGCGGAAGGCGTGGTGTATCAGAACGAGCGCGGCGAAATCATCTCGGTCAACCCGGCCGCCGAGCGCATTCTCGGCCGGCCGGCCGACCGGATCGCGGGGTGGACCTCCGCCGATCCCCAGTGGCAAGCGCTCCGCGAGGACGGCACGGTTTTGCCTCCCGACCAGCATCCGTCCCTGATCGCCCTGCGGACCGGCCAACCGGTAACGGCCGCCGTGATGGGCATACACCATCCCGCGCTCGAACAAACCCGCTGGCTCCGGGTCAATGCCATTCCTCTGTTCGAACCGGGCACACCCAAACCCACGCAGGTTTATGCCACCTTCAACGACATCACCGCCAGGCTGGAGGCGACACGCGAACTGAAGCGCATTCAGGACGAGTTGCGCGAATCGGAGCGCTTCGCGCGGGCGGCGCTGGACGCCGTCTCGGCTTGCGTCGCCATCCTCGACGAAAACGGGACTATCCTGATAGTGAACAAAGCTTGGCGTGATCTTGCCAGCGCGCGTTCGGGGCCGTTGACCGGTCTACTGGAGGGGAGCAACTACCTGCAAGCCTGCGAGCACCCGCAAGATGCCGCCACCGAGGAAGCGTCCGCCTTCGCCGTGGGAATTCGTGCCGTACTCGCTGGAACGCGCCCGCGATTCATCCAGCATGATTCGTCCCGCCGGGCGTTGTCGGAACAATGCACACTGCTCAGGCGCGCCACCAGTTTGCCCGGCGACGGGCCGATGCGCGTCATCGTGATTCACGAATGCACGGGTGCCATCGCAACGAGCGAACAACCGCGACAATAATAAAGCCAGGCGCTGAATGGCCCAACGCACCGCGACGTGCCGGGCCCGCCTGTCACGATCCAACGGAGAAGGGCCACATGACGCAACATAACCAGGAGGGCATGAAGCATCTTAGGGAAAAAGCCGAAGCCAGCGTTGCGGAACATCAACCGGAAATATCGGATCTCTCCATCGAGCAGATCCGCAAGCTGGTTCACGAATTGCGGGTCCACCAGATCGAACTGGAGCTGCAGAACGAAGAACTGCGGCGCCTGATGACGGAGCTGGAGCAATCCCGCAATCAGTTCTCCATCCTCTTTCACCAGGCGCCGATCGGCTATCTGGCGCTGGACGATGTCGGATTGATTCACGAGACCAACGAAACGTTCTGCCGGATGGTGGGCCGCAACCGGAATCAATTGCTGGGCAGCCCGTTCGCGGATTGCCTGGAAGGCGACGACCGCAGCGTGTTTCTCTCGCGCTATCGGGCATTTTTCAAGAATCCGATCGGAAAAAACCTGGAAGCGCTGATCCCGCGCGGGCCGGGCGCGGCGTTTCACGCGCATATGGAAGGAACGATCATCGCCACGCCCATGGGGCGTTCGCAGCGCGATCACCAACCCCTGCTGTTGTTGACGATCACCGACATCAGCGAGCGCAAGCGGGCCGAGGAAAGACGCCTGCAACTGGAACGACAGATGCAGCAGACCCAGAAACTGGAAAGCCTGGGGGTGCTGGCCGGCGGTATCGCCCACGACTTCAACAACCTCCTGACCATTATCCTGGGTAACACCAGCCTAGCGCTGGACGATCTGCCGCCGCTGTCTCCGGCCAGCGAAAGCCTGCTGACGATCGAGAAGACCTCGCTGCGCGCCGCCGAGCTCTGCCGCCAGATTCTGGCTTATTCCGGCAAGGGCCGTTTCGTCATCGACGACATCCGACTGGGCAATCTGGTCGGGGACATGTTCTCCCTGTTGCAGTCCTCCATTTCGAAGAAAGCCACGCTCAACCTGAATCTGAAGGAACCGCTGCCCCCGTTGCACGGCGACCCCGGCCAGATCCGCCAAGTCATCATGAACCTAGTGACCAACGCCTCGGAAGCCATCGGCGACCGCGGCGGCGTCGTCACGATCTCGACCGGCCTGATGCAGTGCTCGCGCGAGTATCTTTGTGAGGCTTATCTCTACGAAAACCTGGCCGAAGGGCTGTATGTCTGGTTCGAAGTCTCGGACACAGGCACCGGCATGGATCAGGAAACTCAGCGGCGCATCTTCGAACCGTTTTTTACCACCAAATTCACCGGTCGGGGCTTGGGTCTGTCGGCCGTGCTGGGCATCGTGCGCGGCCATAAGGGCGCGCTCAAGGTGTACAGCAAGCCAGGCAAGGGCACTACGGTCAAGGTACTGTTCCCCGCCTTGGCGGAAGGGAAGTTTTCCGCTGAACAGGGCACTGCCCCGAAAGCCGGTACCTGGAACTGGAAAGGCGCTGGCACCATTCTGTTGGTGGACGACGAGGAATCGGTTCGAACCCTGGGAACCCGCATGCTGGAGCGGATCGGCTTCAAGGTGCTGCTCGCCGCGGACGGACAGGAGGCGCTGGACATCTACCGCAACCGGCGCGACGAGATTGCGCTGATCCTACTCGATCTGACCATGCCGCACATGGATGGTGAGGAAACCCTGCACGAACTGCGGCGAATCGACGCCAAAGCGCGGGTCGTGATCTCAAGCGGCTACACCGAGGCCGAAATCGCCCCGCAGTTCGCGGGCAAGCTGCTATTCGGCTTTTTGCAAAAACCCTATACCCTGAGCGCGCTGACGCAATGTCTGCGCGATGCAATGGGTGATAGCGAAATCCCGACGGAACCCTAGGATGACGCATCGCCCGAGGATCTCCAGATGACCGAGGCACCCGCCGCGCATCGTCTCACTCCCCTGGCCCAGCGCCACGACGCGCTGCTCGATGCCCTGGAGGCCTATGCCGCCACGTTGAACGAGGCCATCACCGACGCCCTCGCCGACGGCGCCACCGCCCGGGCCCGGTCACTGGCCGGCTTCGCTCATCTGGCGCTGGGCTCGCTGGCCGCCTCGGTCCAGCAACAACAATTGCAGGCCACCGAACGCTTGCGAAGGTTGAGTACCCCCAACGAATCCATCAGCAGCCGTCCGAAGATCGAGTCGGACTTGCAGACGCCGCCGTCGGCCCACAACATCGGCTAACCGAGCCGTCGGTCTACTCTTGCAAAGCGCACGCTGACCCCGATGCAGGCGGCCGAGTACCCCAACCCTGACAAATCGCCATGCCGACTCCGCCCCATCCCCAGATCCCAACGGCATCCCACTGCCTGATCTGCCAGGCCCCGCTGCCGTTCAACCCGACGCGGCCCCGCTCGCTTTGCGCGCGCGCGGAGTGCCACCAGCGCTATTCGCTGCTCCAACGGCGGGGTCAAGTCTGCCGGGTTTGCGGTCGCCCGCTGTCGGCGCGGGAGCAGCCTACCCAAACCTGTGCCACCGCGGCATGCCAGCGGGCGGCGGTCAAGAACTATGCGGTTCAGGTGTACGAACGCAACCAGGCGCGCTACACGGCTCTACTGCGGCGGGAGATCGAAGATGCCACGCAGCTGCGCGACCAGGTATTGGCCACCTTTGGCATCCACGGGCCGGACTCCTTTCCCCTGGTGGTGACACCCTCCGTGACGGCGGGGCTCGCCCCGCTGCCGGAGCAGCGCAAAGAGGTGTTTCGCGAACACTTGACGGCGTTGGTCGAGCAAGCCTTCGACCCGTCCCCAGCGCCCGTCGAACCGCCTGAGCGCCCATCGACGCGGCCACCGGAACTGGAACCGGAACCGGAACCCCGCGCCCGGACGGTACTGGAACAAGCCTGCGCGCGCTGCCGGGGTTTCTGCTGTCAGGGTGGGGGAGATCACGCCTATCTCGACGTCGAGACTCTGCGCGCTTATCGGGCGGCGCATCCAGAGCAGGACGCTTCCGCCGTGACCACCGCCTATTTGGACCGCGTGGGCTCTCGGACCTATCAGGGTTCCTGCCTTTATCATCAGGCCGATGGTTGCGCTTTGCCTCGGGAGATGCGTTCGGATCTCTGCAACCGATTTTTCTGTAAGGCGCTGCTGGAGTTCCGGTACAACCTGCCCGTCAGCGGTCCGGTTCGCGGCTTTTTCGTGACCGCCGACTACGGTGAACTGCATACCGCCACCTTGGTTCATGAACGCCATGCGCTGATCGTTTCGAAAGCAGGACGAGACCCTTCCCCTCCGGCGGTCGACATCGATCACGACGAAGGGTGAGCCCCCTCGCAAGTCGAGGATGGACGGTATCGATGCCGGGCAATCACGCCTTGTGTTTTTATGAATATTGATCAGCCTGGGTCACTGTTGGCTTCGCCGCGCTTTTGCTCAAACTTGATGCTCAGGGCGTGGCGGCCATCCATCGCAAGGCTTGCGTCAGGCTTGGCAGGAATCGCTCGATGCCCGGCGCGGGCCGTGGCGCGAAACGGGCATGCCAGTAAGGATTGGCACGAATCCGCGCATCGACCTCGTCGAGGATGCGCGCCGTCCAGTTGGGATCGTCGGGCGCTACGACCAACACCTCGAAACGGTGATCCACGCCCTCCATGGCCACGCCCGGCGAATCGTCCACATGCAGGTCGATCCCAAAAGCGGGAGGATACTTCGACGGCCCGCGCAAGCCGACTTTTCGCTCGTGCACGGTCCGATTGATCACGCCTTCAACCTGGATTCCGCAACTACCGAACCAGGATTTCAGGTAGTGGGTAGATCGATCGGAGGAAGTGTAGATCCAGATCTTGCAACGCCTGCGGACCAGCGCCGCCATCAGCGACTCCGTACCCCGTCGCAGACGTTCGGGGTAGCGCCAGCGGCGCCAGCGGGAAATTTCCCGTTCGGTGGGCACGGATGCATCACAAACCAGGGTATCGTCGATATCGAAGGAAATGCGCATGAATCAAGCTCTTATTGTTATTTGATCAGGGTAGGATCGCCGCGCGCCGCCGGGTCAAATCCATCAGCCAAGTGTGGGTCCCCAACGCGGCCGGCCCTGATTCTTCTTCCGCCGGCTCGCCGCGAACGTAACTGCCATCGGGTCGCATCAACCAGGCCTGCCGGCGGTCTTGCAGGCAAATGTCGAGAATTTCCCACAAGCGCTCGCGCGCCGCCCGATCCTCGACCGGTGTCGCCGCCTCGACCCGACGCGACAGGTTGCGGAACATCCAGTCGGCCGAACCGATATAGAACTCGCCCGCCAGCGGGTCTTCCTGGCCGTTGGCGAAATGGAAAATCCGCGAATGTTCGAGAAAACGGCCGATGATCGAACGCACCCGCACGTTCTCGGTCCAGCCGGGCACGCCGGGCGCCAGACAGCAGAAACCGCGCACGATCAGATCGACCGGCACTCCGGCTTGCGAAGCCGCCGACAGTGCCCGCGCCAGCACCAGATCCTCGACCTGGTTCATCTTGGCGACGATGCGCGCCGGTCGTCCGGCCTGACGGTGTTCGATTTCCCGCTCGATACTTTGCAGAAAACGTTGGCGCATGTTGATCGGCGCGACCAGCAGCTTCTCGAAACGCGGCGCGCGCGAGCAACCGGTCAGATAGTGAAACAGGTTGACCACATCCCTGGTGATGGCCGGATTGCAGGTCAACAGGCCGACGTCGGTGTACAGCCGGGCGGTCTTGACGTGGTAGTTGCCGGTGCCGACATGGGCGTAGCAGCGCAGGTCATGCCCTTCCTTGCGCACCACCAACGCCACCTTGGTATGGGTCTTCAACCCCATCACGCCATAGGTGACGTGCGCGCCGGCCTTTTGCAGCTCTTGGGCCCAAAGCAGGTTGCGGGCCTCGTCGAAGCGCGCCTTCAGCTCGATCGCGCAGGCGACCTGCTTGCCGGCCTCGGCGGCGCGGATCAGCGAGCGCACGAACGGCGTGTCGTCGCCGACCCGGTAGACCGTCATCTTGATCGCCACCGTCTGCGGGTCGATGGCGGCGTCGCTGATGAAATTCTCGACACTTAGGTCGAAGCTGTCGTAAGGGTGATGGAGCAGCAGGTCGCCGGCCTGAATCGCCGCGAAGATGTCGACGCTTTCATCGGGCAGGCGCGGTGGCGGCAACGGTGTCCAGTGTGGATCGCGCAAGCCGGGCACGTCCAGGCCGGCGATCTGGAACAGACCGGTGTAGTCGAGCAGGCCGGGCAGTTCGTACACATCGTCCTCGGTCAGTTCGAACCGCTCCATCAGCCCCTGCCGCAGCGCGGGATTGGCGTCCGGCGCCAGATCCATCCGCACCACCGGCTCGAAGCGCCGCTGCCGCAACGCCTCGGTTACTGCCTCGCGCAGACTTTCCTCCTCCTCGTCGAGCTCGATCTCGGCGTTGCGCAGAATGCGGAACAGGGTGGCGTCAATCAATTCCATGCCGGGAAACAGCTTATCGGCGCTGTGCCGGATCAGATCCTCCAATCGCAGGAAGCGGCGCTCGCCGGGCGCGGCATCGGCCTTGAGCGGAATCCACGACGGCAGCATGGTCGGAATCTTGACCCGCACCGGCACGTATTCCTCGGTGTCCGGGTCGCGCAGGATGAAGCCCCAATTGGTCGACAGATTCGACATGAACGGGAAGGGGTGCGCCGGGTCCAGGCCGAGCGGAGTCAGCGCCGGCGAGACGTTGCGGTCGAAGAATTGAGAAGCCTCGTCCCACTGGGCCTCGGTCAGTTCGTCCCAGGTGGCGAGGCGAATACCGTGACCGGTCAGTACCGGCAGCAGCGCCTGATAGCAACGCGCCTGCTCCACCAGCAAATCGAGCACCGATTCGCGGATTTGCGCGAGCCGGTCGCGGGCACTACCGGTCCGCGTCACCGGATCATCTTCGCTTTCGACCTCCGCCACGCCGCGCAGCAACCCGACCCGCTTCATGTAGAACTCGTCGAGGTTCGAGGTGAAGATCGCCAGAAACTTGAGCCGTTCCAACAGGGGGGTACGCTCGTCCAGCGCCTCGTGCAGCACGCGCCGGTTGAATTCGAGCCAGCTCAGATCGCGATCGACCCAGGCATGGGCCAACAGCCCCTCGCGTGGGGCGAGCGGCTGTTCGGATTCGGCCACGCCGCGCCGCGCCTGGCCGCGTTTGGGTTTGGCCCGCTTCAAGCTCAGGGATGACCGGGTCTCGTTCTTATCGGAGGGCATTCAGGAGTTTTCTCCAAGTAAGGATTTTGCACTTTCGCACGAGTCCACCGCGCTCAAGTAGCTGGAATCGGCCTGCTTTTCCAGAAATCGGGCAAAACGCTTGGTGATGCCCGGTAGCCGAAACAAGGCCACCGGCCCGTGTTTGCTGGTGTTGCGGATCATCGTCGATGGATCGAAATAGGCCATGGCATTTTCCACGGTCAGTACGAACGGCGGTTTTCCGGCGCGCCGCAATACGTAACTCGCGAGCAGGACTCCGGTGCGATGGTTGCCTTCGATGAATAGTTGCGGCTTGCTGAGCATCCATACATAGAGACCAGCGGCCAATCGCCAAACCGACCGCTCCGAGGAATGGTGGGCGCGCCATTCGGCGAGATCCTCGATGCCACCTCCCGGCTCTTCGTAGAACCGGCACTTGGTGGCTTCGATGTGCCGGCGGAATTCGGCACGCCGTGTTTGATCTGGACCGCACAAGACGATGTTGTTTAATTCGAGCAGGTACTTATGCTTGCCCATGGCAAAAAGGTCGATGCCCCAATCGGCGAGGATATCGACATAGGAATAACCGGCCAGCAGATTTTCGACGACCTCGTCACTCATCGGGTCCCGCTGCCAGCTCAGTTGCTGGTTGATAGCATCGAATTCCATTTGCACCCGGCGCAAGGAACATTCGATCGCGGGGAGGTTTAACAAGCCCACGACTTGGCGACTTACTGAACGCGATCCACCGCCGCGCGGGCGCGCATCGCCAAATCGGCGGGCAGGGGAATATAGCCCATATCGCCGCTGAAGCGTTGTCCATCGGTCAGTGCCCAGTCGACAAACCCCTTCAGTGCCACCCCTTTTCGCGGCTCGCCATAATGATTGTGCAGCAGCAACCAGGTCAAGGTCACGATCGGATAGGAGTCTTCGCCGTCAGGATCGGGCAGGAACAACCGTAAATTGCTGGGAACCTGGTTGACGTTGGCGGCGAGAGCGGCCCGACCACTTTGCGGGCCGGGTTCGACATAACGTCCGGCCTTGTTTTGCAAGTAGATCATGGGCAACCCCAGCCGCTTGGCGAAGCCGTACTCGACGTAACCGATCGAACCCCAACTGCGCTTGATGCGCCCGGCGACGCCTTCGTTGCCGCGCGCCACCGTGGAGATCCCCGGCCATTCGATGACCTTGCCGACGCCCGGACCCTGAGTGCGCCAAGTCTCGCTGATCGCGCTCAGATGGTTGGTCAGGGCATAGGTGGTGCCACTGCTATCCTTGCGCGCCACCAAGGTGATCGTTTGCTTGGGCAGCTTCAGGTCCGGGTTGAGCGCCTGGATGCGCGGATCGTCCCATTGCCGGATCTTGCCGGTAAAAATATCGGCATAAACATCCCGGCTCAGCTTCAGCGTCCCTTTCACCTCCGGCAGGTTGTAGGCCAGAACGATGATGCCCGCCGTGGTGGGAACCAGCGTCACCCCGGCTTTTGCCTGTGCGATTTGCGCGTCGTTCAGGGCCGCGTCGCTAGCGCCGAAATCGACTTTCCGCTCCAGGAACAACTGGCTGCCCTCGCCACTGCCGACACCCTGATACTTGATGGAGACGTTGGGATTGGCCTGGGTGTAAACGGCAATCCACTTTTGATAGAGCGGCGCGGGGAAAGTCGCGCCCGCCCCTCGCAACTCGACTTGACCCTTTGCCGACGGTTCGGCCGACACCGGGTTCTGGCCAAGCGCCGAAGAAACCACGGCGGTGCAGCCAAACGCGGCAACCGCCGCCAATAGCCATCGCATAGCCATCACGCTCTCCTTCGGCTTCAACTGAACTCGCCTCGGACGTATTTCCGGGTCAGCTCTTCTTGAGGGTCCTCGAAAATCCGCTGGGTAGCCCCCATTTCGACCAGATAACCGGTACGGCTGCCTTGGGAAATATCCACACCCATGAAGGCCGTCGTATCTGCCACCCGCATGGCCTGTTGCATGTTGTGGGTCACGATGGCAATGGTGTAGTTTTCCTTGAGTTCGAGCATCAGCTCCTCGACCTTGCGGGTGGCGATGGGGTCCAGCGCCGAACAGGGTTCGTCCATCAGCAACACGTCGGGCTCGGTGGCGATGGCGCGGGCGATGCACAAGCGTTGTTGCTGGCCACCGGACAACGACAGTCCGCTGTTCTTGAGTTTGTCCTTGACCTCATTCCACAAGGCCGCGCCATTCAGGGCTTTTTCCACCCGTTCGTCCATGTCGCCCTTGAAGCGGTTCAGGCGCAGTCCAAAGGCGACGTTGTCGTAGATGCTCATCGAGAACGGATTGGGCTGCTGGAACACCATGCCGATATAGCGACGCACCACCACCGGATCGACTTTCTTGTCGTAGATATCCTGACCGTGGTAGGTGACCTTGCCTTCGAAGCGGAAGACCGGGATCAGATCGTTCATCCGATTAAGGCTGCGCAACACGGTGCTTTTGCCGCAACCGGAAGGGCCGATGAAGCCGATGATCTTGTGCTTCTCGATCGGTAAATGGCTGTCGCGCACGGCCAGGAAGTCGCCGTAGAAGATTTTCTGGACCTGACAATCCATCACCATGTTGCCGGAAGTGGTGGTCTGGGCGGATTCAATCGCCGCCGTTTCCGCAATTGCATTCATAATCGATAACCTCGAAAACCTCAGAATTTCTGACGCCCGATAAAACGCGCCGTGATGTTGAGTACCAGCACGATCAGCACCAGCACCAGGGACGCGGCCCAGGCCAGCTCGATCTGGTTGTCGTAGGGCATCCCCGAAAAATTGAAGATCAGGATGGACAGCGAGGCGGTGGGCTCGGTCAGGCTCGACAGGAAGTAGTTGCTGAACAGGGCGGTGAACAGCAAGGGCGCCGACTCTCCGGCGGCGCCGGCCACCGCCAGCATCACCCCGGTCAAGATACCGGGCATGCCGGTGGGCAACACGACCTGCCAGATCACTTGGGCGCGCGTGCAGCCCATGCCAAAGGCCGCGTCCTTCATCTTCTTCGGCACCGTGGTCATGGCCTGCTCGGCGGCCAACACGATCGTCGGCAACATCAGCACCGCCAGGGCGACACCACCGGCGAGCGCCGAGTAGCTCTTCATGGTCACCACCATCGCGGCGTAGACGAACACACCCGCCAGGATCGATGGAAAACCGGTTAGCACCTTGGCCAGAAAGCGCGCGG
>JAGRHI010000246.1:27321-34445 GCA_020445045.1 Candidatus Competibacteraceae bacterium
TGTCGGGATCGAGAATCGCCAGGTAGATGGCGGCGAAGATGCCGATGGGCACGCTGATCAATACGGCGATGCCGACCATGACCAGGGTTCCGACAATGGCGTTGCCGAAACCGCCACCCATTTNNCCATTTCGAAGGCCGAAGGCGGCAACGCGGTGATCGCCTCCCAATCCAGGCGCGAACCGCCTTCGACCAGCAACATGTAGATCACGGAGAACAGCGGGATACTGGCGAGAACCGCCATGATCCAGGTTAAACCGGTCAAGAATCCGCTTTTCAGCGCGCGGCCCTCGAAAGGCGCGCGGTGGAGCTGACGAGAAACGCTGGTGACGTCAAAAGACAGGGACTCGGAAGTCAAGTCGGATGCGCTCATCGTTCGGCCTCGAATTTCCGGGTGGCAAACTTCATCGCCGCCAAGCCGGCGACGTTGACGACCAGGGTGATGGCCAGCAGCGCCAGGGCCGCGTACATCAGGGCTTGAACCTCGATTTCTCCGGCCTCCGGGAAGTTGGAAGCCAGCAGCGCCGCCAGGGTGTTGGCGGGAGCGAACAGGGACAGGCTGATTTGATTGGAATTGCCGATCAGCATGGCCAACGCCATGGTCTCGCCCAAGGCACGACCGAAACCGAGCACCAGCGCGGCGAGGATGCCGGAACCGGCGGTGGGCAACATGACCTTGAGAATCGCTTCCCAGCGCGTCGTGCCCATGCCATAGGCGGCTTCCTTGACCTTGTAAGGAATCTGGCGCAGCGCATCCACGGAAATCGATGCGACGGTCGGCAGGATCATGATGGCCAAAACCAGGGCGGCGGGAGCCAGACCGGGGCCACTGAGCGAAGTGCCGAAAAAGGGCACCACGCCGAATTCTTCGTGCAACCAGTTCGCCGCTGGCCGCAACAGGGGGATGAGCACGTAGATGCCCCAGAGACCGAACACCACCGAGGGGATGGCGGCCAATAATTCAATGATGGTGCGGAAAACCACCGCCAAGCGACTGGGCAGAAAATCCTGAGTCAGGAAGATGGCGATCGTGATCCCAAACACACCGCCCAGAATCAGGGCCAACAATGAACTGTAAAGCGTGCCCCAGATTTCCGGCAGGATGCCGAACTGCCCTGCCTGGACATTCCAGGTCGTCGAGGTCAGGAAGCCGAAGCCATACTCGGTGATCGCCGGCAGGGCCTTGCCGCCGATTTCGACGATGATGTAAGCCACTAGCGCCAGTATCAGCGCGGCGCTGGCCCAGGCGATGCCGCGAAACCCCCGGTCGAGCGCATAATCGCTCCCGGATGGCGGGCCGGTGACCGATCCGGATCGGTCGATGTGATCGAAATGATGTGATGCCATGATTTACCCAGCAAGCTCTGGTTCTTACGAGGAAAAATCGAAAGCCACCCTCCCCATTGGTGGGGAGGGTGGGGTGAGGAGAGTGTCAACCCGCTGGATTACTGGATCAGCGCCGCCGCCTTGCGGACCCGCTCGACGACATTCCCAGGCAACGGGATGTAGCCCATCTTCGGCGCCATCGCCTGACCCTTGGTCAAGCCATACTCCACTAAGTCGCGCAATGCCTTGGCCTTGCCGTCATCCTGGTCCTTATAAAACAGCATCCAGGTGAAGGTGGCGATCGGGTAAGCCTGCGCGCCGGCGGGATCGGAGACCCAGACGCGCAAATCGGGGGTATCGGAACCTGGCAGCGTATTGGTCGGAAACTCGGCGCTGGCCAGGGCGGCCTTGCCGGATTCGTCGCCAGGCGCCACGAACTTGCCGGCCTTGTTTTGCAGAATCGCCATCGGCTGTTTGGTGGCGATCGCGTAGCCATATTCGATGTAACCGATGGCGCCGGGCGTCTGCTTGATGGTGGCGGTGACGCCGTCGTTCTTCGGCGCCTTCACAAAGCTCTTCGGCCACTGCGCGGTTTTGCCGTGACCGACGGTGTTCTTGAATTCTTCGCTGACCGCGCTGAGGTGGCCGGTGAACACATAGGTGGTGCCGCTGGAATCGGAGCGGGCCACGACAGTGATGTTCTCAGCGGGGAGCTTGACGCCGGGATTGGCCGCGACGATCTTCGGATCGTTCCACTTGGTGATCTTACCCATGAAGATGTCGACGTACACGTCGCGCGGCAGCTGGAGTGCCCTGACGCCGGGAAGATTGTAGGACAGCACGATCTCGCCCGCGGTCATCGGCAGCAGCACGACGCCCTGCTTGACCTTGGCGATTTCCTCATCGTTCATGGCGGCGTCGCTGGCGGCGAAATCGACCGTGTTATTGATGAAGTCCTGAATGCCGGCGCCGCTACCCTTGGCCTGGTAGTCGACGGTTACTCCCTTGGTCTGCTTGCTGAAGTCCTTGAACCAAGCACCGTAGATCGGGAACGGAAAACTGGCGCCGGATCCGGTCAATTTGATTTCTTCGGCCGATGCCGGGTTCATGCCGACAACCCCAAGCGACAGAGCGATAATTGCCGCGGAAATAAATGACTTACTCAAGGCTATTCCTCCAAAAGAATTAATTACCTAAAAGGCCATTGCTAATTCTCGAAATTATGCTTGGAACATATGACAAAATCGTGACAAGACGATAAGCTTCAACTTTTTACAAAGCACTACAATCGTTTAAGGCGGCTGGGCCACCAAAAAATGGCAACTCAGCCGCCTTATGGCGTTTTGTAAATGAAGGGGCTATGTTGCTAAACCATTGCGGCAATGGCAACAAGTGGCAAGCATAAGGACGCAATCGACGAGCATAAAAAAAGCGCCGCGAGCCGAAAAAACACCATTCTCAATGCTATTCTCATTGTCGCTCCTGATAGGGAAAAGCATTCGCCGCCAATACCAAGAAATACTTATAAAAAACCTTATCTCGGCAAGCCACGACTAGACAACGCGAAGTCATCGAAAATACTGTCATCGATTTTTTATTATCCCAGTCCCGTGTTTCGGTTACGTGAATATCGGCGCACGGTGTTTCGCGGTTTGATCATCGACGCAAGATCTTGGATCGCGGTGGTTCGCGGCGAGTTTGGCGTGGCTTCACCTCGATCCCCATCGGGACGAACCGTTCTCGACGCCTGGTATCCAGGTTGCGCCAAAGCGTATTATTTGGCGGCAAGGTTCCCTCAAGCACCTCGATGATGGACAATGTCACTGGCCACGTTATGATTGCATAACGCATAACGTAACGATATCATGCAACTCCCAACTCACTTTGTCATGGAGCCAAGCACATGAAATCGGCTAAAGAACGTCAGCGTGACTACCGCGAACGGCGGAAGGAGCAAAAAAAAGCCGGTTTGATCAAGCTGAAGATCTTGACCAGTGTCTCCGCCGGAAAAAAGCTGGAGATGCTGAGCGAGATCGACCACGCCGACATGGGCAAGGTGTTGGATCAGGCCGTCGAACTGCTCTGGACAAGACGCTTCGGTAATGTAGGCATCGCTGGGGAACAAGCCACCGAAGCCGAAAAAGCGATTGAACCCGAAAAGGAAAAAAAGAAGAAAAGCGAGAAGGGAAAAAAGAAGGAGGCGAAACCGGGGAATGCAAAGGCCAAGCCGCGAGCCAAAGCCTCCAAGAACAAGCCAGAAACCGAAATCGTGCTGGTGGCAACCATATAACCCAAGGACCGCCAGGGCACTGTGTTGGTTGGCAAAAAATACAGCTATTGGTGAAACTAGGTCAGGGCCATCGAAAATAGTATTTCGCCCAACTATTTTCGATGGGCCGATCTGTTCTTCAGCATGAAGGAAACAGCTTGACAATGAAAGGCTTGACTACGCCCTATTACCTGATCGACGAGAGCAGGCTGCTGAAGAATTTGCAAATCATCCAGCATGTGCGTGAGAGCTCCGGCGCAAAATCGGTGCTGGCGCTGAAATGCTTTTCAAGCTGGTGCGTGTTTGGTCTCATGCGGGAATACCTGGATGGAACCACGAGTAGTTCCTTGTTCGAAGCCAGACTGGGGCGGGAAGAATTCGGCAAGGAAGTTCATGCCTACAGCGTGGGGTTTTCCGCCAGCGATATCGAAGCGGTCAGGGAGTTTGCCGATAAGGTGATCTTCAATTCGATATCCCAACTCACGCGCCACCAAAACGAGGTTCGAGGGTTGAAACTGGGATTGCGGGTCAATCCAGGCATCAGCTATTCGCATTTCGACCTTGCCGATCCGGCAAGGCAATATTCAAGGCTGGGCGTGACCGATACCCAAAAACTTGCCCAGGTCGCTCCGCTGCTTAGTGGGCTCATGTTTCATTTCAACTGCGAAAACGACGATTTCGAAAACATCTCCACAGCCATCGATCATATTGGCCACCATTATGGTTTCCTGCTGGAAAAAATGGAATGGGTCAGCCTGGGCGGTGGCTTGTTCTTTACCAAGCCAGGGTATCCATTGGATCGATTCTGCGAAAAACTGAAACAGTTCAGCGATCGATTCGACGTCCAAGTCTATTTGGAACCCGGCGAAACCGCGATCACTGACAGTGCGGAACTGGTGACCACGGTGCTGGATGTTCTGCACAATGAAATCGACATCGCCATTGTCGATGCTTCCGTTGAAGCGCATATGCTGGACCATTTGATCTATCACACCACGCCCAGGGTTGCCTTTCCCGAACCGGGACCTCATCGCATGATGATTGCCGGTCGAACTTGTCTGGCGGGCGATGTATTCGGCGAGTACGGCTTAAGCATACCGTTGGAAGTCGGGAGCGAAGTCCGCATCGCGGATGCCGCGGGTTACACAATGGTCAAGAAAAACTGGTTCAATGGACTCTCCATGCCCTCCATCGTCGTGCGGCGACTCGACGGCACTCTGGAACAGGTCCGTCAATTCGATTACCAGGATTTTAAACGTAGCCTTTCCTAAATCGGGAGCGAAATGAAAGTGAAAAAGAATGTGCTGATCATCGGTGCTGGTGGCGTCGCTCACGTCGCGGCTCACAAGGCGGCGATGAACAACGATGTACTGGGCGATATCTGCATCGCGTCGCGGACCCTGTCGAAATGCGACGAAATCATCGAGAGCATCCAACGTAAAAAGCATCTCAAGGAACCCGCGAACCGGCTCTATTCACGGCAACTCGACGCGCTCGACATTCCAGCGACCGTGAAGTTGATCCAGGAAACCAACTCCGGGATCGTGATCAATCTCGGCGCGGCGTTCATCAACATGTCAGTGCTGGAAGCCTGTCTGGAAACGGGCGCCGTTTACATGGATACCGCCATCCACGAGGAACCGGACAAGGTGTGCGAAGATCCACCCTGGTACGCCAACTACGAGTGGAAGCGGAAAGATCGCTGCGCGGAGAAGGGACTTACCGCCATTCTGGGCGTGGGCTTCGATCCGGGCGTGGTCAACGCCTACTGCGCGCTGGCGGCGAAGCGCTATTTTGACCGAATCGATACCATCGACATTCTGGATGTCAATGCCGGTAGCCATGGCAGGTATTTCGCCACCAATTTCGATCCAGAGATCAATTTTCGCGAGTTCATCAAAGTTTGGACCTGGATCGATCGGCAGTGGAAGGAATATCCCACCCACTCGGTCAAGCGCGTCTATGATTTCCCGGTAGTCGGCCCCTGCCCCATCTACTTGAACGGACACGATGAACTGCACTCGCTGTCGAAGAACATCGACGCCAACAGCATTCGGTTCTGGATGGGCTTCGGCGATCATTACATCAACGTGTTCACCGTGCTGCGTACCCTCGGCTTTCTTTCGCATCTGCCGGTGACTCTGACCACCGGCCAGGAAGTGGTGCCGCTCAAGGTGGTCAAGGCGCTGTTTCCCGATCCCAAGACCCTCGCTCCGGGCTATACCGGCAACACCTGCATCGGCAATTTCGTCAAGGGCTGGAAGGATGGAAAACCGCGAGAGGTATTCATCTACCAGGTTTCCGACCACAAACGATGCTACGAAGAGGTCGAATCGCAGGGCATCAGCTACACCGCCGGCGTCCCGCCGGTCGCGGCGGCCATGCTGGTGGCTCAGGGGATCTGGGACCCAAAGACCATGGTGAACGTCGAGGAACTTGATCCGGAACCGTTCATCGCCATTCTGGATCGGATTGGCTTGCCGACCGAGGTCAAGGAAATCCAGCCCGGCGGTCCGGCGTCGTTCGATGGTCGCGTTCGGGAATTGGAACAGGAGTTGGCGGAGTCGACCGCGACGGTTACGGTCTCGGCCGCCAACCCGATGATCGCCCTGGCGCCCAAGTCGCCGAAAAATTAGAGAAAAGTCGGAAAAGACCGCCCCTCACCCGCAAGCAGGTGAGGGGTTACCCGCCTTCCGATTATTGATTCCAGCCGGAAGGCGGATTGACCACTTCGTACACCACGTTCGGGCCATCGTAACTGGGAACGTAGAAGGTGCCGCCGCAATTCCGATAGCTCACGCCGTTGGCGACGATCGTGGTGCAATTTGGCGGCAGCGTGGACACGATGGCACCCACCGCGACCGCGGTGCCCACCGCGACCGCCGCACCCACGCCCACGCCCCCATAACCCCAACGGCGGTCCACGTCGACGTTGACGTTGCGGTTTATATTCACGTTACGGTTGACGTTACGGTTCATATCGCGATTCATGTTGCGGTTGACGTTTGCGTGGTAACCACCGCCACCGATATTGGCTCGCGGCGCTCTAACGCCACCGAACCCGCCACCGCCACGTCCGCGAGCGCCCACATCGGCGCTGACCAGTGCCAGCATCGGTCCCACGATCAAAGCAACGGTCACGGCCCGTTTCAGGTAAGTCGAAAGCAAAGAAGACATGGCAAAACCTCCTATGGTTACTTGGCGGCTTTAGGCTGAGCCGCTGGCACCGCCTCCAGGAACTTGATCTTCTGGGCATCTTGTGGCGGCGTGAAAGCAAAGAAATCGGTGGGGAATTGTGGAGCGAGATCCCAGTCACTGAGGTCGGAGGTCCACTGGGGCGAGCCTTCCACGCTCTTGTCGGTCAGCAACAGCCGGCGGGGCAAGGGCTTGGGGCCATCTTCGATCCAGATTTCCCAATCCACTTCCGGGGTCTGAAAAGCTAGGTGATGACATGCCACGCCGCGCACCAGAATCTGGCCAACATAGGTTTTCGACTCTAGATTCCGAACCAGGCTGCTTTGGGGATCCGC
>JAGRHI010000246.1:34514-34791 GCA_020445045.1 Candidatus Competibacteraceae bacterium
GTCTCGTCGATGGTCGGCGCGGCGGCGGCGCTGGCGTAGACATTCGGTTCCGGGGTGTAAAGCGTGAAGGTCTTGCCATCGTAGAGCAGTTGGCGTCCGCCGCTGAGATTCTGGAAATCGGCCCGCAGCCGATCGGGCTTCTGTATGGCAATCTCCACGGTTTGATCTTGGTGCAAGCGCTGATCCGTGGGCAGAATCAATTCGGTGGTTTTCTCGACCCGCACCTTGAAGCGTTCGAGCGAACGGAGATAAGTGGCCATCTGTTTCAGCACCGCCA
>JAGRHI010000247.1:0-8901 GCA_020445045.1 Candidatus Competibacteraceae bacterium
TGAAATCGTCGTAGTAGGGATGCACCCGCGCGCCGGGCAGCGGGTTGAAATGGTCCTCCAACCATTGCCAGACATTGCCGAAGACATCGTGAAAACCGGCCTCGGTCGGCTGACCGGCATCGACCGGGCTGGAAGAGCCCCAGGCCAGGTTGAGATTCCAGCCCTGCTCCCGTGCCAACGTCACCCCATCGAAACCCATCACCGGGTCGGCCGCGACATCGAGGGTCGTCGCCGATCGCTGTCGGGTGGCGCGCAATGTCTGGTGTTCGGCTTCGCTGGGTAAGCGGTAGGGCGCGCCTTCCTGCTCGGCGCACCAGGCGCAGTAGGCCCGAGCCTCGTGATGGTTCACCTCGACCGGCCAGTTCCAGGGCATGGCAATGGTTTCGAACAGGGTGCGCAGCCGGTAGCGGTGCAGACCGGCGGGACCGTCCGGCATCCAGAAGGTCGGCCATTTGACGTTGCGGAACGCGCGCCATTGCCAGCCGGTTTCCGACCAGTAGCGCCGCTCGCTGTAGCCACCGGCCGCCACGAAGGCATGGAACTCGCCATTGCTGACCAGATGACGGCTGGCCTGAAAGGTGCGCACCGTGGTTTCGCGCCGGCCGTATTCGTTGTCCCAGCCGTAGGAGGGCCAATCGGCCGGCTTGCCGAGAGTGACCGGCTGCTCGGGCACGTTGATCAGGTCGTTGGCCGGGAATTCGCGGCCGGCGCGCGGCGGGAAATCGGTTGCCTCCGCCCGGCGCGCGGAAGGATGCGGGTCCGGCCATTCCGCCGGGCGTTGCACCAGGGTCAACGGCAGTTCGTGGATCAGCACGGCGGAGGTTTCCAGATGGATGCGTTCGTGCTCGAAGCCCATGAACAACGCCCACAAGGGATGGCCCTGGGTGATCGGCGGGTGGCCGGTTTCCAGGCCGGGATGGGTTTCGATCAGCCGCCGCACGATTCGATAAACCTGCCGCCGGTAGGCATGGACTTCCTGGATGCTGGGCCAGCGCATCTCGTTCTTGGACATGTCGTCCCAGCGCATCTCGTCCACCCCGGTTTCGAACAGTCGTTCGTAGTAGGGATTGAGCGCTTGGTCGATCAAACCGGCGACCCGCAGCTTGTTGATGTACAGCGTCGGCGGATGACCGTAGTAGAAGATCATCGGGTGGCGCAGGTGGTGATAGGGCGGACGGAAGAAGGCTTCCTCGCCCTTCAGGCCGGAGAACAGCACTTCGGTCAAGGTCCAGCCATTGTCGAAGTAATCCAGCGCTTGTTGGCGGGTGCAGGTCGATAAATTCGGTAGCGGCAACGAAGTCAGCGTGCCGTCCGGTAGACGGCCAGGGCAATCCCGAGGCGTTGTTCCCGTCCACCACCAGGCGGGGCGCGGACCGGCGAGTTCGGTGGCCAGGTCGCCGCGCAGATTATCGCGCCACGATTCGGCGGTGGGTTCCTGGGTGGCGGCGGATGCGGTCGGCGCGGTCATGTTCCCTCCCGGTTAGCAGGCGTCGGCGGTAAGAAACCGCTCTGATTCTGGACAAAAAATGTACAAATGCCGATTCAAAGAGCGCCGAGTGCCGAAATGGTTCCCGGCGAGTGTCCGCAAGTCTTGGGATCATTAAAGGCGCTCGCCGGCTTCCGCGCAACGACGGGAAGAGGGCGACCCGCCACGGCGGAGGGCTCCGAGTTGGCGGCGGCCATGATCACGGCCCGGTAAGGGCGGGCTTCACCGCGCCATCCGTAGTTCCGTCTTGAGGTCGGCGACGAAGGCGTGCACGGTTTCCTCACGAGTATCCCAGGCGCACATCAGCCGTGCGCCGCCCACGCCGATGAACGTGTAGAACCGCCAACCTCGCCGATGCAGTGCCGCGATGACCGTTTCCGGTAGCTGCACGAATACCGCGTTGGCTTGCCGCGGGAACATCAGTTCCACTTCCGGCAGTTCCCGCAACGCGGCTTCCAGCACGGCGGCGCAATGGTTGGCGTGGGCGGCATGGCGCAGCCAGGCGCCGGTTTTCAGCACCCCCAGCCACTGCGCCGCCAAAAACCGCATTTTGGACGCCAGTTGTCCGGCTTGCTTGCAGCGGTAGGCGAATTCCTCGGCGGCGGCCAGATCGAAAAACAGCACCGCCTCGCCCAGCGCCAGCCCGTTCTTGGCGCCGCCGAAGCACAGTACGTCCGCGCCGCAATCGACGGTGAGGGCGCGCGGCCTCAGACCGAGCGCGGCCACCGCGTTGGCGAAGCGGGCGCCGTCCAGATGCAGCTTCAAGCCATGCCGCCGCGCCACCTGATGAATGGCGTGCAATTCGGCGGGCGTGTAGACCGTGCCCAGCTCGGTGGACTGGGTCAGGCTGATCACCTTCGGTTTGGGATAGTGGATGTCGCTGCGCTTGGTGACCAGTTGTTCCACGCTGGCCGGATCGAGCTTGCCGTCGTGACCTTCGGCCAGCAGCAGCTTGGCGCCATGCGAGAAGAATTCCGGCGCGCCGCATTCGTCGGTTTCGACGTGGGCGAGGCGGTGGCAGACGATGCTGTGATAGGACTGGCACAAACTGGCCAGCGCCAGCGAGTTGGCCGCCGTGCCGTTGAAGACGAAAAACACCTCGCAGGGCGTCTCGAACAGCTCCCGGAACCGGTCGCAGGCTTCGGCGGTCCAGCGATCCTGCCCGTAGGGCGGTTCGTGGCCCTGGTTGACCTGCTCCAGCGCCGCCAACGCTTCCGGGCAGATACCGGCATAGTTGTCGCTGGCCAGTTGTTGGAGCGGTACGTCGGGGTGAGTCATGGGTGATGCCCTCGGTGATCTGTTGCTGGCATGAAGCGCCGTCGCTTCGCCGGTGACGTAACGGCAGGGGGGAATGATCGGGCTCGGGTCGTCCTGGGACCCACCGAAGGGCCGATTATCCTCCGTCGCCAGGAAGAAGCGACAGCGATGCCTCAATCCCGCCCATCGGCCGCCGGCGTCGCCGGAATCCGATCTTGAGCAGTCACGCCGCCCAACCGATGCGCCACGCTCTCGTGCACCGACAGCAGGGCCGGAACGAAAAACAACACCAACACGGTCGAGAAGGCTAGCCCGAAGGAAATGGAGGTGGCCATCGGGATCAGGAACTGGGCTTGCAACGACTTCTCGAACAGCAGCGGAGTCAGGCCGGCGATGGTGGTGAGCGAGGTCAGCAACACTGCCCGCAGACGCTGGCAGGCCGCTTCGACCAGCGCCTCGCGCACCGCCATGCCGCCGGTACGGAGGTGTTGGTAAAACGTCACCAGAATGATGGAGTCGTTGACCACGATGCCGGACAGCCCGAACAGGCCAAACAACGACAGGATGGTCAGGTCGATGCCCATGAGCCAGTGGCCGACGATGGCGCCGACGATGCCGAAGGGAATGGCGGTCATCACCACCAGCGGCCAGCCGTAGGAAGCGAACACCCAGGCCAGGATCAGATAGATGAAGGCCAGGGCAAACAGCGCGCCGCGCCGCATATCCGCCAAGGTTTCCTGCTGATCGGCGCTGCGCCCCTCCAGCGAGTAATCGATGCCATGACGTATCCGCAAGTCCTGGAGCACGCCTTGTTCCAGAGCGGCGATCACCGCGCCCGGTTTGATCACCGTGGCGTCCACGTCGGCGGAAACCTGTACCGCCAACTTGCCTTGCGCATGGCGCACCGCTTCGAAACCGCGCCGCGCGCGCAGCTCCACCATGTTGTTTAGGGGCGCCAGTTCGCCGCTGGGCAACAGCACGTTGAAGCGTTCCAGGCCGATCAGGTGATCGCGCTCGACGTCGGGCAGCAGCACCCGCACTTCCACTTCGTCGTCGCCATCCTGAAAGATCTGCACCAACTGCCCGTCGAAGGCCGCCCGCAATTGGCGACCGATCGCGTCCACCGTCAGGCCCAGCGCCTCGGCCGCCGGCGTCAAGCGGTAGATGAGCTGTTCCTTGCCGTAGGGCATGTCGTCCTCGATGGCGGAGACGCCCCGAATGGTGAGCAGTGACTGAGTCAGTTCGTTGGCGGCGATCTTGAGCCGATCGGCGTCTTCGCCGGTCAGACGGATATCCACATCGCGACCGGGCGGACCGGCGGTACGGGAGAACAAGGTAAAGGTCTCGATGCCGGCCGGCAGTTGCACTTTGTCGCGCCAAGCCTTGAGGAATTCGCCGACCCGAACCTCACGGGTATCGGGTTGGGTCAGCTCCACCAGCATGGAGGCGTGTTGATCGCCCTGCAAACCGCCGGCGCTGGCCAGTTGCCCCTGGCCATACCGGGTTTGGGCCGCCACCACCAGATTGCCGCCCAATTCCCGTTCGGTCTCCCCCAGCGCCGCGTTGACCTGGTCCATGAAGGCTCGCACCCGCTGTGGCGGGGTACCGGCGACGAAGCTGGCGTTGGCGTTGATGGTCGCGCCCTCGGGCGTCGGGAAGAAGTTGAAACCCAGCCGCCCACCCGCCAGCAGGCCCGCGGCGAGAATCAAAATGGCGGCGGCCCCCGCCAGGGTGGTCCAGCGATAGTCCACGGCCAGCGTGGCCAGCGGTCGGAACAGCCGGTCGCGAAAGTGGTGGAAACCGGTGTCCAACCGTTGGCGTAGCGGGCTCGGCGTGGCATGGCGCAGGCGATGGAAGCTATGACGCAAATGGCCGGGCAGGACGAAAAAACTTTCCACCAGCGACGCCAGGATGACGCAGACGATGACCAACGGAATGTCGCGAAGAATGTTGCCGATGGGACCGCCGACCAGCATCAATGGTAGAAACGCGGCGATGGTGGTCAGCGAGGACGCCATCACCGGTGCCAACATGCGGCGAGCGCCGCCCTCGGCCGCCTCCAGCGAGTGTTCGCCGGTCTGATAATGGGCCAGCGCATCCTCGCCGACCACGATGGCGTCGTCGACGATGATGCCCAGCGCCATGATCAGGGCGAACAGGCTGATCATGTTGATGCTGCCGCCGACGGCGTAGAGCACGCCCAGCGTGGCCATGAACGACACCGGAATGCCCAATGCCACCCACCAGGCCACTCGACCATTGAGGAACAAAAACAGAATGGCCACCACCAGTATCAGACCACTACCCCCGTTTTTGACCAGCAGGAAAATACGGTCCTTGATCAATCGCCAGGACTCGTCGAAGACGGTCAACTCCACTCCCGCCGGCAGTTGCGGCCGGGTTTCCGTCACCCAGTCCTCCAGAATCCGGGCGGCCTTGAGCGAATCGGCGGTTTCGGTGCGCTGCAATTGCAACTCCACCGCCGGGCGGCCATGGAAACTCAAGCGGACCTCGCCATCCTGGGGGCGGCGTTCGATGACGGCGACATCGCCCAGCGTGACCAGGGCGCCGTCGCGGGTGGTTTTCAGCGGCAGCGTGGCGAAAGTCGCTGCGTCGCGGCGCTGATCCAGACTGCGTAACTGGCGGGCCACGTCGTTGCGGCCGACCGTGCCCGCCGGCAGATCGCGGCTCAGTTCCCCCAACCGCTCCGCCACCCGAGGCAATGACAAACCCAGTTCTTGCAGCGCGGCGGTCGGGATCTGGATTGCGATTTCCTCCTCGGGCAGGCCGGTGATGTTGACCTTGGCGATGCCCCGCGCCAGCAGTTCGTGTTCGAAGCGCCGGGCCAGGTGGCGCAGTTCGGCACGGTCGCTGGGACCGGAGATGACCACTCGGGCGATCGAGTCGTAGCGGATAACGCGGGTGATTTCGGGCTTCTCGGCGGTGGCCGGCAGATTGCGCACCTGATCGACCGCCTGCTTGACGTCGTCCAACGCCTGGCCGATGTCGGTGCCTTCCTCGAATTCCAGGCTGAGCGCGGCGATGCCATTGGACGAGGTCGAGGTGAGTTTCTTCAGCCCGTTCAAGTCGCGCAGTTCCCGCTCCAGCGGATTGGTGATGGATTCCTCGACATCCTCGGCGGCGGCCCCGGTCCACGCCACCCGCACCGTGACCACATCCAGGGCGAAGTTGGGGAAGAACTGGGTATTGAGCTTGGCCAGCGCCCATGCCCCCGCCAGGATCATCATGATCATCAACAGATTGGCGGCCACCTTGTGCTGGGCGAAGGTGCCGATCAGGTCGTTCTTGTGGCTGAAGGGCATGGCGCCTACTCGCTCACCGTCACCTTGAGGCCGGTGATGGCGTTGGGCAACTGGGTGGTGACGATGCGGTCGCCGGCCGCCAGTTCCGGGCTACGCACCAGCACCCGCGCCTGCCCGTCGAGCTCGCGTCGCTCGCCGATCCGCTCCACCGCCAGCGCCGCCATCCGGCCATCCACCAGCCGGTAGATACGATCCAGCCCGTACAGCGCCTCGAACGGCAAGGCCACCACCCCTTCTTCCGGCGGCAGATCCAGCAACAGGGTCAGCACTCGACCGGGGGCCAACACGTCGGCGCCCTCGCTGACCCGAAACAAGGCGTCCATGCCGCCGCTGTTCTGGCCAGTCTCGCCGCCCAGGCGGTCCAGCACGGCCATGACCGGGTGACCGTCCACCGTCGCCGTCGCCCGGAGCGGTCGGTTCGCCGCCAGGGCGGCGCGCGTCGCCGGCAAATGGCGAAACGGTATCTGGGCGCGGATTTCGAGATCGCCGACCGGATAGAGCGCCAGCAACAGATCGCCTGGACGGGCGCGATCACCGGGCGCGATCGGTATCCGGGTCACGCGGCCGGCGAACGGCGCGGTGACGAGCGCACGGGATCGATCCAACCGCGCCTGATCCCGCAATGCCTCGGCGCGAGCGCGGTGGGCCTGAAGCTGAGCCAGCCGGGCGGCGTGGTCATCGACTTCCAATTGCCGGGTATTGAGGGCCAATGCCTGCTTCTCGACCGCCTGGCGTGCTTCGTCCAGCGTCGATTGCGAAGTCAATTGTCGGGAGTTCAAATTTTGCGAGCGCGTCACGGCTCGTTCCGCCAGTTCCAGCAAGGTTTTTTCCCGTTGCAGTGCCTTCAGATTGGCGGCGTGGCGGGCCTGTTCGCTGGCGATTTGCGCTTCGCTTTCCTTCAGGTCCGCCTCACGCTGCCGCAAACTCAAGATCAGGTCACGCTCATCCAGCGTCACCAGCGTGTCGCCGGCGACGACGGTTTGGCCTTCGCGGACCGCGACCTGGGCCACGTCGGCGGTGACCGCCGCCTTGATCTCCGCCTCCAGCGGTGCCTCGACCGTACCGTAGAGCAACAGGTTGGGCGTCAGGCGGCTGGGCGTGATCTCGATGGCGCTGACTCGCCAGGATTTCTCTTGAGCGGCGACCGGCGGCGTCACCGCGCGGGTGGCCTTGAGCAGCAGGAAGCCGGCAACCGCCAAGCCGAGAAGCGCCAGCGGCAAGACCGCTTTCAGCAGCCGGGAGGCGCGTCGCGATCGATGAGGTGGGTTGAGTGTCTCTGGCACGGGATGCTCAGAATTGCGGGGACCGCGCGTCCGACGGGCGGTTCATCGGCTGGCATCCCCGCATGGACTGTTGGCGGGCGGTTCGAATTTGGTGTTCGTCGGTTGTACGATGCGCTTGGCGGGATGGATTCCGGCCATCGGCCAAGTCTTGCGGTTGGCGACGCGCGTGACGGGATACGGTCATGTGATGACTTCCAGGAAAGACAAGGGATCTGGATTCTCTCTTGGCGGGTCGGAAGGCGCCATGCGTTTTATCGTTTTCCAAAACCCGATCGTCTGGTCGTGAGTTCGGTGGATGGATGGATGGGCGGGATCGAACGCGATGGCCAGGCCAGCGGCTCGCCGTCCAGACCTTGCGAGGGGTTCTGCAAAAACCGACTGACCGATTGACAAAGATGTTCGGTCAGCGGTTCCCGGCATCTCACTTTTGATGATTGTTCCGTGCAATCAAGGTTGGATGTGGAGTATGTATTTAAAAATCAAATAGATGATGAATATCGGGAACTGCCGACATTCGGTGGATCTTGTCCCGCGCCATCAAAATAACGATCCAAAAACAACATGATCGGGATATTCTGTTCATGCTGGCACCTCATTGAATGGCTGGGATCAAATCAAAGCTTGCTTCGTTGCCGTGGCCTGCTGGTGACTCGCCAGGCATGCTATTGTAACAATAAAATACCATTAATGAGGCGACGATCATTACGGTTGTCGGCCAGCGCCACCCTGAACCATGTATCGAGGACGGACGGATGAGTATATTGTTACTTGGGTTGATCATCTTTTTCGCCGTGCATTCCATATCGATGGTGAATGCACCATGGCGGGACCGCCAAGCGGCGAAACTGGGCGAGGGGTCGTGGCAAGCCGCCTATTCGCTGGTGGCCCTGATCGGATTCGGGCTGATCGTCTGGGGTTACGGGTTGGCGCGCCACGATCCGGTGGTTCTCTACTGGCCACCCACCTGGTTGCGCCATCTGGCGCTGCTGCTGCTGGTTCCGGTCTTTCCGCTGCTGCTTGCCGCCTACCTGCCCGGACGCATCCAAACCACCGTCAAGCATCCCATGCTAGCGGCCATCAAGCTTTGGGCCGTTGCCCACCTGCTGGCCAACGGCATGCTGGCCGATGTGTTGCTGTTCGGGGCGTTCCTGGTCTGGGCGGTCGTGGATCGCATCTCGTTGAAGCGCCGCGCGCCGCGGCCGGTTCCCGGCGCGCCGCCCTCCAAGGTGAATGACCTGATCGCCGTGGTCGGTGGCTTGGCGCTCTACGTCGCTTTCGTCCTCTGGTTGCACCTTTGGCTGATCGGCGTCTCGCCCATCGCGCGCTGAGGCTCTCGTCGCACCGACCGTCGGCGATTCGTCCCCGCCTTATGGAAACGCGGGGATGGTCGGTTCCGTGCCTTCGGGGTGCGCCTCCGGGTGGTGGGTCGACACCAGCTCGGTGATGTGCGCCACTTGGCCGCGCGGCACGTCGATCATCATGAGCAGTTCGCCGCGCTCGATCGCCGCCTCGAAATGTTTTAGCCGAGAATTGTCCACGCTCAGCCCCACCA
>JAGRHI010000247.1:8951-15703 GCA_020445045.1 Candidatus Competibacteraceae bacterium
CGATCCCGCCTCCCGCCACCACCAGGCTGACCGGCCCCAGCGCGACGGCGATCAAGCCGGCCAGCGTGCCGACCGTGCCGCCGACCGCCAGGCCGCGCTCCATCGCGGGGACGAAATCGCTCTTTTGCAGCAACGTGGCTTCGGGCAGATCCTCCAGCGGCGTGCCGTGCTTGGCCAGAATGTGAATGTGGCGCTCCTCGATACGCGCGAGCAGCAGTTCATCGACGATGGTCTTCGCGATCTCGACCGTTGGAACCAGGAAATAAATGCGTTTCATGTTGTTCTCCTTACCGTTCGCCCTCGGTTGAAGCCGGTGGGCGATGCTCGCACGAGTCGGATGCGGAATCGGTCGCACCGACGCCTCTTCCCTCTTCTTCCCCCGCCGGCCCAAACGTATAGGCAAGCCGGCGGCATCCACCGTGAATTCACTTATTGATTGTAGCCAATTGCTTCGGTTCATACCTGAGCCGACGTAAAGCGCCATCCGCCCCTTTCCACTATGCTTGATCCGGCAAAACCACCCGGAAGGTCGATAGGTGCCGGCCTGGATTCAAACGCGAACGGAGCAATCACTCATGACTCAAGACGAACAACACGCCAGCGCACTGGTCGCTACTTGCGCCAAGGAGGCTAGCGCTCACATTCTCGCCTACGCCCGCGAGGTCGGGCTGGAACCCCTTTCGTTTCTGGTGAACGTCGCCGCGGTGCTGGCTTCGTCCGCCCTGGCCGCGCAACCGGAAGACCAGTTGCTGGAAGCATCCCGCCATATCCAAAACGCCTTGGGCTTGGTGCATTGCCTGCGCGATGACGAGGCGGCGGCGTGATCGAGTCAGACGCCAAGCCAAGTGCAGGCATCCGGCAGGCAACTCCCGCCGTCGCAGGCGTCGGGACAGGCGTCGGGACAGGCGTCGGGACAGGCGTCGGGCAGGCAGTCGAATACGATCTCGCGGCCGCGCTTCTTGCGCTTCCCGTCGCGATCCTCCCGATCGTCGCTCAACTGTCGCGCCGCTGCTCGGCAGGCCCGCAACCGGTTGCGAATCGTGGTCAGGGCCGACCATAGCCCGTCGCGGGCGATCGCTTGGCGGGCGAGCGCCGAACAGGAAGGCCCCCCGTGTAGAGCCCGGTGGGCGCAGCAATAACCCTTGCGTGGAGAGAGATGGCGCTGGTAGACCGCGAGCGCGGCCAAGGCGAGGCTGTCGAACAGGTTCATGGAGCCAGGGATGCGACGGCGGTTCGGTCGGGGAAGGCCGCGCGGCCGGCGGGGAAGGCCACCGCCTCGCCAGCCTGGATGCCGACCCGTTGACCGTTACTGTTGCTTGGAAGAATCGTGCGGTACCCCATATTCCAGCCGCTCGGCGGTGAGAGTCGCGGCGCTGGCGCAGACTTGAATCTGATCGAGCAGGCTGTCGATGGCGTCTTCCAGTTCGGTGGCGGTATTGATGCCGTCCACGCCGTGGAACTGGGAGTGGCCCATCGCCTGGCGCGCCTGTTCGGCCGTTTCACGCGCCGCGCGGAGCTGACGCGCCGCACTGTTCAGTAGGCGCGCCAACCGGTGTCGGGTATCTTTTGGAATCAAGCTCGGGTTCATGGTCGCTACTTGCTGTCCATAATTTGTTGAGTGGTGCGAAAGCCCGGTTACCATGGGGAGCAAGTCGAGTATAGACGGGTGGGATTTACCCAGCCCCTAAATCTTGCGTTCGAAGGCGGTCAGCACGCGATTTGCCAGCCGGTAGAGTTGCGCCGGTCGGTGCGCGCCGATCCGAAACTGGCTGGGGATCGGATCGATGATGCCCTGTTCCAGGATCTTGTGGCGGAACGACGCCTTGTCGAGGCGGACGCCGATGGTCTGCTCATAGATGCGATGCAATTCGTTCATGGTAAATGCCGCCGGCAGCAGAAAGGCCGGTAAAGAGGAATAGGTTGCCTTGCCGCGCAGCCGCTCGATGGCTTTGGCGACGATCCGGTCGTGGTCGAATGGCAACGCCGGCAGCGTGTCCACTGGAAAGGCTTCGGCGGCTTGACTCCGATCCAGCAGGGAAGCGGGGATCAGGGCGTAGTAGGCGACGCTGACCGACCAGCCCCGAGGGTCTCGGGTGACCCCGGAAAACGTGAACAACTGTTCGAGATAAGGCGCGTCGAAGCCGATCTTGCCGCACACCACTCTTCGCGCCGCCGCTTCCGTATCCGCGTCCTCGTCGACGTGCACGAATCCACCGGGCAGCGCGAGTTGCCGTTCGAACGGTGGCTCCTTGCGCCGGGTCAGCAGCAGACACAGGCGTTCGTCGAGAATGGTGAACAACGCTGTGTCCACCATCACCAGGGGTCGAGGGAAGGAAGGCTCCATGGTCGGTACGCTCCTGACGATGCGCTTGATTGTTAATACAAATTAACAATGATGAATATATCATGAATCTTGCCAGGTGCTACTTTTCCTGTACAGCATCGCGCATGATTTTCGGATTCGCGCTCCAGGAGCATGCGGGGAATGCCACTGCCTCGGTTCTGGATCACGGGATGCAAAACCCAGGGTTGCCACAGGGTCTGACGCCCAGCGGCGGGGGATTAGCGAGTTGGCTTGGGTTTCGGGGTTGCCCGACACCCCCACGCTTGGGAAACGATGGGGGATTGGGATGCGGGAATGGCAAGCCCGGCGGCAGGGAAGATGAGTGTCGCCGGGCGCGAGGCGGAGGATGCTTTAGGCAACCAGCCGCAAGGAACGCATTGTTATGCCTGCTGAAGCACGGTCATGGCCTTAGCGGCGTCCTGGGTGGAGTCGAGGCCAATGTACAAAATAAAGCGAGTCCCGAACACCGCCGCCGAGAAACCGCGCAGGTTGATACCCGCCGCCGCGAGTTTCGAAGCCAGCGCGGCGGCGATCCCCGGTTGATTCTCGCCCTCGACACGCACCGAATGCACCCGTGTAGTCACGTTGAAACCCAGGGTGGCGGCGGCTTCCAGTTCGGCATCGCCGTTCAAGGGAGTGACATAGACGACCGATTTACCAGATTGATCCAGCTCCCGCCGGGCGAGAATGAAGTTGAGATCGGCGCCGGCTTCCCGCAGGCCGGTTAGGACATTGGCCAAACTGCCGGGCTTGTCTTCGATACCGGCAGCCCATACTTCGACACGTTCGGTGATCAATTCCATGATATCCTCCTGTTGGTTCAGAAGCATGCAACTACTTTCCGCTGTATCCCGCGACGCCTGAAGTCGATGAGATGAAGGTCCGGGCGGCACAGCGCCCGAATGACAGGGTTGGGTCGCGGAGCCATCCGGATCATCCTGATCCAGATAAGCTGAAGTGTAGTTCCAAACTGGGTTTTTACCGCTCCAAGCCATTCATCTCGGTCTCGCGAGGCGGTGTTTTCCACGAGGGATTCCCTCCCCCCACCGTCTTGCCGCCTTCAATCCTGGCCCACCCGCAAGGACAGTGGCCAGGTCACCCGCCGCCGGACGGATGGATCGCCCCACGGCGACGCGAGTTCCGCCGCCAGATCGTCCACCGGGTCCGTGCCGCGCGCGGCGAGGTAGCGTCCCGTCGCCGACCAGCTTCGCAAGTAACCGAGCAGTTCCGGCAAGGTCCAGGTCGCGGTCATGTGGAATTCCGGCGCCGGAATTTCGCGAAACGGGAACGGCAAGCTCCGGTAGCCGCTTTCGACATGCCGGCGTTCGGGTGGCCAGTAAGGACCCACCGTGTCCCGATAGAAGGTTTGCACGCAGGCATCGACGCGAGCCTCGTCCACCGTCTGTAGGCCATAGCTCCACGTCGCCAGGATGCCGCCGGGCTTCAGGACCCGACGCACTTCCGCATGGAAACGGTCCAGGTCGAACCAGTGCAGGGCTTGCGCCACCGTAATCGTGTCCACCGCCGCTTCGGGTAGGCCCGACGCCTCGGCGGGCGCGACTCGGTATTCGACGTTCGGATGGGGTGGCGCCGCGTCGATTTGCGCCCGGCTGGCGTCGGTGGCGATCACGCGGGTGAAGTATCGGGCCAAATCGAGCGTGGCTTGGCCGCTGCCCGCCGCGCAATCCCACGCCAGTTCCCGCGCGGGCGCGATGGTCGCCAGCCAGGCGAACAGCGCTTCAGGATAGGTGGGGCGAAACCGGGCGTAATGGGTGGTGACCGGCGTGAAGTGATCGTTGAATGGAAGGTTCATGGCGGTTTCCCCAGGAGTATTCCGTTATTTGACACCGAGGGGTGCCCGGTATCGGAACTCGGCCCGGCTACGGTTTGACGAAGGCGACGCCAGTCGGCCCCGTCCCCGCTTCCTGATAGATCACCTCGCCGTCCTTGGCCCAGAGGTAATGCGGGACACCCGCCGGCGCCACGTAAACCCCACCCGTCGGCACGGCGACGACTCGCGATTCCATGAACGTTTCGCCAAATCCGACGTGGAGCGTTCCCGCCAGCACCGTGCTACTACGTTCGTCGGGGTGAGTATGGGGTGGAATTCGGGCACCGGCGGCGAGTTTGACCCGTATCAGATAGGGCGTTGGCTGCTTGGGGTTCCCGAGAATTCGAGCGACCCGCACGCCCGATAAGCCCGGCGGACTGACGAAGGGGATACGGTCGGGCAACAAAGGCTCGGGTGCCCGGTCTTGCGCGACAGCGATGCTCGAACCCAGGAAGAGAGCGATCGCCCAGATGATGCTGAATTTTTTCATGTCGGTGTTCCCGATACAGTCATTGCCGGTGGCCTGATGCGGTGGCAGTGAGTTTCTGTTCCGACGTATCGCCAATCCCACCCATCAGGAATATCGCTGGAGAAACGATAGCGTATTGGTTTCCTCGTTTCAGAGTCGCTGCTCTCGACGCTGGGTCTATCACGGCGGCAATCCCGATATCGGGGCAAGGAACGACAAAAGGCCGTTCCACCGAATGGAGAGCGGCCTTGCTGTCCACGGGTGCCGGTGGTATCCACCGGCCGAAGCGCCTGAAGCGATGGCCCGGACGGCGGCAAGCAAGAAAATCAAGAGCAATTCCGGCAACCGGGGAATTGGCAATGGAACCGGCGGCTTCCCATGATTACGCGCTGGGAAACCTTGGTTCGACACGGATTGCCTGGAGAGTCGCCTGATAGGCGGCCTGGCGGGCAGGGGCGCGGATGGCGAGTGGCTGAGCCTGGCCAATGCCCCGACTCCAACCTCTGCTTCATTGATCGGATGATAAAGAGGGAGCACCCGCTTGACATTCGCCGCGACCCCAACTACCGCCTATCTCACTGACCGCGAGGACTTGTCCACAGATTCTGTGGATAAATCGCTTGCCGAGTGCGTCAACACGGATGCAAGCATTTGACCGGGTTGATGTCATGTTAAATTGGTGAAAATTTAACCAATTCATCCGCCGACGATCCGGCCGGTAACGGAATGCGTTCGGTTTCACCGGGAATGAGCGGAAACCGTTCCTGTGCCCAGGCGAGCATGGCCGCCTTGATGCGCTCGCGGGAAGTCGCCACGAAATTCCACCAGATCAATCGCTTGCCATCCAGCCGCTGGCCACCGATCAACATCAAGCGGACGGGCTGGGTGGCGCGCGCCACGGTTTCCATCCGAGGGTCGAGCACCGCCATCTGGCCCGCGCCCAGCGTTTGTTCGGCCAAAACCAACTCGCCGGCCGCGACGTAGACCGCCAATTCCTCGACTTCGGCCGGCAACGTCAGAGTCGCTTGCGCCGCCAATTTGCCACTCACGCACAGGGTCGGTATCTCGGTTCGCACCGGGGAGATAGCGCCCTGGAAAGCGCCGGCCAGCACGCGCAGCCGCGCGCCACCCGCTTCGATCAGCGGCAAGGTCTCCGCTGGGGCATGCTGGAAACCCGGCGCGTCGTCTTCCCGATCCGCTGGCGCCGCCAGCCACATCTGGATACCTTCCACCTGTTGCCCCGAATCCCGGATATCGGCGGGAACCCGCTCGGAATGCACCACCCCGCGCCCCGCCGTCATCCAGTTGACCGCGCCCGGTTCGATGCGCTGTACCACGCCCAGGCTATCCCGGTGCGACATGGCCCCCGAGAACAGATAGGTAAAGGTGGAGAGGCCGATATGCGGATGTGGCCGAACGTCGCCTTCCGTTGTTCCCGCCGGGAAGGTCGCCGGTCCCATGTGATCGAAGAACACGAACGGTCCCACCGCCGATACCGCGGCGGCGGGCAGCAGGCGCTTCACGGGAAAACCGATATCCCGTTCATGCGGACGTAGCAAATGCAATAAGGCTGGCATGGAGTCTCTCTCCAGTAGGGAAACGAAAAGTCGCGATCATTCGACCCGTCCCGCATGCCAGGATTCCGATCGTCCTCGTTCTCACCCGCTTCCGGGACCAGGCATCATGGCCAACCCCTCGAATCGCCCGAATAATACCAAATCCCAATCACCGGGAACTTGCTTGCAAGTTATAAGAGATTGAAGTCGCAGGTAAATCTAATCCGATAAAAATCCAATGCCTGTTCGGAAATAGTATAAGCATTGGCTATCAACCTCATTGATTTAGTCAATTAGCCGCATGGGAAACCACGAACTACACTTTTTTTGACCCTAATGGCAACAGGGTCTTGTGCTTGCCCGATCATCCTAAAGAGAGGAGTTCATCCATGCAGCTCAAGGGTTCCCAGACCGAAGACAATTTGAAAGCGGCTTTCGCCGGCGAGTCGCAAGCCAACCGCCGTTATCTGTATTTCGCCAACAAGGCCGACGTCGAAGGTCAGAACGATGTCTCCGCCCTGTTCCGTTCGACGGCGGAAGGCGAAACCGGCC